>JBKDPB010000217.1:0-3421 GCA_046342615.1 Planctomycetota bacterium | reverse complement strand
TACCCGCCGGCCGGATATGATAACGGAGTCGAGTGCTCCGTCGCTTGAACACATCGGCCTGGAGGCGTAGGACGTCGGATCCCACGACGTTGACCGCCGCTCTTCCAGAGCGGCGGTTTTGTTGGAATGGTTGATGAAGAGGATGGTATGACCAGATTCACCCTTCGCGTTGTCCAAGGGGCAGATCGTGGGCGAGTATTCGCCGATCTCAAGCCCCCCATCACGATTGGGCGCGAAGAAGGAAATACCATCCAACTGAACGACGAACGCATCAGCCGCTTCCATTGCAAGATCCAAGAAGACAACAATCATCTTGTGCTCACCGATTTGGAGAGCACTAACGGCACGCGGGTGAACGGCCAAGACTGCCAACTTCGAATTCTTCGATTCGGCGATCTCATCTTCGTCGGTCGAAGTATGCTCCTGTTCGGAACGCATGACCAAATCGCCAATCGAGTCCAAGATGCTCTGACGAGCCACGAAGACGACCGCAAGGCGCCGCGCAATACGGATATGGCGGATTTTGAACTCGACTCCGATCTGGTGCAATCGGTCAATCAACTCAACTCGATCCGTTCGCTCCCGGAATTGCCCGAGCGGTTGAGCCCCAGCCAGGCAGCCCAACTCGCCGAACTCCTCGAGTACTTTCATTCGCGCATCGGCGAAATTGTCGGCGCGGTGCAGATCGACGAAAAGAGCCCCAAAATTCAACTCGACATGGCCACCTGGCAACATATGTTGCAGGTTTACAGCCGGCTCGCAGAAATGATTCGCGGCATCTCGGACCCCGATTTCCGATTGCCGGGTTGATGCCGCACGGACGACGGGCCCGCGCGTCGAAATCACAGCGCTGAAATCACAGCGCTGAAATCACAGCGCTGAAATCACAGCGCTGAAATCACAGCGCTGAACTCACAGCGCTGAACTCACAGCGCTGAACTCAACGGTACAGCTGATACCGAGACTTACGGTCCACGAAATCACTCAATCCCTCCCGAACTCGGGGGTCCTGCGCCGACAGGAGCGATCCATCCCGAATCCCTTCGACGACCGCGCGATTTCCGAGCAATCGATGGAGCGCACGTATGTCCCAATCCTCCCCATGCAACCGCTGCAGGGATCGAGCGATCGCTAACCCCACCTCCACCGGATCGCAACGCTCCCGATCGGTCGCAATCACCTCGATGCCATGGCACAACGTGCCAGCGAACTTGCTTCCCGTCGGCGTGAACGAACGCGGGATGAATGCCGCGCCTGCGATCCCTTGTCGATTGAGGTCCACGGCCATCGCAGCGGCGTTTATCCACGGTGCTCCCAAAATCTCAAAGGGAGTGTCGGTCCCTCGACCGACCGAGAGGTTCGTGGTCTCGAGAATACCGATCCCAGGATAAAGGAACGCTTGTCTCAGGCTGCGCATGTTCGGCGATGGATTCACCCACTCCAGACCGGTAGCGTCCCAGTAACGGGCGCGATCCCAGCCTTCGCACGGGACGACGGTCAGCTTTAGATCGAGTTTGCGTTCGTTTCGAAACATCAACGCCAGTTCGCCCACGGTCATTCCATGGCGCAGAGGCAGAGCATGGTATGCCACAAAAGACTCCGCACCCGCATCGAGCATCGGGCCTGACACATCGATTCCGTTGATGGGATTGGGGCGATCGAGCACGATGAACTCTTTGCCGTGCTCGGCGGCGGACGCCATCGCTTCACCCATCGTTGAGATATAGGTGTAAAACCGCGTTCCGATATCCTGAATATCGAACACCAGGGTATCGATCTCGGAGAGCATCGCCGCCGTGGGTTTACGGGTTTCGCCGTAAAGGCTGTAGATGGTTAAACCCGTCGCGCGATCGACGCCGTTTGCGATTCGATTTTCGTCGAGATTTCCGAGGAAACCATGTTCGGGGCTAAAGAGGACGCGAAGATCGACGCCGGTCGCCTTGCCGAGCAACTGAGTTGTCGGGATGCCCTGGGCGTTGACTCCGGTTTGGTTTGTAATGAGCCCCACGCGTTTCCCCTGTAAGGGTGCGAACCCACCGTCCATCAAAACATCGACCCCGAGTCGAACCGGGGTGCGATGTTCGGGCCCCGTTCTCGCGCTCCGAGAGGCGTTCATGAGGGCATTGGCGATCTGACCGGCCAAGCCGTTAACGGATCCCTCGCCATCGGGATGAAGGCGATTGCTGAGAAAGACGAAGAAGAAGTCTCGGTCGGGATCGATCCACAACACGGTCCCGGTAAAGCCTCCGTGCCCAAACGCTCTCGGACTGAGCATATCGCCGCGATTCGAAGAAAAACCGGTTTGCATATCCCACCCCAAACCGCGAACGCCGCCCGGCACCCGATTCGGAGCGATCATCAAGCGGACGGTACCCGGTTGCAGCCATGCGACCGATTCGCCATCGGTACCCTGGACCTGCCCTCCGTCGAGCATGGCTTGGGCGTAACGGCACAAATCCTCGAGAGTGGCGAACAATCCCGCATGCCCCGCAACTCCGGACAACGCCCAGGCCCGCGGATCATGCACCGTTCCGACAATCCATTCTCCGTCCCGTTTCTCGGTCGGCGCACAGCGATGACGCTGGGCAATAGGAACGCCAAACCCCGAGTCTCGCATTCCCAAGGGCTCGAGAATTTTCGTGCGAACAAACGGATCTAGTCTCATGCCCGACCGATCCTCGATCAATTTTCCGAGCACGATGAAGTTCACATCGGAGTATTTGAATTCCTTGCCGGGCTGCGATTGCGGTTTCAAGTCGCAGATCTTCTGCCACGCGATCTCGGGACCGTTGGAATAATCGCTCAAAGCATTGTCCGGGATCAGGCCGCTGGTATGCACCAGCAACTGTCGGACGGTGATCTCTTTCTTCCCTTCGCGACCGAACTCCGGGAGATATGTGGATACCGGTGCATCGAGCCGTATTGCACCGGATTCGATCAGGTGCATCGCGCTGGTCGCTGTTGCTATGGGCTTGGTGAGAGACGCGAGGTCAAAGATCGTATCGAGTGTCATGGGTTCCGGCTGAGGCTCGACGCTTCGCAACCCATATGCTTTGCTCCAACTCAAACCGCTGTGCGATCCAAACCCGACCACGCAGCCCGGCAGCTTGCCCTCTCCAATCGCCTGTTCCACCAATCGATCCACCGCGTCGATCCATTTGCGATCCACCGATGAAGGGTCTTGGCCGACCGCCCTCGCTCCCAGGACGAGCCCGACAACAAGAAAAACGCAGCGGACGGCGAGGCCTCCGTCTCTCGAGGGGTTCCTGACGGTGACCATCTTGAATTCATCCTTCATTGACCAAATTGCTTGCCCATCGTATCCCAGGGTACAGGTGCAGAAAAGTGAACCAGTTTCCACCGCAACTTTTTCATGGGATACTGAGCAAGTTTGCCGTGCTGGTTGCCGTCGCGACCATCC
>JBKDPB010000216.1:0-10803 GCA_046342615.1 Planctomycetota bacterium | reverse complement strand
CCCGCAATCAGCCCAGATGGTACCTTGACCTATAGCCTCAACACGGATGTCAACTTTCTCAACTCCGGACCGATCTTGGTCGAAGTGATCGCGGAGGATAATGGCGACGCTCCCGGATCGCGGCCAGGTGTTCCCGACTTGAATCGGTCCCTGCCGCAGACGTTCACGATTCGTCCCACGGAAGTGAACGACGCGCCTGAATTCAGAATTCCGAGTCCGCTGGTTTCGATCCTCGAAGATCGGGAAAATTCGCCGCTGAGCGGTTTCGTCACCGACATCTTTGCTGGCCCATCGACAGCCCGGGACGAGCGTGGCGAGGTTGCCGGTGTTGCGGGGCAAACGGTCCGCTTCGTTCTCGAAGCGTTGGATCCAACCCGATTCTCTGTCCAGCCCCAAATTTCTCCGACGGGAGTTTTGACCTACGATTTGGCGCCGGACGTCAATCGATTGAATTCGGGTGATGTCATCGTTCGCGTATACGCCCTGGATAGCGGCCCGGCAGCGGGTGATCGGCCCGGTATTCCAGACATCAATCGTTCGGCCGATCAACTCTTTACGATTCGAATCACCGAGGTCAATGATGCGCCGCAATTCGTAATCCCGAATCCGATCATCTCAATCAACGAGGATGCGGAGGTTTCGCCGCTCAATGGTTTTGTCACCAACATCCAAGCGGGGCCAGATACTGCGAGGGATGAACGCGGGTTGATTACGGGTGTCGCAGGACAGTCCGTATCTTTTGGCGTGCAAGCCTTGGATCCAACGCGATTCTCGGTGCAGCCACAGATCAATGCCAGCGGCAACTTGACGTACGATCTGCGTCCGGACATCAATCTCTTGAATTCCGGGGATATCGTTGTGCGTGTCTTTGCGATCGACAATGGTCCGGCGCCCGGCGATCGTCCTGGTATTCCGGACGTGAACCAATCGGCAGATCAATTCTTTACTATCCGTGCGACGGAAGTGAACGATCCACCTCAATTCATCATCCCCAGCCCGATTTTGTCCATCACCGAGGATCTGGAAATTTCTCCGATCGTTGGGTTCCTCGCCAACATCCAAGCCGGTCCCGACACGGCTCGCGATGAACTCGGGTTGATCACAGGTATTCCCGGCCAATCGGTGTCGTTTGTGGTGCAGGCGCTTGATCCAAGCCGTTTCTCCGTCCAACCCCAGATTTCCCCGGCCGGCACGTTAACCTACGACTTGGCCCCGGACGTGAATCGCTTGAACTCTGGAGATATCGTTGTGCGTGTCTACGCAGTCGATAGCGGTCCAGCAGCGGGAGATCGACCTGGCATTCCAGACATCAATCGGTCTGCGGATCAATTCTTTACGATTCGCGTCGCCGAAATCAACGATGCGCCCCAATTCACCATCACCACCCCCGTGGTGAGCGTGTTCGAAGACAATGAACAAGTCACCGGCACCACACCGACCAGGATCAATGGATTCGCGAGCAACGTTCGGCCTGGTCCCAGCACGGCGGTCGATGAGGTTACCCAGACCCTTGGGTTTGTTGTCATCTCTTTGTCGAACCCGAACCTTTTCAGTGTCCAGCCCAGCATTGATCCGTCAGGAAATCTGACCTTCGTCACTGCGGCTGATCAGAACGGCACTTCGGTGATCGTTGTTCGATTGGACGACAATGGAGTCAGCAGTCCGGCACCGAACGACAATACGAGCAACAACGCAACGTTCACGATCGTGGTACGGCCTGTCAATGACGCTCCGCAATTCACCATTCCAACCACGATCGTATCCGACGAGGATCAAGGTGATGTAACGCTTCCAGATTTCGCGAGAGATATTCGGCCCGGACCTGAAACAGCGTTCGATGAACTGCGACAGGAACTGACCTTTGAGGTTGTCGCTCGGGATCCTTCCGTCTTTGAGGTGCAACCGAGTTTGTCGGTTGACGGAACCCTGACCTACAAGACCGCTGCGGACTTGAATAGCAATGCGGGCAAGGATACGCGTGTCGTCGTTCGGTTGCGAGATAATGGTGTTAGCGGACCGGCACCTGACACGAATGTGTCTGGACCGCGAACCTTCACGGTCTCCATCAATCCGATTAACGACCCGCCGGTACCCGGTCCGTTCTCCACAACGACGAACGAAGATACGCGGATCACGATTCAATCCTCGGCGGTTCTCGCCGGCGCTCTGCCAGGCCCAGGGGATGAAATCGCCGAACCGCAGACACTTCGTATCACCAATATCGAGTCGACGACTGCCCTCAACGGCGTTATCGAACCAGTCTTCGTCGGCGGTCAGATCGTTGAGTTCAAATACACCCCGCCGCTGAATTATGTTGGGGTGGATACGGTGCGCTATGTCGTTACCGATAGCGGGACCTACACGCCCGGTCCTCGCAGTGCGACCGGCACGATCACCATCAACATTCTGGCCATCAACGATCCACCGGTATTCACTTCCGGTGGGAATGTTTCGGTGCTGGAAGACTCTGCTCCATACTCTGCCGCTTGGGCATCCAACATCGCCGCAGGTCCTCCCTCGGCAACAGATGAATTGACCGGGCCCGGCGCACAGACCGTCAGCTTCGAGGTGACCAACAACGACAGCAGCATGTTCTCCGTCCCGCCAGCGGTCAGCGCTTCGGGCCAACTCACCTTTACGTTGGCGAAAGACGCCAACGGTCAAGTGGCCGTGGTTGTCACCGCGGTGGACAGCGGGCTCGCCAGCCCACCACCCAACAACAACCGATCGCGACCTTCGACCTTCACGATCACTGTCGGTGCCGTCAACGATGCACCCGATTTCACGGTTCTCAAATCGGTTGTCGTCGACGAAGATTCCGGAGCCTTCTCCGGACAGGTTCTCGCCAATATTGTTCCAGCAATCGGCAACAATGCGACGCCACCAACAGCCCTCGACGAATCGACCCAATCGATTACGTTCACCACCACCAATGATCAGACGGGGCTATTTTCGGTTCAACCGAGTGTCAGCCCCACCGGAATCCTCACGTTCAGTACCGCATCGAACGCTGTAGGTACCGCAGTTGTCCGCGTCTTCGCGACCGACAATGGCCCGAGTGGTTCTCCGAATGTGAATGTCTCGGAGACCAAGATCTTTACGATCACGGTTGGGCCTGTAAACGATGCTCCTCTCGCCGTCGACGATCGCTTCAACGCGTCGGAAACGACGATTTTGAATGTTGCTGCTCCCGGCTTACTGGCTAACGACACCGATGTCGACCCGGACAAGACGCTTAGCATTGCAACTTTCCAAAGCACATCGGACCTCGGAGCCCAAGTGTCCGTGAATGCGAATGGAAGCTTCAGCTACAACCCGACCGTGTCCAAGACGATACGCGAGTTGGTTGACGGCCAAACCATCAACGACAAATTCACTTACCGAGCCAAGGATTCGTCCAACGTCCAGAGCAATCTGGCGACAGTCACCATTACGGTATCGGGCTTCAATGATGCCCCGGTCACCGTCGATGACTCTTTCATTGTGCCTTTTAATTCGTCGAAACTGCTCAGTGTCTTGGACAACGATACCGATATCGACACGCCGATCAACGTCGCGTCGATCGAAATCGGAATCCTGCCCGTCAACGGAACGGCTGTTCCCACTGCGGATGGAAAGGTCCGGTATACCCCGACCGGCGGTTTCCGCGGCACCGATTCGTTCACCTACCGCGTTCGCGATTCGCTCGGAAAGGTCTCAGCCGAAGCGACCGTATCCCTGCGAATCAACACGATTCCGATTGCCAATCCCGATTCGTTCATCGCCAAGCAAGGCGTGCTGACGACGCTGAATGTGCTGAGCAACGACTCCGATCCGGATGGAACCATCAATCCGACGACGGTCACGATTGTTTCGCAGCCGAACAATGCCACCGCGACGGTCCTCAACAACGGCCAGATTCAATTCACCTCGCAAGGTGGATTCGTCGGCACCTCGCGATTCCAGTACACCGTATCCGACAACGACGGTTCCCCAAGCTTGCCAGCTGATGTGACCGTTCAAGTCGTCGCCTCACTGTACCAGAATCCGACCAACCGGTTCGATGTCAACGCGGATTCCTTCGTGTCCCCGATCGATGTCCTGGTTATCATCAATCTCCTCAACACCAAAGGACCTTCCGTTCCGGTGGATGGACTGCCAGGACCGCCCGACTATGTCGATGTCAATGGCGATAATCGCGTCGATCCTCTCGATGCACTCGCCGTCATCAACTACATCAACTCGGGCGGTGCTGGTGGAGAGGGTGAGGGAACCACGAGCATGGCGTCGTCCAACAGCGCCGCGAACCTCGGATGGACATTCGATCTCGGATTGAGCGCGAAGGGGGCCCTGCCGAGTGCGTCGGATAGACCGCTCGCCGATTACGGGGTTGCTCGTCCAGCCTTGGCAAACGCCGCACAGCCGCTCGCCAATTCCCTGCGTTCGACGTCAGGGCTAAAGCTCGCGGATTACCTCGCCAGCCTCGCTGTGGAAGATGAGGAGATCGAAAGCGCCCTCGCCTTCGAGGCCCGGGAGCGAAATCGCAACGCAGTCGACGAGGCTCTTGCCAACCTCTTCGACGACTGAAATCGCGGTTGAATCGAAAAGGGATCTTTTGATCGGCGGACGTCCCAAGCGTCCGCCGAATGCTTTTCGTGCCTGCCGATTCAGCACCTTCACCCGCAAATACGCTGGTTCGCTCCGAGGCGCTTCGAGGAATCTGTAATGCGCAAAACTTTCGCCTAAGTTCATGCGCTGCGGACACCCGGACCACCCAATCTCCCTGGCCGGGCACGGAATCGATTTCGAAGAACGCGAAACAAAATGGACTGCCTGAAAAACAGGTAGTCGCCATTAAGGCGTGATTCCCACCGTATCGAAGATTCGTGGATGTTGAAACTCACGTCTGAGACCTTTGCGACCCCCTCAACCATTCCTCGATCGCCGATGAGATGCTCGCGAAACAAGCGTCCTGGCATGGCTTGGCGCGACGGCTTCACGGCACCTGACGTTATCCCCATCGTTGTGGCCGATTCAATTCCCTTAGTGCCTCGCGATCCCGGAGGGATCGTTCTCGGCACGGCATTCGCATTGGCGGAGTCGTAGGAAATGATCCCACGGCGAAAGGAAGAGAACATGAAGCATCAAGTTGCGTCCCTACGACCTGTCGGTAGGCGAGGATTAGGCATGCACCAAGCAAGCATTTCGGTCGCATGCTACTGCGTCATCATCGGCGCGGTATCGATTTACGATATGTTTCTGACGATTCGATATGCCTCATCCCTCAAATACATGGAGCGAAATCCTGTTGGGCGATGGATGATGCAGTTGGACCAACTCAGCAGCGGCGACCTTCCCGATCTGACGCTCTTTCTTTCGGCGAAATCGATTGGAACATTGATAGTTCTGGCGATCATCGCTGCGCTGTATCATCGGCGCCGACGGATTGGTCAGCCTGTCGCGATCGGCGTCGCGTCGTTCCAAATCGTGCTTGGATGGTATTTAACCCTTGCTACGGGTTGATAGCTTGAATGCCCGGCTGGCTAAGCATCGACAAGAAAACTCCCCAGGCGACGCGCGTGAGGCAGTACCCACTGGGTTTGCGACTTTCTCCGTTGGCGGTGGTTTGTGGCGGCGGGCGTCGGCGTTTCGATCCATCGGGGTGCGGCCTCGCGAAGGGTTGACTCATAGGTATACGCCAAGTATTGAGCCATGCGAACATCCGAAAAGGCTTCTCGATGACGGAGCCACGCTTGCTGGCTCATTTGGCACCAAACATGTCGATCTCCGATCATTTTCTCGATCGTGCGACCGAGGCTGATCGGATCGGCGGGCTGAGCGAGATATCCCTCTCGACCGTCCCGAACCACTTCGGGTGTTCCCTCCACCCGGGTCGCGATTACTGGCAAGCCCACCGCTAACGCTTCGAGAACCACCATAGGCATCCCTTCCCCGAACAAACTCGGGAGCACGAGAGCATCTAAATCGCGCAGGGCATGGGTGACATCCCGGGTGAATCCCTTCCATCGTACTGCGGACTCCACGTTCAACTGCCGAGCCAGTTCTCGCACATTCGATTCGTATTCGGGCGTTTCAAAACTACCGATCACGTCGAGTCGAACATTTGGATTTCGAACCAAGACTTCTTTCAAGGCCTGCAGCAAAACCTCGATCCCTTTTCGAGGACGAATGAGTGCGACCATGCCCAGTGTCCATTCCGATTGATCGATACGGTCGATTGCAAAAACCGACTCCTGTTCCGCAACGCCATTAGCAATGGCCACCAGTCGCCGTCGAGACCAACCTCTGCGCAGCATCTCGCGGCGCAACGATTTCGACACCGTGATGATGCGACTGGCATTCATGAGCGATAATCGCTCTACCACGTCGTTGATGCTGTTTTGAAGAATTCGAGTCGAGTCCCGTGCCGCGGGGGAATGCACATGGTAAACCCATGGGATCCCGGTTCTTCGAGAAACGAGACTCGCGATCATCCCGGTTCGCGGCGTATGCGCATGGAGCAATTGAATCTCAGCATCGAGACTCCTCCTCGCCAACCGGGAAACAACCCCTATATCGCGGCGATGCCGCATCGGCTCCAACCAAATCTGACTCGCCGGCAATCCGCTGCACTCCGGAAATTTACCAGGCTTTAGACAAGCGAAAATCGGATCGAAACCGAATCGACCGAGCTGTTGCCCAAGCAGTTGCTGGACGCGCTCTGCCCCCGAAAAAACCTCTCCATTGATCAAATGCAACACCCGTTGCGCGAGCCCGCGACCGGACCCTCGGTCGGTTTTGCCCTGGGGCATCGGTGTTGTGGAGGATGAATAACCTAGGATCTCGAGCATCGCTCCCTCGTCGGTTGCAGTTCGGGAATGCAAGCATTGCTGTACAGCAAGCCTAGGTCACTTGGCGGGAACGCAGCGAGAACCGGGAAAGCAGGGGTCAGATCGAGCCGTGAGCGACCTGTTTCCCTCGCTACAATTGGAAAAAGCGATCTAGGTGGAATAGGGGGGAATTGCTATGGTAAGCCGCCAACGGGATCACGGATGGAATCCCGCAATGATTTACCAGCCTCATGGATGAGTTTGTCTCATGTGTCATTCACAGTTCGGTCGGCATGGAGTCCGCTACGGTATCGCGACGTGGTTGGGCTGTTGGCTTGCGACGATGGCGTTTGCTCAAGCTCCAGCGGGAAACTCTGGGGTTCAAACGAGGGCTCCTGGCTATGGGGCCGGTGGACCAGCTCGACCTGCCCCGACGGGCCAACCTGCTGCGAATGCTCCGAACGCGTTCCAAGGCGGACGTCCGAATTCACCGAATCCGCAACTCAATCCACAACTCAATCCGAATACGCAGAATCGGATTGAACAAGCGGTGCGCGATGGTCGGCAGTGGCAGATGCAAGGGCCCAACAACGGTGGGCAAGTTGTCACGGAACGACCATTCCCGGAACTGTCGGCCCAAGACCAGCAGTACGTCGACCAATTGTTGCAGGTATGGGAGCAGAAGACTTCGGGCATCGATCGGTTCAGTGCCGATTTCATTCGTTGGGAATATGATTCTCACGCTCCTGGCGTTGCGGAACTCGCAAAGAAGCTTGGACGCCCGGATATTCATGTCGCTGCAGGCAAGGGGGTGATCCGATTTCAAAAGCCAGACAAAGGGCTATTCCGAACCGACAAGTACTTCAAGTCGACGGGGAACGCGGGGCCGAAGGGAGATGTAGAATTGCTGGAGGACAAGCAGAACTTCGGTGAGTATGTGATCTGTGACGGAAAGAATGTCTGGGACTACGATCGCAAGGAAAAGATCTGTACGCGGATGGAGTTGCCACCCCATATGCAGGGCCTGGGAATCATGAACTCCCCTCTTCCGTTCTTGTTTGGTGTGAAAGCCGAGGAGATCAAAGCGAGATACTGGGTTCGGGCCATTCCTCCGGGCAATGATCCGTCCGGCAAACCCTACACGGATCGCTATGTGGTTGAAGCGTTTCCGAAATATCCCGTGGATGCGGTGAACTATCACCACGTGCAGATTGTGCTCGACCGGGAGTTGTTTCTTCCGTTTGCGATGTTTCTCTATATGCCCGAATGGACCGACAAGAGCATTCAGGAGAACGGAGTTGTGATTGAACCTCGCGACAAGCGAATGGTTTATCAGTTCGAAAATCGGCGCGCAAACGCGAACATTTTTCAGTTGATCAACGAAAAGCTATTTCTGCAGGAGTTCATTCCGACGGACCCCCCATCGGATTGGAAGAAGAACGATATTCCATGGGTTCCAGGGGAATCGCAAGCCGCCGCGCCGGATGCGGGGCAACGGACGGCAAATCCCGCCCTGCCGGCTGGGCCCGCTGCGCCGCGTGCTCGGTAGTTGCGTATGCGTCCGAAGCGATTTTCCAGGATCCGCATCTACAGAGGGGGCGTGTTGTTCCTGCTGTCTGCAACCCTATCGGTCTCGGTGGGATGCTCCAAATGGCTTCCGGTGACACGCGATCCGCCCCCGATCGAAAAACCATTCGCCCGCGTCGAAGTCCCTCGCGATACGGTGGGTATCGAATCGATTGTGATTCGTCTCGACGCACAGCAAGCCGCCTTGCTTCCTGAGGTTTGGGCTAGCCTGGACGAACAAATTGTTGCGCCGGAGTTGCGAATTGCTCTCGACCGAAATGGCCTTCGTGCGGCGAAGGCGTCCGGCCATCTACCACCTACGTTGGAGCAATGGGTGCGGACGCATGAGAAGAGACGGGATGATGATCCGCTGGAACAAGTTGGGCTCGCCGCAGACGCTTCGACCTTTGCCCAGTTGTGGCGATGTCGAGCCGAATCTCGAAAGGAACTGACCGTTCGAAAACTTGTTGCGGAAGACGCGACCGTCTTCTATTTCGATGAGGCCAACAAGGGCGGACGGTTCCGATCCCCTCATTTTCTTTATTCGCTGCAGGCGAAGCCAAGTGGGGACGGGGCAGCCATTGTACGATTGGTGCCGGAAATCAAGCACGGGCAGATACGAAGGGTCGTGGTAGCCAAGGATTCGGCAATTCGGACCGACGAACGTCAGGATAGTATATCATGGGAACGGATGGCTGTTGAAATGCGTTTGAATCGGGGGGATTGTATCGTCCTCGGTGCAACCCCTGACCCACGAGCGCTCGGAGAGCATTTTTTTCAGACACGCACCAAAGACGGAGAAAAGCAACACGTGATTCTTCTCGTGCGTCTGTCTGAAACTGGGCTCGATGATACGTTCGTATCCCGAGAGGCATCGCAAATAACCCATTCCGATCGATCGAGCCGTTAATTGCCTCACCGGGATTCTATGTCCGGAATCCATCCCATGAATCAACCGATCTTTTAGAAAGCAACGCGTCGGCATGGACCAGAAACCGGTGTGGTCTTTCCGGAAATGGATCCTCTTTGCGTTTGGGCCTGGAGTTGGATGGCTCGTCTTTGCTTGTCTGCGCGCTGCGACGGATGTTGAGCCCGTGGCCGCCCTGATCGCTATGCTCTGTGTGTGGATGGCGATTTGGTGGATGACCGAAGCGGTCCCTTTGGAGCTGACCGCTTTGCTACCTATGCTCGTGATCCCGCTTACCGGACTGTACCGTGAAGATGCGATGATGAAGGCCTGCGCTCCCTACGCGCACGAAAATGTTTATTTCTTTCTCGGGGGATTCGGTCTCGGATTGGCGATCGAAAAAACGCAACTCCATCGGCGTGGAGCGTTGGTTCTGCTGCGGTTCGCTGGTTCGGATGCGCAAATTGTTGTGGCCTCCTTCATGGCTTGTACCGCGCTGTTGAGCATGTGGATGAACAATACGGCAACGACAATGTTGATGCTGCCGCTAGCCACCAGCGTCATTGCAACCAAATCCGACAAGCGGTTCGCGACCTCTTTGTTGATTGGGATCGCCTATGCAGCGAGCATCGGAGGCATGAGCACGCTCGTCGGTACTGCCCCGAACATCTTCTTCGCGGGTTTTTTGAAGGACAACGACATGAGGATCGGCTTTCTGCCGTGGATGGCTTTTGCGTTGCCGACCGCCGTTGTCATTTTGGTGGGTGCGTGGGTCTGGATGGTCAAGATACTGTGGCCGATGCAGGGGCTGAAGATCGATATCCCGCACGAGTGGGTTGAGGAATGGCGTTCGCAACCGGGTTGGACCGTGCATCAGCGCGTGGTGATGGCGATTTTTGCGGTTGTGGCTGCGGCCTGGATTTTCCGAGATCCTCTTCTTTGGATTACGAAAGGCATGCCGAGCAACGAGTGGCTTCAAGCGATCAACGACCCTTGGGTTGCCATGGGCAGTCTGGCTTTGTTGCTGGTATTTCCCATCAGCAACCCCGTGTTGCAGTGGTCGGATGTGGAGCGAATACCGTGGGGCGTTCTGCTCCTCTTCGGGGGCGGTATGAGTCTGTCCAAAGCGATCAGCGTTTCGGGTTTGGATCATCATATCGCTCAGGTGGCAGCGGTTTTTGGGTTCGTGCCGCCATGGCTGTTGCTCGTGCTGGTTGTGGTCCTCGTGATACTCGTGTCGGAGATGGCAAGCAATCTGGCGACGGCGACGACCATGTTGCCCATCCTCATGAGCGCCGCACCCTCGTTGGGAATTGAACCGCTGATGCTGCTCAGTGCGGCCGTACTGGCGAGCAGTTGCGGCTTCATGATGCCGGTGGCGACTCCTCCGAATACAATGGTGTTTGCGCTCAAGCATTTCCCGGTGCGCGATATGCTTTTAGCGGGTCTGGGAGTGAACATCCTTTCCGTTGTTGCGATCGTCGTCTTCGTGATGTGGATCTTGCCCCTGGTCCGCTGAGC
>JBKDPB010000215.1:0-32874 GCA_046342615.1 Planctomycetota bacterium | reverse complement strand
CAACAGCACCATGCGGCGATCGCAAGAAACGAAAGGGGATGCAACACCATAAATCGCGGAACGAATTGAGGCACGGATGCGTTCTCCTGGAAACGAGCAGTCTGGAACCCCCACGGTGCAAATGATTGTACTCGATCGACGAACGAGCAAAGAACTAGGATATGCATGGCATTGCTATCCCATCCGGGAAACGCTCGCTAGGAGGTGGCGTGCCACCCTGCACATTGCGTCGCCAACGATCGGCTCCACCTCCGGGGTCGACTCCGCCTTCCCCAGACTCAACAAATGCGTGCCACCCATGTGGGTGGCACGTATTATTCGAAGCAATCAAGTACGGGTACCATGCGATTTTGCGACCTTAATTCCCTATCAGATTCCTCGGGCGCCCAGTTCTCTGACTTTGTTAAGCCAGGATTCGCGGAACGCATCTGTTGACATGCGAATTGGTCCGATCGCAGTGATTCGAACTCTTCTAATCCCGACAAATTGCATGGTGGCTTTCTTCATGGCCCTGTGACTTGGACAACCGTAGATCAGCCGGTAGTACCACGTCGGTTGATCCATGGTGCAAATCAGTCTTGCGGATTTTCCCGATAGGTACTTATCCCAAAATAGCGATCCTTCCCGCTTCTTGAACGCAAATCCTGGCACCAATACTCTGTCAAGAAAACCTTTCAAGATAGCGGGCACAGACCCCCACCAGACCGGATAAACCCATACGAGGTGAGAAGCATTCCGGATGAGATCCTGGCACCGGATAAGGTCGGGTTCAAGCTCTGTGCGCTTTCGATAGCCGAACTGCAGATTGGGATCAAACGTCAAGTCCCGAATCCTGATGATATCGATCCTGCGATCTTTAGCACCTTCCAAATAGGCACTTGAGAGTGCAGCACAATAACTCTCCGGGTCTGGATGTCCATCAATGACCAGTATTCCGCCCTGCATGAATGGCTCTTTCATTCAAGTTGTCGAATGGCGATACGCAACGCAAGCGATCCCTGAGGGCCAGGAGATTTCGTCACGTCGAACAAACCAAACCGACCGAACGCTTCGGTGCAGCACCTTAATCTGGCTGCTCCTCGTACTCGTACTCGGTTCGGATCTTTGAATTGTACCACTCCGTTCTGATCGACCCACTGGTCGGGTGATCGTTATGATCGGGAAGTTTAGCCGAAGCCCGAGGATGGAAATCATCGGGGAAGTCCGTCATCGCAATCCGTGGACCGTTTGCTGATTCACATCGACTTGCCCCGAGACGATTTGGTCTGCAAGTTTTTCCGCAAGCGGAGCGATCACCCAAAAATGATCATGACCACCTATCTTGAAGAATTTAATCAAGGGCTTCGTGCTTTTTCCCGGCCATAATCTTAGTGACGACCGCGAGCCCGGAGACTTCCAGTTCAAGAAGATTGAGCGGTAGCATGCGTCCAGCGCAGATGCCGTTGGCCAAGATCCACGAGCGTGGCCGGATGACCTCGGCATCGACGATGCCACCATCGCGGCGCTCGTCGGTGATCGAAAGTTTGGCTCACCCTGGGATGCGATGGACTGCGAGTCGAGAAAAATTTGAAAAATCGTTTCGATTGTTCCTGTCGATCAGGTCGGGAATCCGTCGTGTCAGCCGAGTTGGAGGGGTGCTAACCAGATCGATCGGAGCAGGCTCCACGGGAGATCGACGAGCGGCGAACCATCGCAAAAGATTTCCAGCGCGTCGTGCTCTGTAACCGTACCAACACGGTAGCACGGGATATCGGACATCGCGGCTTCGAATTCCTGGATGCATGCCACCGGGACTTCGCAGATGAGCCGGCTGTTGGATTCCGAGAACAGGAATGTTCCGGAATCCACGAAACTCTGTTCGCGGACGGAGCTGATATCGAGCTTCAATCCCAACTCGCCTGCGAAGGCCATTTCCGCAAAAGCGACAGCGAGTCCCCCTTCGCTGGCGTCATGGCATGCTGCGATCCATCCTCGCTGCATCGCGGCGTGCACGCGTTGATAGATTCGAAGGGCGAGGGGAGCATCGACCTTGGGAACATAGCCGCCGCGCAAGCCGAGGACGAGCGCCGCGTGGGAGCCGCCCAGTTCGCCGCGCGTCACGCCGACCACATAGACTGCGTTCCCCGGCTTCTTGAGGTCCATGGTGACCGCGCGCGATGCGTCGTCGATCTGTCCCATCGCACTGATCAGCAACGAGCAGGGAATCGCGATCGATTGCCGTTCGCCATGGGCATCCACCCAGGTGAACTCATTGTTGAGACTGTCTTTGCCGCTGATGAAGGGAGTATTCCAGGCGATCGCGAGATCCGAGCATGCGATCGCGGCCCGAACCAGGGAGCCGAGCGTCTCCGGCCGGTCGGTATTCCCCCAGCAGAAATTGTCGAGAATCGCGATGCGATCGGGACGGGCTCCGACGGCGATCGCGTTGCGGACCGCCTCGTCGATGGCGCTGGCTGCCATGTGGTAGGGATCGATATCGCCGAACCGGGGATTCATGCCGCAAGCGAGGACCAGACCGCGCGGAGAATTCAATTTCGGACGCACGACCGCTGCATCGCTAGGCCCATTGCAGGAGGGACCCACCAGCGGCTTGATGACACTCCCCCCCTGAACTTCGTGATCGTATTGACGGATGATCCAATGCTTGCTGGCAACGGTGGGGTGGGCCAAGATCTTTTTCAGGGTACTTTCGACCTCGACGCGACCCATGACACCCAGGACGCAATCCCGTTCCTCGATCGGCTCGTAGATAGCTTGCCGCACGACGGGTGGTCGGCCGCCATGCAAGAATTCCATGTCGAGCGAACCTACCTGCTCGCCTTGGTACATCAATCGGAGGCGTCCTGTCGGCATGAACTGGCCGATCACGGCGAACTCGACATCTTCTTTTTTGCAAATGGCAGCCAAGCGTTCGAGGTTCTCGGGAGGGACGGCCAGGACCATGCGTTCCTGGGCTTCGCTGATCCAGATTTCCGTGTAGCTCAAACCGCTGTATTTCAACGGTGCGCGATCGAGCCAAACCTCGGCGCCGATCGTTTCTCCCATTTCGCCCACCGCGCTGCTGAACCCGCCGGCTCCGCAGTCGGTGATGGCGGTGTACAAACCTTCATCGCGCGCTTGCAAGACCACGTCGAGAACCATTTTCTCCGTGATGGCATTGCCGATTTGCACCGACCCGCCCGAGATGGTTTCGCTCTCGTGCGTCAGTTCGACGCTGCTGAAGGTCGCGCCGTGAATCCCATCCCGCCCCGTCCGACCACCGATGGCCACGATCCAATCGCCGGATTGCGGCGATTTCTCGACTTTGTCGACAGGGAGCAGTCCCGCATTGCCGCAGTAGACGAGCGGGTTGCCCAGGTAGCGGTCATCGAAGTAGACCGCCCCGTTCACGGTTGGAATGCCCATCCGATTTCCATAGTCGCGCACCCCGGCAACGACCCCCGTCATCACGCGTCGCGGATGAAGCACACCCGGTGGGAGTTGTTCCGGAGCCAGCGTCGGCGATGCAAAACAAAAAACATCGGTGCTGCAAATCGGTTTGGCCCCGAGCCCCGTGCCGAGCGGATCGCGAATCACTCCACCCAGTCCGGTGTTGGCTCCGCCGTACGGTTCAATGGCCGACGGGTGATTGTGCGTCTCGACCTTGAAAACGACATGGTGCTGGTCATCGAAACGGACGACCCCCGCGTTGTCCTTGAAGACGCTGACGCACCAATCGTCCTCGCCCAAACGTTCGCGAATGACTTTGGTGGCGGCGAAAATGGTTTCCTTGAGCATGCTGTTGAAATGCCGCACCCCTTGCTGGTCCCGGTATTCGATACGACCGCCGAGCGTCTTGTGGCTGCAATGCTCGCTCCAGGTTTGCGCGATGGTTTCCAACTCGATGTCGGTGGGTTCGCGACCCAGGCCGCGATAGTAATTTTGAACGGTCTGCATTTCGGCGAGCGAAAGATACAATTGCCCCGACTTGGAGAGCGCCATCAATTGCAAATCGTCGAGATTCAGAATCGGCACCTGAACCAATGTAAGATGGTATTCCGAACCGAGAGACAGACGATCCAACGCCAAGGGACCGACGATGACTTGTTCGATGGAATCGTTGGCCAGGATCTTTTTGCTCAATCGATCGATGACGGTGGGATCCACGTTGCCGGAGTGATTCTGGTCCACCCAATACTTGCGAAAGGTCCTGACCTCATCGACGCGGTAATCGAGGCTGCGCAGCATCGCCAGGGTGCTCTGCGCGACGGGGTCCATCACTCCTGGCTTGAACAGAACATGGATGAGGGTCCCCTTGTGCAATCCGACCGACTGCGGGCTCGACCACGCGGCGTCGCCGACGGCACCGGTCATCGACTGCTGAGCGATCGGGTCTGCCAGATAGCTTGTTGCAATTTTTTCCACGATCGCGTTGTCGAGATCCCCTTGCAGGAGGAACCCGTGGATACCGAGGACCTGGAGTTTTTCTGCGATACCCGATTCACGGGCGGACGATGCAGCCTCCGCGCCCAGAGCGTCTGGTTGTCCTTCAGCCGACCGAATGTCTACTTGCCACAGCTTCACGAATCGTCTTCCCTCGTCTCAATAGTTGCTCAACCTGGTCGAAATCTCCGCTCTCAAGCGCCTCGATCCATGTGTCGCAGATTGTGGCAAACTTCTTGAGAGCCTGTAAGGCTGGGCCATGGTTTTCTTCGAGGATCTGACGCCACAATTGCGGGTTGCTGCTGGCGATGCGGGTGGAGTCCATCCAGCCTTTTCCAACGAAGGGAATCAATTCATCGGGAGTGGCGATCGCCAAGGCCGAAGCCACCATATGAGGTAAATGGCTGGAGATCGCCAACGCGGAATCGTGTTCGGCCGGGGACAATTCGCAAATGCGCGATCCGAGAGATTCCCAAAAATCCGAAATGCGTGCCACGAGGTTAGGATCGGTCTGTGCCGAAGGGGTAATGACGACCAATGCCCCTTCGAGCAGGGTCCCTACGGCGTGTTCCACGCCGCTGTGGTGTCCTCCGGCAATCGGATGGCTGCCGACGAATTGCGTATCCGCCAGGCGGCCCGCTGCCGCGCGGACAATGCTCTGCTTGGTGCTCCCGACATCGGTGAGAATCGCATGGGGAGCAACCACTTCGGCCGCTTGCTCGAGCGTGTCGACGATCGATTGGATCGGTACGCACGCGATGACGAGTTCGGCGTCCTTGGCTCCCTCGCGAATATCATCGGTCGCGATATCGATCGCACCGCGACGCAGGGCTGTTTCCAATCGAGATTTGGTGCGGCCAACTCCCACCACTTCCTGGGCCAATCGCCTTCGATGCAACGCCAGGCCGATCGAGCCGCCCAACAACCCGACGCCGATGATACAAACACGTTGCCAAGCCATGAAAAATCTATGAGTATCGAATCAAACAGGGTGGAGCATGCGTCATCGTTCGCCTCGCGACCGAACGGCCGAGTCCCTATCTTAACCGGCCGAGTCCGGTTTGCGTATCGGCCCGGATAATTCTCGCGATCTTTGTGCAGCCGCGACGACTGCGTCCAGCACCGCGCCGCGAAACCCCCGTTCTTCCAGTACCCGCAACGCCGCGATCGTCGTTCCGGCAGGGCTGGTCACCTGTTCGCGCAAGATCGCGGGATGGACCCCGGTCTCCTGGACCATGGCCGCTGCCCCCAAAACGGTTTGCGATGCCAACTGGAGCGCGATGTCCCTGGGCAGCCCCGCCATCACGCCCCCGTCGCTCAGGGCTTCGATCATCATCAGCACGTAGGCGGGCCCCGAACCCGAGACTCCCGTCACGGCGTGAAGCTGGTCTTCCTGAACATGCACCACGCTTCCTATCGAGCGAAAAACCTGGTCGCACCACTCTCGATCCGGTTCCCCAACTCCATGGGCAAATGCGATGCCGCTGGCTCCGTGAAGGCTTTGGGCTGCGATGTTGGGCATGACCCGCGCGATGCGCTCGGTTCGAAGCCAATGGGTCATTTTCTGGAGTGGAATCCCCGCTGCAATGGAAATCAGAAAGTGATGCGGCAGAACGTGCGGTGCCAGACTCGATGCGATCGCCTCGAGCACCTGAGGCTTCACCGCCAACACCACCCGCTCGCAGCGTTCGAGCAGTTTCGCGGCGCTCGCCTCAATCCCCGCCGATGGAAATCTGCCACGAAGCTTGGCTACTTGATTCGCGTCGGGCTCACAAAACAGCAAAGTGGACTCCTCGATGAAGCCAGCCTTGAGGACTCCTTGGGCGATTGCGGTCGCCATCTGCCCGCCACCGAGCAAGCCCATTGCGAATGTGGTCATGAACGTTCTCCCTGGGTTCTCTGAACTCGCATCAGTTTACCTGTCCGGCGGCATTTCGGGAGACACCATGCCGGGAATCCGAAAACACGCGGCCGTTTGGGCAAACATTTCCAACTGCCTTTCTACCCACAACGCATCCCGCCGCAATTCTCGAGCCAGGATCTCTGCCACGCGCGGCGCGAGCGACTCGGCCACCCCCACGTCCAAAAACAGCCATCGAGTACGCCGAGCCAAAACGTCCTCGACCGTCCGAGCCATCTCTTTACGCACGAAATGGATCACCTCGCCTTCGAAGGCTATATCTTTAACAAGTCGATGCGCCGAAGTTGCATGGTAGGCGATGAACGGGGACTCGTTGTTGGCTTCACCCTTGAGGATTTCGAGGTCCGAAGTTCGGCAAGGTGATGCCTGCAGGCCGCTCCACTCGATGCATCGATCGACGCAATCCTGAGCCATCTTGCGAGCGGTGGTCCATTTGCCGCCAGTGATGGTAACCAGACCGGATTCGGATACGTCGATGGTGTGGTCTCTCGATAGCGAGGAGGTCTTGCTGCCGCTCCGTTTGGGTTTCACGAGCGGGCGAATTCCGATGAAGACGCTTGTCACGTCGGATCGCGACGGGGGATGTGCGAGATACTCAGCGCAGGTTCGGAGGAGGAATTCGATTTCCTCTTCCAAGGCGCGGGGTTCCACGATGGCGTCTGGGATGGGAGTGTCGGTGGTTCCCACGACGACGCGATCATGCCAAGGGATCAAGAACAGAACGCGTCCGTCGCTGGTCTTGGGAATGATGATTGCCGTATCGCCTGGGAGGAACGATCGAGGCAGAACGACGTGGACTCCTTGACTGGCGGCGACCATCGGCTCGGCGTTGGGGGAGTCGAGTCGCCGGATAGCATCGCAGAAAGGGCCCGATGCATTGACGATGCACCGCGCGGCCACCTGCATGGTTTGGCCGGTCTCGGCATCGACCCATCGGAGACCCGCAACCCTGCCATGCTCATTCTTGACCAGCCGATCGACGTTGGCGTAGTTGATGGCGACGGCACCGAACTGGCATGCCGTGCGAAGGAGATCGATGACGAGTCTCGCATCATCGAATTGTCCGTCGCTGTAGAGGATTCCAGAGCGAGCGCGATCGGGCCGCAAGGTGGCGGCGCGCTCGAGGCATTCGCGGCCCGACAGCCCCCGACTGCGACGGTATTGGCTCCGTCCGGCGAGCAAGTCGTAGACCCAGAAGCCCATCCGGTACCATGCGAACTCCAGCCCACTGCGGCATGGGACGACAAAGGATCGTTCCTTCACGACATGCGGGGCGTTGCTGGCGAGCCGTCCACGTTCGCGCAACGCATCGCGGACCAGCGCGATGTTCCCTTGGGCTAGATAGCGAACACCGCCGTGGACGAGTTTGGTGGAGCGGCTCGAGGTTCCTTTGCCGAAATCGTAGCGTTCGACGAGCAGGACCTGCAAACCGCGGCTGGCGGCATCGAGCGCAATGCTCGCACCGGTGGCTCCGCCTCCGATAATCGCGATATCCCAGGGATCGCGCCTGCGGGCCGCGATCTGCAGCATGGCATCTCGATCCATGTTCATGACCGGTTGCTAGCGCTATCGGGTTCTTCCCAATCGCGGGATCGTTCGAGGGCTTTGGCCCATCGGCCGCGTCGATAGGCTGCTTCATCGGCTCGCATATTCGGTTCAAAAACCCGTTGGGCTTGCCACAGCGATTCGATTTCCTCCATGCTCGACCAATACCCGACGGCGAGTCCCGCGAGATACGCCGCGCCCAGCGCTGTGGTTTCGATAATGCGCGGTCGCACCACGGGAACTTGCATGATGTCGGCCTGGAATTGCATCAGCAAGTCGTTGGCGCTGGCTCCGCCATCGACCCGGAGTTGTCGAATGGGAATCTCGGCGTCGTGTTCCATCGCGGAGAGTACATCCGCGACCTGAAAGGCGATTCCCTCGAGAGCCGCCCGCGCCAGATGCCCCGCGGTCGTTCGGCGGGTGATTCCGACGATCGTTCCGCGGGCATACGCATCCCAGTGGGGGGCGCCCAGGCCAGCAAAGGCTGGAACGAGATAGACCCCATCGTTATCGGGGACCGATTCGGCGAGCGTCTCGACGTCGGCGCTGCTGCGAATGATCCCAAGTCCATCGCGCAGCCACTGGACCGCAGCTCCCGCGATAAATACGCTCCCTTCCAACGCGTAATCGATCCCGCGCGGCGTACTCCATGCGACACTCGTCAGCAATCGCCGCTTGGATGGCGTCGGCTTGTCGCCGATATGCATCAGCATGAAACAGCCGGTGCCGTAAGTGTTCTTTGCCATGCCGTGATGAACACAGTTCTGGCCAAAGAGCGCGGCCTGCTGATCTCCAGCGACCCCAGCAATCGGAATCGCGATTCCGAGTTGCTCCTCGTCGGTTATCCCCAGGATATCGCTGCTGCGGCGAATCTCCGGCAGCACCGAACTCGGTATCCGAAGCAGTTGGAGCATCTCCTCGTCCCACTGTCCGGTCTGCAATCGCATCAGCATCGTGCGCGAGGCATTGCTCGCGTCGGTCACATGCAACCGTCCGCCGGTCAGGTTCCAGATCAACCAGGAGTCGATCGTTCCAAAAGCGAGATGTCCGGCATCGGCCAGGGACCTCGCGCCTGGAACGTGGTCGAGCAACCACTCGAGCTTGGTCCCGGAGAAGTACGGCTCCAAGACCAGCCCCGTAGCGGATTCGATGCGCGGAGCGTATCCTGCCGGTCGAAGCTCGTCACAGCGGTCTGCGGTGCGACGATCTTGCCACACGATAGCACGATGAACGGGTTTTCCGGTTCGGCGATCCCACAGGACCGTGGTTTCACGTTGGTTGGTGATGCCGATGGCCGCGATCTGGGCAGCAGCCGTTCCCGTCTTGGCCAGCACCTCGCGTGCGACCGCAATCTGCGTCTCCCAGATCTCGTTGGCATCGTGCTCGACCCAGCCCGCCTTGGGATAATGTTGCGCGAATTCGCGCTGAGCGACCCCGATCGCATTCCCTTGCCGATCGAACAGGATCGCTCGCGAACTGGTGGTTCCCTGGTCGAGCGCGAGGATAAAGTTGGCGTTCATGGCGCTGGCTGTTTCCGTGCGGAAAGCCCCAATCGGGCTACTGGCTTTCCGCTCTGAGGTAGGAGATGATTCCCGCAAGAGACTCCGGTGCAACGAGTTGTTCAAAACCTTCGGGCATCAGGGACAATTTTGACATGCGGAAGTCGGTCAGATCCGATTTCTGGGTTCGTTGGACTCGGCCTGCGGTATCGACCCATTCGATGGCGCTGTCGTCTTCGCGGAGCTTGAGTCCGGTGATGACCTCGCCATCGTCGGTCTTGGCTTGGAAGGCCCAGTACTTTTCTTCGACGGAGCGATGCGGGTCGAGAATCGCTGTGATCCAGGCTTCGTTGGTCCAATGGATCAAGCCGCGCACGTTGGGGCCGACGCTCTCCTGGGCTCGTCCATCGACGGTTCTCGCATCGTGACACACCGCGCAATGCTTTTGGTACGCGGCGCGACCGAGTTCGAGGTCGGCATGCGACGGCCATTGGGCGAGCGCTTCGCGAACGATCGCAGCGCGATCGGCGCCTGGAGCGGGACCGAAGAGCTCCAGCACCGTCTTCGATGCGGCGCTCTCGGGGAGTTGACGCAGTCGCATGGTGGTGACGGCATCGATACCGTTGCGGGGAATCTTGCCCTCGCGCACGGCATCGAGCAGCATCGGGACGGAGTCGACGCGGTTGGTCCATTCGGTCAAGACCACTCCTTGGGCATCGGGGCTGAGGTCGTTCCAAACGCCCGACAATTGCACCAAGGCAGGGTTGCCGGTCCGCGCGAGAGCCAGCGCGAGTTTGCGATCGATTTCCGATTCGCGCTTCTGTTTCAAGCCATCGAGGAACAACTGATGCAGATCGGTCCAGTTCTCCCCGATTCGGGATTCGAGCAGATCGATGACTGCGGCAGCGACATGCGTCGGCTGATCCCTATCGGCGAGCGCAATCCTCGCATCCGCGATAACTTGATCGAGGGCTGCGGCATCGATTCCCGACGACTCGGCGGCCGCGAACTGGCGGGCGAGGATGTAATGCCACGCGGGCCGTCCTGCCGAGGCCGTGGAGATCGAGGTCAGAAGCTGATTTCTCAAATCAGGAGATATGCGAGCCACCAGTTTTTCGAGCAACCGTTGGCCGCCCGGTCCTGCCTGGGCGAGGACGGGGCTGCCGGGATCGAGCAGCGAACGTACCACTCCATCGATGGCGGTCGGGGCGAGCATGCTGGTCATGTCCAAGACCCATGGATCCTTGGCATGGGTCGCGAGAGCGCGGGCGATGGAATCCGTTTGAGGCACGGGGGCTGCGCTACCCACGATCGCCATCGCGAGGGCTGTCGATGCCGAGTTCTGCCAATGGTTCGGCAGTACGGATTGCCAAAGCGTCGCTCGGATCGCGTCGCTGTCCGGCGCGCGATCGATCCATCGGACGACCCCTTCGGCGACGCGAGGATCCTGATCGCTCAAACGCTCTTGGAAATCCTCGGTCGTGGCCAGACCGCAACCGCACATGGTTGCGAAGACTCGGAATCGAGCTCGGGGATCCGCGTTTCGATTCACGGCATGGCGAAAAAAACTCACCATCTCGGGCTTGAGCCCCGAATCGCGATGCCGCCGAATGGTTTCCTGCTGCGCTTGGTCCGCCTGAGCCGAGTTGGAGCTGACGAGATATTGTCGGAGCTCTTGCTCCGTGAGGCGCGTCATGTCGACCACCGGAGCCGGCGTGTAATCTTTTTGCCGAACGCGATAGAGGCGTCCCGCATGGTCACCCGCTCGAACGTTGATGCGACGCTGCCATTCCTCCGGAATCCATTCTGGGTGTTCGATGACGTAGCGATACATATCGACGATCCACAGCGTGCCGTCGGGCGCGTTTTCGATGCGCACGGGCCGGAACCATGGGTCGCTGCTGCGCACCCAATCGGATTTGGCATCCTCGGTCGCTCGTACGGCCGCCCAGGTTGCGCCTCGAGGTTCCAATCGGAAGCGGGCGACGAGGTTATGGACCGGTTCGCAAACGGTAGCCCATCCGCCCATGGATTCCCCTTGACCGGGTCCGCGATTGATGATGGTGCTGCAGGCCGATGTGAATCGGTTGATCGTGAACAAGTCGTTGAACCGATCCGCTTGCTGACTGATCGGATAGACCGGCGGGATGCTGGGGGGATCGGTCATCCAATGAAAGCGGCGATAGGGGAGCTTGCCCCCGTAGCTCGCCCACTTTTGATCGACGACGTAATGGTACATCGGGTAGCTGTTCTCGTTGCCGAACCAGTTCGCATAGTCGTCGGTGGCGCGGATGTATTGCGAGTCGCCGGTTTCGACACGCATGGTCGCGGTGTCTGGATCCAAGCTGATATCAAACCCCGATACGGTATGGACCACGGGATCGCTCTTGGTGGTGATCCCATTCCCTGTGGCGGTGATCCGTTCGGCTGCTCCCCCGGTACCGAAATAAAGTCGATGATCCATACCGTAGGTAAAGCCATGGACCCGGTGCTGCGGATTGCCTTCGGGAAAACCGGTCAGCAGCACGCGACGTTCATCCGCGATGCCATCGCCATCGGTGTCGCGAGCAAAGAAGACATCCGGCGCACACGCGATCACGGCCCCATCGCGCCAGGGATAAACGCCCGCGGGATAGTTCAAGTTGTCGAGGAACATCTTGACGTCGTCGAGCTGGCCATCGCCGTTGGTATCTCGCAGCGCCTTGATACAACCCGAGCGACCGCCCCCTGAAGGATAGTCACCCATCTCGACAATCCACACCGTTCCATCCGGGCCGAAGGCGATATTGACAGGGTCCATGACCATCGGTTCGGAGGCCATGAGTTCGATCGTGAATCCTTCGGGTACTTGGATCGATGCCAACGATTCCTGGGGGGACATCGGTTCATCGGCGAGTCGTTTTTGCTTGGTCATTTGCAGCACGCGATCGACGATCGTGGCCTCGGTACCGGAGCTCCAGCGGCCAGGCTGCAAGTAGTACAGCATGGAGCCATCGACTTCATACCCCCCTTCGCCTCGCACCCGCTCGCTGCAAACGTAGGCGAATACGTCATCCACGTAGGCGGCCACCCATACATTGGCGAATTGACTCAGCTCCTTCTCGAAACGGATTTGGTAATCGACGACGACTTCACCGCTCATGAAGACCCAGGCCAACTCATTCCCGAAGGCCCACAGGTGAATCGGTGCGGGATAGGTTTCCGGAATGCGATCTTTTCTCGTCAACAGGTCGAGCCAGTAGTTGCCAAAGTTTCGTTCGTGGGGCGAAGCGCTTGCGCGCATTTCTTCGAGTTTCTTTTTGTTGGGGCGTTCGGAGGCGAGCGCGACCAATGCGAAGGCAGTTTGCGAGGGAGGAGGAAGGGGCTTCAGCGGTTTTCGGATAACCTCCTGGACCGCAGCAGCCATCTCCTTGCCGTGCGATTGGGCAAGCTCCAACGTACCTCTCGGATTGGGATTCGCATCCGCTCCGCAGCCGATGATCGGCAGCGCGACGCAGCCCGGCATCTCGGCCTCGAGCCGTGCCGCAGATATCCCGGCCCAATCGCCGCTGATCCGATTATCCTCAGGCGAAATCGAGGTGCAGTGGCAAGCGTATTGATAGGCCACCGCGATGGGTTGGCCTCGCTCATCCGCAATGCGCAGCACGCGAACGCTCCGATCGACAGGGCCATCATCGACAACGCCGATACCGGTCCACTTCTTGTCCTTCAATTGCCGGCGGTTGATCGCAAAGTCTGCGCGACCCAGCCCGTACTCGACCGAAGCCGCGCGACGAGTTTCAGAGGCTTTCAGAATGACGCCGACGATCTCGCGCCGCAACCGTTCGGTGTAGCGCAGCATGTCGTCTCGCTCCTCCCCCGCGAGAGGAATGCCGAACAGGTTGGGGATCGTCGCGTCCAGATGCGGCGCCGTGTGCGAATGGGTGGTGCACAAGACGATTCGCGATCGCGGGATAGCAAGTTTCGGAAGTACCTCCGCGAGAATCTGTTCGGTGAGAACCGATGAGATGCCGATGGCGTCGATCGAAACGATGACCAGCGGCTGCGACTCCGAAGTGGTGGTCGGCTCTAAGACGAGGGCTCGAACCTGCAAGCGATCCGCGATCGATGCGAACGGCGAGGTCCGGCCGGCGTAACCGCTGAGACGGATCGGGATTTCGGGAGTGATATCGGCTTTGGCCACCCCGGCTCGCCATGTCGCGCGCTGCCCCAGGGCAAACTCGCCGACCGAGATCAAAAGGCCGATCGCCATGCAACCTGAAAGAACCCGTCGGAACCGTTGGCTGAAAAACGAAGAAATCATCGGATGGGTCCCCTGAAGAAAACCTGCGAGCGTGGCTGGCGCGGCCTCGAATGGCACACCCCTCTACCGTAGCTCAAGCCATATTCCTTGGGCTCAAGCGGTATCGCCAACCGTCCCACTATAGCAGACCGCAATGCGCCCGGCACCAGCAACCACTCACGCCGCCGTGCGAGCGATCCATTGCTGCCAATAATAGAGGAAGCCTTGCAAAGCTGCGGGCCTCGGCAAAATCACATCCACTCCCAGGGATTGCCAATGAGACCACTGGGGCCAAGTGGGAAAGGAGGCGACCTGGGCAAGCAATGCGGTGGGATGACGGGCGCGGGCTGCTTGGATCACCCCCTCGATCGTGTGGTCGCAACCCTCGGATCGAGAAACGCAATCGACGACGATCAACTGCGGTTCGAGCCACGGAGGGTCGCTGCACATGCGAGTCGCAACCGCCCGCATGCCCACCCCCTCGCACGCATCCCTCCACAAATCGCGCGGGTCCCCATGATCGGTAATGATCCAGGCCAAGCCACCTATGGGCTGATCCTTTTTGAGCATCGACGTTTGCCAACTCGACCGATCGAGTATCCACTGAACCCTCCATGGAGTCGAATCGCCAGGTCGCTCGCTCGAAGTCTTGCGCTTACCGATCACGCGATCGCTGTTGGCATCTTGGTGGATGAGTTCGCTCACCCAGGGAAAGATCCGATCGTACCACTGGTACCAATAGAAGTTCGGAATCTTGTCGGGAAGAGGAAAGGTACGGCGGTGGCCGTGCCAATCGTTGCCGAGCACGATCGCTACGGGGATGTTTGGCACGGTGGTCGCAGTCGATGCGATGCGTTGCTCGATTTGCGAGAAAGATCCGAAGTCGCTCCGGTGATCGAGAGCGATCAGCAAGATCTTCGATGGATGGGGCTCTCGCCTTCGCGATGCGACCAGCCAGTCATCGAGGCTCCGTCCGTCCAGGAGCGAGACGTGTTCGAAGTGGCTTTGGATCCAACCCCAGGGACCATCGGACGGACCATACCAACCGACGAACAGCGGGCGACTCATTTGGAGTTCGCCTGAAGCATTTCTGCTTCCGTGGTTCGGATCAGTTCCAGCGCTTCGGCGGGGGACGTGGTCGAGCGAAGCATGGTCAAGAAGACTTCATCGCTCACCAGTCTCGCCAGGCGGGCCAGGATGCGGAGGTGGACTTGGTCGTCGGTGGAGCAGATCAAGAAGAAAACATCGGTCAGATGACCGGCCGAGTTGCCGAACGGAATCGGTTGCGGGGAGATCCCCAGGGCGACCAGCGAGTCGGAAAGGATGGATACTTGCGGGCGACGGGGGTGGAGCAGCGCGACGCCGTTTTCGAGCGCCGTCGGGTGCAACGACTCACGCGCCTGGACCGCTTCGGCCATCGTGTCGGCATCCCACAGCAGGCCGGTCGAGGCGGCCAAGCGACTCATTTCCCGAATGACCGAACCGCGTGTTCGGGCCAAAAGAGGGATTTCGATCGCTTCCACCATCATAAATTCCGACAGCATCGTTCGATCGTCGATGGTCGTGTCCCAATTCCGATCGAGGATCTTTTCGACCTTTTCCAGCTCGGACGCATCGCTGACCCCGATCTGCTCCTCGAGCCAATGGTGGATTTCCGATTCGGAGAACCGCCATTGCCCGTTCACTCTCCGACCCGGCAGCTTGCCCCGCGTAACCATCTTCGTCACCTGTTCTGGGGTGATGTGGAGGTACAACGCGAGTTGATCGATATCGAAGTCTTTGCTGGCCATGGAGGAGC
The DNA here is from genome assembly GCA_046342615.1 of Planctomycetota bacterium. GTDB lineage: Bacteria > Planctomycetota > Planctomycetia > Pirellulales > Pirellulaceae > JBKCUI01. Next base: position 17,407 of record JBKDPB010000215.1, on the reverse strand, counting down.
GAAAATCCTGTAAGATGCGATATAAGGGATCCTCAAGTGTATTTCCTACCCGAATTGAGGCAATCCCGATTCCTTTCTTTAGACCAAGGACTTGACGATGTTCTTTAAGAATTCACAGCCATCATCGCTTTGCTGCAATCGACGCACGTTGCTTCGCCAGGGGCTCGCCGGCGCGGGATGTCTCGCGGTTGCCGCGAGTCCCTTCGCCCGGCTGATGGCTCGCGAAGCCCAGGACGCGGGCCTCAAGCTCGGCGTGCAACTCTACTCGTTGCGAGGATTCCCTGCCGATCAAGCCTTGAAGTATGCCAAGGAGCTAGGTTTCGTCGAAGTCGAGTTCTACAGCGGCATGTTCCCGCTGGACTCCTCCGATGAAGCCATTCGGAATAGGGTGGCCCAAGTGAAAGAACTCGGGTTGGCGATCTCCGCGCACGGTGTGAACGCGTTCACCAAAGACGATGCGGCCAACCGCAAGATCTTCGAATTTGCCAAGAAAGCCGGCATCAAGAATCTCTCCGCCGCTCCTACCCCCGACTCGTTCGACAGTTTGGAGGCGCTCGTCAAGGAATTCGACATTCGGATCGCCATCCACAACCATGGACCTTCGGATCGATTTAATAAGGTGGTGGACGTGCTGCGAGCCATTGAGGGGCGAGATCGCCGCATCGGTGCATGCGCGGATTTGGGGCACTTCATTCGCTCCGGCGAGAAACCGGTGGAAGTCATCCGCTCGCTCGCAGGACGATTGTACGGGATTCACCTCAAGGACTTCGCCGAGATGAAGGAAAACACTCGAGGCGTGATCCTCGGTAAAGGCCATCTCGATTGTGTGTCCGTGTTCGATGCCTTGCTCCAGGCGAAATTCCCATCCGACGGAGCGTTGTCTTTGGAATACGAAGAGAACGAAAAGAACCCGATCGCCGACATGCGCGAGTGCTATGCCGTTGCCCAAAGCGCCTTGAAGAAAGTCGGCGCTTCGTAACAACATCCTTGCGTACAAGGGGAATCGTTGATCGAACGCAAAAACCTACCCTCCGAATCCTAGCCAAGTCGGAGAATATCAAGGTCGGCTAGGTTAAGCTCACGTGAGGTGGATGGTGCATCGCGTTCCCGTGGGGCATGTGGGAAGTCGCGATGCAGGATGCGGGTTTGAACAAATAAGTGCGCCTAAGTAGGTCGAGGGTAAACCTTGGGGGGGCTGGGAGGGGGTCGGTCGGCAGGCGGAGCCTGTGGCGGGGCGTCCCCAGGCATGAGCCTAGGTACGAGGGCTGTTGAAAACAGAGGGCGATCCGACCGCCCCTACGTTTGCCTCGATTCCTGCCGGGGGCGGTTTCTACTATGATGGGGATGGGGCGAGTCGGCCCCGCCTTGCCTTGGACTTCCCACCTGATTCCCGAAGGATGATTGAGTGTCGCGGTTTCCGAACGCAGACAGGAGCCTGTGGTGGCTCACGAACGCATGTGCGATTCTAGGCCTCGTTGTCAACGCGTTGGGGGCCCGAGCCGATGAGGATCCGTTCCTTGCCGCGGCTCGGGTTCTGGAGAATCGCTGCGTCAGTTGCCACGCAGGAACCAAAGCCAACGGGAAACTGGGATGCGAATCCCTTGCCAGGATGACCCAAGGTGGAGAGAGCGGTCCGGCAATCGTTCCCGGCAAGCCTGAGGAAAGCCTCCTTCTGGAATACGTGACCGGCACGAACCCCGAGATGCCCAAGAACGGTCCGCCGCTATCGGCCGATGAAGTGATGGCCCTGACTACGTGGATCCGCGCAGGAGCACCCTGGCCCGATGGAAAGGTTCTCGAGGATCGCGATGTTCCCGACGCCCAGTGGTGGTCCTTCCGCCCGCTGGTTCGACCCGCCGTGCCAACGACTTCTTCGACCAGCGACATCATCGCCAATCCGATCGATGCCTTCATCGTTGCCAAGTTGAACGAGAAGGGCTTGCCGCAATCGCCTGCTGCGGATCGTCGAACGCTGATCCGGCGGTTGTCGTTCGATCTGACCGGCCTGCCTCCCACGCCCGAAGAGATCGAGGCCTACATCACCGATCCCGACTCCGACGCGATAGCCTATCGTCGCGTGGTCGACCGACTGTTGGAATCCCCGCGATACGGCGAGCGATGGGCGCGCCACTGGCTCGATGTAGTCCACTTTGGCGAGACGCACGGTTACGACAAAGACAAACCTCGCCCAAACGCGTGGCCCTACCGCGATTACGTCATTCGGTCCCTGAACGACGACAAGCCGTATCGTCGATTCATCGAGGAGCAGCTCGCAGGCGATATTTTTTATCCAGGATCCGTCGATGGCATCGAAGCTCTCGGATTCATCGCCGCGGGCCCCTGGGACTTCATCGGCCACGCCGAAGTTCCCGAATCCAAAATCGATGGCAAGGTAGCCCGTCATCTCGATCGCGATGACATGGTGGCCACGACCATGGGGACTTTCACTAGCGTGACGGTCGGTTGCGCTCAATGCCACAATCACAAATTCGATCCGATCTCGCAGCGCGAGTACTATCAGTTGCAAGCGGTATTCGCCGCAGTCGATCGATCCGATAAATCCTACGACAGCGACCCATCGATCGCGGCCCAACGATCCGAACTCGAACGCAAGTTGGCTGAGATTGCGGCAAGGCAAAAGCAAATCGACGCCAAGATGACCGAGCTCGGCGGTCCGGAGCTTGTCGCGATCGATCAACGGATCGCTGAAGCGACCCAGTTGGCCAACAAAACGGAACTGCCCGAATTCGGCTTCCACAGCAACATCGAACCGCGCGAGGACGCGATCAAGTGGGTTCAAGTCGACCTGGGACAATCTCAGCGCATCGAAAAAATCGAGTTCGTCGCCTGCAACGACCCTTTCAATCATATCGGCCCAGGTTTCGGATTCCCTGTTCGTTTCAAAATTGAAGCCTCGGACGACCCCGACTTCCAAGCGGGTGTAGCGCTCTTGCTGGATCGAACTTCCGAAGATGTCCCCAATCCTGGGGTTGTTCCCCAGCGTGTGGATGGGATCAGCAGCCACACAGAGATTCGCGCACGTTACGTGAGATTCACTGCAACGAAACTCGTGCATCGATTGCCGACCGACTTCATTTTCGCGCTGGGTGAGCTGGCCGTTCTTTCGAGCGACGGCCAAAACCTAGCGCGCGGAGCCAACGTCACATCGCTCGACTCGATCGAAGCCGCACCCCGATGGCAACGGGCCAATCTGGTCGATGGCTACTATTATGGTCGAGCCTCCGCAGGAACCACGGATCGGGTAGCCTTGCAAGCGGATCGGGAGACCCTGCTGCGTTCGCGAGTCGATCCCGAGACATTGGCTGATTTCGAGCGCGTGAAGGCTCAGTTGGCCCAAGCTCAATCAGCGAAAAATGCCCTGCCTCCGCCCAAGCTGGTTTACGCTGGCATGATCCACTACGGCAGCGGAGCATTTTTGGGCACGGGAGGGAATGGCGGCAAGCCGCGACCGATCTACGTGTTGGATCGAGGGAATGTCACGCAACCGAAGGACGAGGTCACCCCCGGCGCACTGACTTGTTTAAGCGATTTGAATCCTTGGTTTGATCTGCCTGCCGATCACTCCGAAGGGGATCGCCGAGCGGCGCTGGCTCGATGGATCGCCGACGATCGCAATCCATTGACGTGGCGCAGCATCGTGAACCGCGTGTGGCAGCACCACTTCGGCCGAGGCTTGGTGGATACCCCCAATGATCTAGGACGCATGGGTGCCCAACCGACCCACCCCGAGTTGCTCGATTGGCTTGCGGTCGAGTTTCGCGATCGAGGACAGTCGCTCAAGCGATTGCACAAGTTGATCGTGACCAGCCATACCTATCGACAGATCTCGTCGGATTCTCGGTCGGCGCGGGATGAGAATCCCCAAGCTGTCGATGCGGACAATCGCTATCTTTGGCGAGCCAACCGTCGGCGATTGGAAGCAGAAGCCGTACGGGATGTGGTGCTGCAGGTTTCGGGCAAACTCGATCTCAAGATGGGAGGACCTAGCTTCCAGGATTTCGTGATCGAGCAACCGGACCACTCGCCTCATTACGAATACCATCTGCACAACCCCGACGACCCCCAGTCGCACCGCCGCAGCATCTACCGCTTTCTCGTTCGCTCACAACCGCAACCGTTTATGACCACTCTCGACTGCGCGGATCCTTCGATGCGAGTGGACAAACGCAACGAATCCCTGAGCCCTCTGCAAGCGCTCGCCTTGTTGAATAATGGCTTAATGGTGACCATGAGCCACCATTTCGCGGAACGTTTGGAAAACGAGTGCAGCCATCGCAGCGGCCAGGTCCAGCGCCTCTTCGAACTCGCGCTCGGTCGAACCCCGACCCCCGAAGAGCAATCCGCCCTCGAAACGCATATTCAAAAACATGGGCTCGCCAATGCGTGCCGATTGATCCTCAACCTCAATGAGTTCACGTTCGTCGATTAGTCGCTGACGCGATCGGAACAGGACCCCAGCCATGACCCACGCTTTCGATGACGCAACCTTTTCTCGCCGCAGGATCCTGCAGTCGCTGGGGAGCGGGTTTGGCGGGCTCGTGCTCAACGCGATGCTCCATCGGGAGGAAGGATTGGGATCTCCATCGGGTGGAGATGCTGTCGAAGGAGGGATCGGCCTGGGAGCCTCGCTCACGAAACTCCATCATCCTCCGCGAGCCAAGCGCGTGGTGCAATTGTTCATGGCCGGAGCAGCCAGCCACATCGATCTTTTCGATTTCAAGCCGGAATTGGTCAAACGTCACGGACAAGAGAGCGATTTCGGCGAACATGTCGAAGCCTTTCAAAATGGATTGGGACCGTGGCTTCGACCGGTATGGGATTTCCAACCGTACGGCCAGTGCGGGAAACTGATCTCCGAGCCCGTCGCCGAACTGGGCCGCGTCGCGGATGACTTGGCATTTGTGCACAACGTGGTCGGCAAGACGGGAGTGCATAGCCAGGCGACGCTGTTGCACGCCACGGGATTCCAGTTGCCGGGATTCCCCGGCATGGGCGCGTGGGTCAGCTATGGGCTCGGCAGCATGAATGACAATCTGCCGACGTTTGTCGTCTTTCCCGATCATCGGGGATTGGCCAGCAACGGCACCAAGAATTGGGATGCGGCATTTCTCCCTGCCCAGCACAGCGGCACGGTCATCTATCCCGGTTCGGAGATCCCGATCGCCGACCTGCGTCCGCACAAGGCAGGTGCCTACATCACGCGAGAAAGCGAATCCGATGGTCAATCGTTGCTCGCATCCCTCAATCGTCGCCACGCCCAGGAGCGTGCGGGAGATGATCGGCTCGAGGCACGCATTCGTTCCTATGAACTGGCCGCCCGCATGCAGATGGCTGCCCCCGAGGCGTTGAATTTCGCCGATGAACCGGAACACATCTTGCGATTGTACGGCTTGGACCAGATCCCTTCGGAGTTTGACAAAGAGATTAACGCTCGCGAAGAGACAATCCACTTTTCTCGCAAATGTTTGGCGGCACGTCGCATGCTCGAGCGGGGGGTTCGGTTCGTTCAGATTTGGTCGGGAAACGACAATGGATTCCCGCGCCGAAATTGGGACTCGCACGAAGACATCCAGCGGGATCACGGTCCGTTGGCAACCGGCATGGCTCGCGGTGCGTCCGCGCTCATTCAGGATCTCAAGCAGCGAGGCATGCTGGAGGATACCTTGATCTTATGGACGACCGAGTTCGGTCGCATGCCCAGTTCGCAGGGAGGGAAGGGACGGGATCACAACCCGTATTGCTTCACCAACTGGCTCTGCGGTGGCGGCATCAAAGGGGGCACATCCTATGGGCCGAGCGACTCGTTCGGGTACAAGCCGCTCGACCGAGAGAATCCTACTCAAGTGTACGATATCCATGCCACGATTTTGCACTTGCTGGGAATCGATCACACGCGACTGTCCGTTCGGCACAATGGCATCGATCGACGCCTGACCGACGTCCATGGGCATGTCCTTCATGATCTGATCGCCTAGAGAAGAGTTGTCATGACCATGCTGGAAGTTTGCGTCGAGAGTCTTGAAGGAGTCCGCATCGCTACGGATGCAGGTGCCGACCGGATCGAATTGAGCGAGCGATTGGATGTCGGCGGTGTGACTCCCTCGATTCACCTTCTTCGCGGGGCATTGGGTTCGGTACCGCTCATCGCGCTGATTCGCTGCCGACCTGGAGACTTCTACTTTGACGAGAGCCATCAGCGACAGATGCTCGACGAGATCCAAATCGCTGTCGATGCGGGATGTGCAGGGGTCGCGGTGGGGGCAAGTCATCCAGGAGATGCATTGAACTGGGACTTTCTCGAAGCGGTCGCGACTCGGTACCGCGATATCGAATTGGTCGTCCATCGTGTTTTCGATCTCGTACCCGATCCGATGTCAGCGATTCCGCGGCTGACCGAATTGGGATACCGCCGGATCCTGACCAGCGGCGGCGCGGATCACGCGGTGGATTCGCTGGCTGCATTGCGCGAGTGGCAACAATCCTTCGGCGACCGGATGGAATTCTTGCCCGCAGGCGGCATCTCCTCATCAAATGCCAGGCAAATCCTCGAAGCGACCGGATGCCGCCAGTTGCATGGTTCGTTTCGAGGCTCCGCGAGGGCCGACGGGATACGAATCCCCGACCCCGAGGAAATTCGAAAGGTGCGACGCATGTTCACCGATTCATCCGCCACACCTTGAGCCGCAATGCGCTAGCATCCAACGTTTCCGGTTATCCTCAGCAACCCCGTTTCCACGCCAGTATCCATCCCCTCAGGATCATCGATCGATCAACCATGCCAATAAGCACTCGCCGTATTCCGTACCGGAGCCCGATCCGTTGTTTCTCAGCGATTTGCACGATGATGTGCCTTTCCATCGCCACAGCATCCGCAGCCAGGGCCAGTGACGGGGGCCGCACATGGAGCACGGAAGTCCTCATGGCCTTGGAGCAGGCCGGAGAGAACCGCGCGGAAATCGAGCGACTCTTGCAAACCGTTCCCGACCACCCATTCGAGTCGGCCGAGTTCCTGGTTTGCAATATGCCCGGGCGCGATTTGCAATCGCTCAAGGCGGATTTTCTGCTCTCCGAGATTCGGATCGCGCACCAGACGCTCGAGGAAGTTCCGTGGGGCAAGCAGATCCCGAAGGAGATCTTTCTCAACAACATTCTCCCCTATGCCAGCATCAATGAACGGCGAGATGCTTGGCGTCAGGATTTTCGCGTGCGATTTTCACCGCTCGTGGCTGGCGCAACGACTCCTGGCCAAGCAGCAGCGATGCTGAACCAGAAGCTGTTCGCCGCGGTGAATGTCAAATACTCCACCAAGAGAGCGAAAGCGGATCAGAGCCCGTACGAATCGATGCATTCCGGTTTGGCATCTTGCACGGGGCTGTCGGTGTTGCTGATCGATGCATGTCGCGCCCAAGGCATCCCGGCGCGGTTTGTTGGCACCCCGCTTTGGTCCGATAACAGCGGCAATCACTCGTGGATCGAGGTGTGGGAGCCACTCCTTCGAAAGCAGCGACCACCGCGATTATGACCGCCATTATCACCCTTATCTTTATCGCCTTGTTTTCATTCTTGGCTATCAAGGTGGCGACGATTGCCTTGATGATGACGGGGCTGAGCTTCGACACGGCGAGCTTTCAAAGCTACTCCGCTTTCTTCGGCGTCGGCTTTACTACGCGAGAAGCGGAGTTGGTGGTCAATCACCCCGTGCGCCGACGTATCATCCGCGATTTGATCTTGGTCGGGAATATCGGTCTGACATCGGCGCTGGCGACTATGGTGGCGACATTCGTCGGTGGAAATAATATCTTCGAGTCGATGACGATCATTCTCGGAGCTGCGGCGATTGCGATTGCGATCAGCTACATCGGCCACCTGCGATGGTTTCGCAAATGGTTGGATTGGGCAATCGCTTCCTCCTTGACCCGAGCTGGGTTGGTACGTGCCCTCGACTACGAGCTCCTGTTGCGGGTCGACCACGGCTACGTCGTTTCGGAGTATTTGATCGAAGCGGGGAATCCTCTGATAGGGAAAATGCTTCGGCAATCGCGACCTTGGGATTCCGGGGTCGTCGTTTTGGCGATTCGTCGAAACGACGCACTCCTGCCCGGCATCCCCGGCCCGTCCGATGTTATCGAGGTGGGGGATGTGCTGGTCCTGTACGGCAAGGAAGAGAATGCCAAACGCGTGATGCAGGCCAGCGACACGACACCCTAGCCTCAAACGGATGCCGGCGAAGCCGCTGTGACACGTCGCTATTCCTACTTGTCCACCCAGGCCTCCATTGTATGCTGATGAAGAACTCCCATCAGGATGAAAGGGTGAGTTACCATGACGCTGGTTCGCTTGAAGCTCTGCTTAAACCTTGGTCAAATCCCCCTCTTGGTATGGCTTGCTCTCGGTTGCGGTGCGATCTGCGATGCATCCGATGATGAGAAACGACGAGCGCTTGCCGAGGCACTCAAGTCGGATGCTCTCGAGGTGCAGCAGCGGGCAGCCGTTGAATTGCAGGAAACCGGGGAACTCGAGGGGGTTGTCCGAGAACTTCTGTTGGAGTACCTCGCGGGTCAAGATCCGAAATTGCAACGAGCAGCGATTGTCGGTCTGGAGCATATTGCTATCCCGCCAGAACGGGAGACACCGGAGTATTGGCAGGCCCTTATCGATGCGATTGGCGATCCGGACGAGTTGGTCTCGCAATCGGCAGCGAACCAGATCCGCAGGGAAGGCCTGCTCGCGGTTCCAAGCCTTCTGAAAGCATTGAAGTCAGACCATCCCCAATCGCTTCGGATCGCGGAAATCCTGTCGGATATCGTCGGTTCTGGGGCGTACCCGGAGGCGCCTGCGATGGCGGGGGGTGAGGAATGGGTTCCTGACGAGACAGGCCGTGGACGGACGGCGACCCGTGCGAGCAGACTGGCACCGGACAAACATACCCTGCGTGCCGTCGACCCGGAGAAGCCAACGCCGGTGCTGGTCTTCTATGGAACCAATCGGGAGCAGGTGGACCGGCCCCGACCCTCGCTGCTGCATATTGCCCCCTATCCCTTCGTCGCACTGCTGCTGTCGATTGCCACTGTCGGCTGGTTTCGAAGCAATCCGTCCGACCCTTCGAAACGATCCGGGTGTTGGAAGTGGCTGGCCACGCCGTTGATGCTAGCGGGTATCGCCTGGGCGTTGTTCATGTTTCAAAACGAGTTGCAGCAGGTTTGGCGGCTCGGGACTGGAATCCGATTCGGCTCGAGACGGGATGCCGGGGAAAAGGTTCATTATGGAACATGCGAAGTCTCCATTCCGCCCAAGCACCAAGAAGGGGTCGTGGAACGTCCGGCGTTCGGCCCCGAGAACGAGCAAAAGCATGTCGTATTGAAGAGAACCGACGCGCTTGAGGAGCGGGCTTTCTTCGAAGCCGTGCGAGCAAAATTGGCTGGACTATCCACGACGAGCAAATCGTGCTTCGTATTCATCCACGGCTTCAATGTGGACTTCGAGAACGCCGCGCTTCGCACTGCGCAGATGCACTACGACCTGAAATTCGAAGGCGTCCCCATTTTCTTTAGCTGGCCTTCACGAGGTAGTATTCGACATTATTTTTCCGACCGAAACGAAATCGAGTTCAGTCGCTACGTGATCAAGCAATTCCTGCTCGATATCGCGGAGCGGGTCGACGCGGAACGGATCCATGTCATCGCTCATAGCATGGGGGCCGATGCGACGTGCCGAGCGATCGCGGAACTGGGCGAACGGGGCAAGATCTTCGATCAAATTGTGCTCGCCGCCCCCGATATCGACCGCGAAGTTTTCCGCGTGCAGGTCGCGCCCCGACTGACCAAGACCGCCGCACGCACGACCCTGTATTGTTCCAAGAACGATCTTGCACTCCTGTTCTCTCGCAATTTCAACGACAGCGTCCGCGCGGGGGATTCGTCCTCCGGCGCACTCGTGGTGCGCGATGTCGATACGGTTGATGCATCCGAAATCGACACCGACTTGCTCGGGCATTCGTATTACGGGGACTGCCTACCCCTGCTCAACGACGTCCGAACGCTCCTGCGGGCCTCCGTACCCCCCCAACAAAGACAGCTTCAGCCTTGGACGACAGATGACGGGCTCATGTATTGGACTCTGCCTGAACCGGCAACTGAGCCTGAACCCAACAACGAGACCGGCGAACTCTAGTCAATAGGTCTTAGTCCGTCGAGTCCACCCGCAAACGACGAGGAAACGTCAATTCGCCGCGAGTCGTGACGATGTCTTCGAACATTGCAGGATGACAGCGGCCAGGATGCTAGCCGCGAGTCCTTGAATCTCGGCGGGCACTTCCAGGTACCATTGCAGCGCGGAGAATTCGTTCGGAGATCCCGTCGCAATACGGTTATCCCGCTGCATCCATGTTTCAATCGCTGCGTGACATCCCCAGACCAGGGCGCCCGCCAGCATCGATGCCACCCCGGTCCATGGCCGAACATTTTTTGCGAACAAGCACACACACATCGGGACGAACAGGGAAACCATGACCAGCACCAGCGACACCTCCAGCAACCCCATCACCGAGTTCCCTGAGAAAGCTGCGATCAAGGAACCGATCGATACCGCGACGACGCACTCCCGCTCATAGTTCGGCTTTTCGTTCGCCCCCCGCCGAAGGAACCCAAGAACGTTTCGGTCGAGGATAGTGGTCTGAGAAATGGTCGAACTCGCCGCAACAGCCAAGTTCACGGAGATCAATCCGAGCACCAGCACGATCACCAAGGGCTCGCTCAGAAAGTAGGGGGCGGCAACCGGCAACACCCTGTCTCCTCGAATATCGGCATCGCTGATTCGGTCGGAAAGGTAAACCTTTGCGGCCAGCCCCACATACACGGGGATCAAGCCGATCGCGAGATAGATCGCACTCGAGATCACGCACGACCAAGTCGCGACGCCAGGACTTCGTGCAGCCAGCACCCGCTGCTGAAGGTCTTGGCCTGGAATGTTTCCCAGCAAACCCGTCAAGAATACGCCCAGCACCGCTAGCACCGTAGCCATGCGTGTATCGGGGAAAAAGGAAAGATGCTCGCGCGGTGTTTCCTGAATCACGCGTTGGACACCCCACACAATATTTCCCTCGCCCAGGGTTGATGCCGTACCGAAAAACAAAATCACTACGCTGCCGATCGACAACGCCACCAGGAAGGAATTGGTCCAGGTAACAGCCCACATGCCTCCAGCCCACAGGATGAGCAGAACAACGACACACGAGCCGACGGCCCCGATCCAGTGGGGAACGCCGAGGTAGGTTTCCAGGAGTGCGCCGATCGAAAGATATTGCGCCCCAATCCAGCAAAAAAATGTGGGGACTTGGATCAAACTACTGATCCACTCCGCCGACCATCCCATCCGTTCTCGAAACAAATCGGCTACCGTCGAGACTTGGCGTTTCCACAGGGGAGCAGCAAAGAGCAGACCCGTCAGGGTCAAGGTCGCGGCGCAAGCAAAAGGTTCCAGAACAGTCCCGTGCAGACCCGCTTCATAGGAGTTGCGGGTCGCACCCAGAATCGCGCTCGACCCAAACCAGGTTGCCAAGAGGGAGAGGACGGAGAGACCGAGCGGCACACTGCGTCCCGCGAGGAGAAAGTCCTCTGCGTTCGCAATTTTCTTCCCCGCAAACCGTCCGATCCACACCAGCGTCGCCACGTACACGACAAGAAGGGCCATGAGGATTGCAGAACCGATTTCCGACAAGGTCATCGAACACCTCGCGGGCTGAGACGTCGCACCGCATTTCTAGCCTTCGACTGTATTTCTAGCCTTCGACTTTGGCAAAAATCATGCGGCCAGCTTGAGTCTGCAACGTGCTGGTAACCGCTACTTGCACCGTCTGGCTGATCTTGTCCCGTCCGCCTTCGACAACCACCATGGTCCCGTCGTCGAGATACCCGATCCCTTGATCCTGGCCTTCGCCAGGCTTGACGATCCGTATCTGAAAACTTTCACCAGGAAGGTATTGAGGACGCAACGCCGACGCGACTTGATTCAGGTCGATCACAACGACATTGTGAAGTTTGGCGACCTTGTTCAGGTTGAAGTCACCCGTAACGAGCTTGCCGTCGAGGTGCTTGGCGAGCAAAACGAGCTTCATGTCGACTGGCTGCCCTTCGAATTCGGGCAGATCGTTGTCATACATGAGAAAATCCACTTTATCATTGCTGCGAAGTCGATTGAGGATATCCAAACCTCGCCTGCCGCGAACCCGTTTTAATTTGTCGGAGCTGTCGGCGATCGACTGCAGCTCCATCAACACGAAACGAGGCATCACCAATCGACTGTCGATAATGCTTGTTTCGATCAGTTCCGCCAATCGGCCGTCGATCACGCTGCTGGTGTCGAGAATCAGCGGCTTGATCCCTTTGAAATCTCGTGCGAACTCGACGTAAGGGATCACAAAGCGAAAATCGTCCTTGGTCTGCAGCAATAGACTGACGCAGGCGTAACACATGATCGTCAGGGTTCCCAGCGAGACATACGAGGCATAGCTTTTCCCAGCCAAGAATGGTTCCATCGCCAAGGTCAGGAGATTCGTAAAGATCACCCCGATCAACAGACCAAAATAGATCGCTGAAATGACTTCGATCCGCTTCTTGGGAAAGAGCATATCGATCGCGATCACGGCGAATGCAATCAGCAGCACACCGCTGAAGACCATGTAGGGAGTGACCGAATTCCGGGAATCCGGATCGTTGCCGATCCTCAGCAAGGAGGATTGGGCCAGGGAGGCTCCGACGCTTGCCGCTGCAACGATGAAAATGATCCGCAGCGCAATGATCGCGACAGAATCCGCGAGGTGCGATCGCGCTTCGCGCGGGTTGTGCGGATCCATGCGTGTTTGTTCCACGATTGCGTCGACGATTGAGTGTGGGGGGAGTGAACAATCGCGGATCTATGATACCCGATGAGGATCCCGTCGCGAAGGTCAGGAGGGGCAAGTTCTAGGAATCGGCAATGCAGGTGTTGGTCAATCGGCCTATCGATTCGATTTCGATCTCGATGGTGTCGCCGGGGTGCAGGAATTTGGGAGGGGTTCGAGCGACGCCGACCCCAGAAGGGGTGCCCGTGTAGATCACATCCCCGGGTTCGAGTGTCATGACGCGAGACAAATATTCAACAAGGAACACGGGTGAGAAAATCAATTCCCGCGTATTGGAATCCTGCACGACTTCTCCATTGAACCAGCATCGAATGCGAAGCTGGCACGGGTCAGCAATCGAGTTCCCAACGACGATGGCTGGTCCCAACGGAGCGAATGTGTCGAACGACTTCCCCAGAAACCATTGCTTGCCTGGCTTACCCTTTTGCCAATCGCGAGCCGACACGTCGTGCCCGACGGTGTAGCCAAAGATCGCATCTTGGGCTTCGCGAGCCGTAGCGTGTTTCACTCGTCGCCCGATCACCACGACCAGTTCCGCTTCGTAGTCGACCTGCTGACTGGATGCCGGGAGCCGAATCGCGTCCAAGGGACCGATCATGGCCGTCGGCATCTTGCAAAAGACGATCGGCTCATCGGGGATCGGCGTTTGGGTCTCCATCGCGTGGTCGCGATAGTTGAGCCCACTGCACAGGATCTTGCCCGGTCGGTCGATCGGACACAGGATTTGCAGCTCTTCTTGGGAGGAACCGAGTTTCTTCCCCAGGCTGGACACGCGGGCTTCGTACTGAGGCCACTTCGCGATCAGCTCGACCAGCGACGAGGGCAGAGACGGATCCGCGGCCAGAACATCCTGCACCCCGTGTTCCGTCTGCAGTCCCCAACCGATGGAATGGTCGGGCCTGGTGAATCGAACCAGCTTCATGGCAACTCAGCTTATTTGGGAGCAAGCATGGCAATAATCTTCTTGCCCTGCTGAAGCGGTGGTTGTTCGAGCTTCGAGTACTCGGCCAAATCGTTGAGCACATGCTCCATGACCCTTCGACCTTCGTCGACGTGAGCCATCTCCCGTCCGCGAAACATGACGGTGACCTGGACCTTGTCCTTGTGCTTCAGAAAACCGATCGCCTGTCGCACCTTGGTTTCGACGTCGTGATCCCCGGTCTTGGGTCGAAGTCGGATTTCCTTGGTCTTGGTTTGGTGCGTCTTGTGGCCCGATTTTTTGTTCTTCTCGTATTTGTACTTGCCGAAGTCCATAATTCGGCAGACCGGAGGACGTTCGTTTGGAGCGACCTCCACCAAATCCAAGCCGGCATCGCGAGCCCGGCTGAGTGCTTCGTCTGCAGAAATAACTCCTAGCTGAGTTCCATCAGGGCCAATCACGCGTAGAGGTGAGATGCGGATTTGATTATTGACCCGGGTCTGAATGCGTTCGATCGTTTATCTCCTTGTGCTGTGGTACAAAATTCTCCCTTCCCCTTCATGAAAACCGGTTGGAGAGCTGGACTAATCGCAAGTATCGGCAATGAGAGCCCCTCCGGTCAACCTGGGCTTGCCCATTTTTCGTAACTTGCGTCCTCCTTTTGGCCCTTGCAAGCCACTCCGCTGGCGGTACCATACGAGTCGAATTGCCCTTGTAGCTCAGTCGGTAGAGCAGCTGACTCTTAATCAGCGGGTCCAAGGTTCGAGTCCTTGCGGGGGCACTAGGCACGAAATCCCATGCAATCCGTGGGAGTCCACCCCAGAAACCATTGGGATTCTTGCATCCAGTGAAGCGCCGGATTCTTGTGGATTGGCATGGATGTTACCACCGGCGTTACCACCGTTTTGGATTTCTCCGACACCGTTTGCAATAGCCTTTTCCCAATGCGCATCGGTGGTTTGTAGGTAGTGGCGCTCGGCAATTCGTGTGGAATGGCCAAGCCAGGAATCGCAAACATGGCTCGGATAGACTTCTTGAAGGTCCGTTCGGGCACTGGCTCGGAGGTTGACGAACAACTTGGGCCAAGGGACCACACCCGCGCGCCCGAGGATCCGTCCCAGTTGGGTCCGTAGGTTCACGGCGTTCCCTCGGTATCGTCGAATCACGTAAACCGTCTTGGGTGGCGCGAGATCCTGCGCAGCTTCCAGCAATGGCCGCAGCTCGGGAAACACGGGACAGAATCGCAAACCCGTTTTCACGGAATCAATTCGGATCCGTCCCGCCGCCAAATCGACATCGGACCACTTGAGTCCCAAAACCTCGGTGGGACATCGCAACCCCGCAAATCGACATAGACCGAAGATAAGCGCCCATTCGGTGTCGCACTCGTCCAACACCTTGGCAACCGTGTTGCGGTCAATGTAGTGGTCCCGCTCTCGGTTGACTTCCGGACCAATCTTTTGATCCGCCGCCGGACTCTCCGACAACAACTTGGCCCTCACTGCTTGGGCGAACAACTTCTTGATCCGCTTGGCGTGTTTGTTCGCGGAGGACACCGCCATTCCGCGCGCCGGTTTGTCTCCCTTGGCAGCAATGGCCGAGGACACCAACCACAACCGCCACGCGTCAATGTCCGCCGGTGTGACATCGGCCAACAATCGATGGGGACCAACGTAGGTTGTGAAGTACTTCGCGGATTGTTCGTACTTGTATTTTGTGGCCGGCTTAAGGTCCGTCCGGTTGGCAATGTACGAATCGAAGAACGGTCTGACCAATCGGGACGCGTCCCCGCAAACCTGCTTGCGCTCCGCACCCACAAAACCATAAACCGCCAAGCGCTCTCGGATCCGTCCCGTCAATTCGTTCGCCCACTTCGCGGTCCCAGGTTCGGGACTCACGCCACCCTTGTACGCGCGCTCCAATTCGTTGACATGGAGCAACACAGTTTCCGCATTCCGTTTGGAGACATCACCGAGCCACAACACACGTTGGCGGTTGTCGGTGTCTCGGAATCGCAACTTATAACCCGGACGATTTCCACCTTGCTTGTGGAGACTAGCCATAGCATCAACTCCCATCAGTTGGACCCATGCGAAATTGAAAGGACCACGGCAACCGGCATGGGTGTCCGGCGTTCGGCTCATGATTTCCTAGCCGTGGTCCGCGTGAATCATACCAAACCAAATGAAACTATGCCGTGGTAGGAAGATCGCGATTTGCCAACCTTCGTTGCGCAAGTTCAATTTGGGAACCCCGAATATCTATTCCGATGGCACTCCGACCATTCTGTTTTGCAGCAACCAACGTGGTCCCACTTCCACAGAAACAATCGAGAACTACACCACCCGGTTTGCAAAATGAAACCACAAACGCTTCCGCCAGCTTTTCCGGGAATGGAGCTTCGTTTTCATGCGCCAATCGGTCACCAAAATGGTTGCCACCGCCATGACACCAAATAAGGTTTCCCGGATTCGCCCTACTTGGTTGTGTGTATTTGCGACCACCCACCCGACCGTTCCGCGTGTGGTGTGATGGTGTACCACCGGGTTTGTACTTGGGTGGGTGACCTATCGCAGTATTGTCACTCCAAGGTAGTTTGCCCTTTGAGGCACAAACAACAAACTCATAATCGTTGCGCCACCAATCGGGACCTCCGCTACCGGGAATTCCAACCCGATGATAAATGGGCGGTGTCCGAAGTTTGATTCCCTGACGATGTAGATCCGCCATCAACAACGCCGGTGTTGCGGACCATCGGAAATTTCGCGTGTTGCCCGCAACAACCCACGCAACCAATCCACGACTGACCCGATAGCATTCCACGTATCGAGAGACTGCCCAATCCACCCAATTCTGACCTTGTAAATTGAAGTCAATCCCATAGGTTCGCGCTGCTTCGTATGGTGGCGATGCAATAACCAAGTCCACACTGTCCGATTCCATCGTTCGCATAATCTCCAAACAATCTCCACAGTACAGGCACTCCATCACAACCACTCCACTACTTGGTTTCCGACAAGAGAATGTCCACCCTCGGACTTTGGCCGGCCGTTCGAGTTACCCGAATCAGTCCCGATTTCTCCAAGTCGGCCAACCCGCGTTGTACAGACTTCCGCTCCAATCCAAACGGTTTGCAGCGCCGGACCGTTAGCACCAAACCATTACGGTCCTTCTTGAGTCCCGCCAAGTAGAACAACACCAACCCAACCAAAACCGCATTCCTCCGAGGGACCTTGGCAGCTTGGGCCAACCATCCCAGTGGAATCGGTCCTCGGATAAACGCCGCCACACTTCTTGGTTTGGTCGAAGTCTTGGGAGTCTTACTCCGCGCCGATTGTGCCACCGATTGTTCCGAATCCGAGTATCGGAATTGCTCCATGTCATCCATCATGAGTTCCTTATTTATCTAAAGAGACATTTAAGAGAGAGATATATTAAGAGATAGGCACCCCGTCCCGTTTGGTTCCAAACCCCGTCCCGTTTGGTTCCGAGTGGTTCCAAACCGGACGGGGTCCAACTCCGCCAAAATCCCGAGGACCAACCCCCACATCTCGGTCCCGCGTTCGTCC
>JBKDPB010000214.1:0-17709 GCA_046342615.1 Planctomycetota bacterium | reverse complement strand
CAAAGACACCTGCCAAACCGCTAAAAAGTGAGCGATTCGAATCTCGCCACAACCAACGCCCTAATCCGATATCGGTTTGAATCAAATTCTGTTGTGTGTAGACACCTACTTCTTGATTGTTTCTCACGACGGTGTCGCCTGCAGCTACGAAAAGCACTTGGCCAAACGATTGAAGGAACCAACGATCGTTCAAGGACATGGTGGATGCCACGAACGGCATCAACGTTACCGTCTCGTTGCGGATGGTGAGCCCCCCGGCGGGACCGGCCGCCGGAAAATTCACATCGAAATCGCTACCCGTCGGCAACCCGAGCCCCAAACCGGTCGCGAAAGCCGAAGAATCATCGGCATACAGCATCCCCTTCAGATACATCGTCATGTTCCCTACATTTCCACCGTCGGACGAAATGCCAAAGCCCTGGAATTCCAAACCGTTGATGAATGGCATGCGGACATCGAGAGACGCGTTGCCGTCGAGAAACGTTTTCTCAAAACCGACGAGGTAGCGATGAAGATCGACCGACTGCTGAATGGGGCCATTGGGGCCGAACGCGACGGTGTTCGAGGCCGCGTTGAAAAATCCGTTGTAAACGAAGTAGACTCGGTCCGTCGGTACCGAAGTGTTGTTCTCGGCGATGTTGTAACTGCCCCCACCGCCAAGCGGTGCCGTAAAGGCCGCGATGGGCTCGGTGGCTTGCCCAGGCCCACGGGAGGTCAAAAAAGTTACCTGCGGTGTCAAAGTATCGCCGAACATATTCGGTGCTCGCGCGACACGAACATACGTCGCGCGCGAACTACTGCTACGCTGGGGGCGCGATCCTGACCGCGATTGCGCGGATGAATCCAAACGATTCGCCGCCCCTGCTCGATCTCCCACAGACAGTTCCTCCGAACCCTGGGGCCGAAAGCTTTGCTGCCCTCGCGCGGAAACCCCGAGAAGGAACAGAAAACAAAGGCTCGCAATCGACGAGAAGCCTAAGGATGGATACGTTCTCATGGCGATCACTTCCGCCTCCTCAACACTCAGATAAAGACTGAAAATGCAAGCATTCGTCTGGAACGACTGCAACTTCTATCCGATGGGCATCGTCATCTCGACGTACGAATGTTGAAACGATCTGACGACAAGATGCTAGGTTCGAACCGAATCCCCGATGAGGCACGTGAATCGCTCCAGGAAGAATGACGCCATTGAGCGATTAGCGAGCGAGGCCCTGCAACTGTTCTTCAAGACGCTGCAATTGTTCTTGGAACATGGAGTTATCAGGATGTCTTTGATTGAGCGACCGCAGGATCGGTACGGCTTGCTCATAAGCATCTTTTGCGGATTTCGAATCTCCGCGTCGGACGGCTAAATCACCGAGGGCTCCGAGGCATGTGACGAGATCTGCTTGGATGTCGGCATCGTCGAGACTGTGTTCGAGCAGTTCTTTTTCAAGTCGCAGGGCATGGGTCCATGCATCTTCCGCTTTGTTCCATTGTTCGCTTTGTTCGTAGTTATTACCGAGGTTCATCGAGAGAACTGCGAGTTGTGTTTTGTAGGCAGTCACGTCGGGATTGGAATCGTTCAGTTTCTGCGCTAGTTGCGCGGCCTCTTCATAGATATCGGTAGCGGCTTGGGTTTGATCGAGTTCGGAATAGGCTGCTCCGAGCATTCTCAGGGCGACACTGCATTCAAAGCGATAGCTCAAGGAGCGTGCATCTTCGGTGAGCAGTCTTCGAAATTCATCGACTGCTTGTTTGAAATGCTCGGCGGCTGACTCGACGTCATTTTGTTCGTACTTGAATTTGCCCAAACTGTACCAGCCGCGTGCGAGATCGCGTCTGAGTTTCGATTGGCTGGCATTTTTTTCCAGGAGAGCGAGTCGACGATTCTGGGCGTCCTGTATATCGATGAGCCCGTCTTGCGCATTTCCTTGCGCGATTTTCGCCACGCCGAGGTTCATCAGTGAATTGCATGCGAGTCGTTGGAATTCCGTGTCGTCCGAGGCCAGGTCGGCGAGTTTACGGCGTGTCTTCCAGGAGGCTTCGAACATCCGGATCGAATCTTCGGGTCGATGCTGGGAATTGAAGAGACCTCCCAGCGCATTGAGCGTATCGCTAAGCGATTTAAGTCGTGTTATTCGTTCTGGGGTTTGTGTCAGAAGCGATTCCTGTTTTTTTCGAGCGGTCTCCAATTCGCTCTCAGCGATTTCAAGATTCCCGGTCAGTTGCTGAATCATCCCGACGCGATAATGGGCCGAGGCGACTTCATCGGCCAATTTTTCACTGCCGCCACTTTCCGAGAGAAAGTACTGATAATGCTTGAGGGCCTTTTCGAGAAGATCGCGGCGCAGTGGCTGCATGCCAGGCTCATTGAGCAGTTCATCTTCGCTGACCCTTGTGAAGAGTTCATCGACCACTTGAAGAGCCTTCTCGAGACGCGACTCGGAGACTGCGAGCGCTGCCGAGGTGTTGCGGTATCCGATGACGATCGCCGCCATGGTCGAGAGCGCGAGGAACGCGACCGATCCGATCATGGCTGCGGTTCCAGGGTTGCGATGGCACCAACGCCAAACTCGTTCGGCACGACTTATCGGTCTAGCGAGAATCGGGACACCGTCGAGATAACGCTGCAGATCGTCAGCCAATTCCTTGCAACTCGCATAGCGACGCCCTGGCTCCTTCTGGAGCGACTTCAGGCAGATCGTCTCCAAATCACGATGGACCGATGAGTTCAGTTCTCGAAGGCTGACAGGTTGCTTGTCCAGAATCTGACGGATTGTTTCGGGGACGCTCGACGCGACAAACGGGGGGCGGCCGGTCAAGATGTGGTAAAGGGTTGCGCCAATCGAGTATTGATCTGCTGCCACGCTGACCTTGCCCGCATCGACCGCTTGTTCCGGAGACATGTACGACGGAGTCCCCATGACTTGTCCTGCGTACGTCATCGCATTTCCGCTGTCGACGAATTTGGCGAGTCCAAAATCGGTGACCAGCGGTCGATCGGATCCTTTTTCGATCATGACATTGTGAGGCTTCATGTCGCGGTGCAGAATCCCTTGGTCATGAGCAGCCTGGAGGGCGCTGGCGACTTTTTGGATATAAGTTGCCGCGCGGCGATTCTCCAGCGGTCCATCGCGCACCAGATCGAACAAGCTCTCGCCTTGGACGAATCGCATCGCGTAGTAGTGGAGCGGCGTACCGCCCGGAGTCTTGCTCGGCACCTCTCCGACCTCGAAAACCGATACGAGATTGTCGTGCTGCAAGGAGGCTGCGGCATGAGCTTCGGTCGTGAAACGACTCAGCGCGTGAGCGCGAGCTTTGGGAGGCATCATGTCGAGCTGGTCATTGCGAACCACTTTGAGGGCAACGATCCGGTTGGCTGAAATCTGCTTCGCGCGGTAGACGATCCCCATCCCGCCTCGGCCCAACTCAGCGAGGATTTCAAAGCCCGGTATCTCGGGATAAATCGCAACGGGCTGTTTGCGGGCCGTTCGTGGTGACTTCCCCGTCGTCGCGAGCACGGTATCGAATTCGTCGCGAGCAGGTTCAGGTTCGTAGACAACAGTCGCATCCCTCTGGGGCTCAGGTTTCGACGAACCTTCTGGGGCTATCGCTGGCTCCGTCGCTTGAACCAAGCGAGCGAGACTGGGGCTGATCGTTTCAAACGTCGACTGAAACGATTCAATCACATCCCGGCATTCGGGATACTCGCGAAGATAAGCGTCCTTGTCGATCGCCTCCCCAGCCGATTGCCGCAATCGCATTTCCTCTCGAAGAAGCGTCTTGACCTTGTCCAAATCCCGTTTCAACTCGGGATACTGCTGAAGATAGAACGCGACCTTGACGCGATCCCCCTTTTCCCAACGCAGTTTTTGATCTTGTTGCAGAGTCTCAAACATTTCCCGACGGCTTCCATCCCGTTCGATGCTCGCTCGAACACCGATACTCGCAAAAACGGGCACCCTTCTATCATATCAAAGAGCCTCAGGCACTCCGAGCATCATCCGTCGGGTTGATCGGTTGAAGACAAACCGATTGCGATCGCAATCTTATCGCAGGTGCGAGATGATCCATGCATAACGGATCCCGACCAGTAGCGATGAGTGGACTCGAACCACCGACACACGGCTTATGAAGCCGTTGCTCTAACCGACTGAGCTACATCGCCAAAAGACTTCCCAACGGAGTCCGTACCATAACTCGGACCGCTGGAAATGACAAGCCATTTCAGGGTACGGCTACTTCGGCATCGGCTGCCCCGCCCATTCGGGAACCGAATGAAACTCGGGTTCCTGGCTCCCTCCTCCAAACATTTTTCCGAAGAATCCGGGCTTGGACTGGCTGGCGGACGAAACGTCTTTGGGCGGAGCGTAGGGATCGAGAAACTCCAGCGTGTTATTCCACCAACGCTTGGATGTCTGGGATACTTTTTGCATCGTATTTTTGTTGTTTCTGGAATAGCTCGAAACGCCCTTGCTGCCGCTCCACCAACCCGAACTCTGCTTCTTCGAACCCGTCATCTTCCATTTCGGCGTTGTCCAGGTCGGCGCTTTCCAAGTCGGCCACCAGGAGTTTCCATTCGTTTTCCCGGTCCTCCCGATGAACGTCAGCCAATCCGGATTTTCCGAACTGTAGTTCATGGCCGGCATGGGTGTGAATTCTGCCGTTTTCTCCTGGGAGGCGGCCGGGGATACCCAGCAAGCTGCCAAAAGGGAAGCGAGCACCAGAATCCAACTTCCAAACAATCGTTGCCCTTGAATAATCGAGAGGAACATTTTCAAGCTATCCTTTCGAAAAACGAAACTCGTACCCAACGGGAGTTCTATAGAAAAAGTCCTCATCCCACGTCCAGGGCGAACGCGTCTTGCGTCGGGGGGGGAAGAGCCTATACTATCCGTAAAGTTGTCCCGGAAATGGCGACGTCATCGCGTTATTGGTTGCTGGGGTCTGCCCGAGCAAGCGATGCTGCCTCCGTCCGGTGCGACCGCGTTGGAGTTGTTGGAAAAGGGCATCAGCCAAGTATTGGTTTTGCGGGTGTAGCTCAGTTGGTAGAGCACAACGTTGCCAACGTTGTTGTCGTGGGTTCGAATCCCATCACCCGCTCTTCCTTGGCGAAGCCCTTTTTTCTTTCCCCCTAGCCGTTGAAAAATAGCATGTCGACCGCGGAAACTGAGGCCCCTGTCAAGCTGGATCTGCAAGTGAAGATCGATAAGCCGAGCTCCTGCGAGCGGCACGTCGTCGTGACGGTCCCTCGAGCCGAAATCGATCGCTATTTCCACAAGTCCTACGACGAAATTGCGCCCAAGGCCGATCTTCCGGGCTTTCGTCCGGGCAAGGTGCCGCGAAAGCTGCTCGAGTCCAGGTTCAAGAAAACCGTCGCCGACCAAGTCAAAAGCAGTCTGGTCATGGACAGCTTGCAACAGATCACCGATGGGGGCGAATTTTCGGCCATCGCCGAGCCCGATATGGATTTCGGTGCGGTCAAGCTTCCCGATACCGGTGATTTCACCTTCGAGTTCAAAATCGAAGTCCGTCCGGAGTTCGACACTCCGGATTGGAAGGGGCTCAGTCTCACCAAATCCGAGTACCCCGTCACGGATCAAGACGTCGATCGCCAACTGCAACGGACGCTCGAACGCGTTACGCCGGGCGAAGCTTTCGACGGCGACATCCAATTCGGCGACCGAGCGTTGGTCAACGCTACCTTCAAAGTCGATGGAAAATCGATCAGCTTCTTGGAAGAAGAACTGATCACGATCCGTCCCAAGCTCAGTCTCGCGGACTCGATCGTCGAGAATTTCGGCGATGGAATGGTTGGAAAGAAGGAAGGGGATTCGGTGGATTTCGAATTCACCATCCTCGATACTTCGCTCAACGAAGCTTTCCGAGGCAAGAACGTCAACGCGACCTTCGAAATCCTCGAAATCCGTCGCGTGAACGCCGACGCATTGGGTGCCTCGCAACTCGACAACCTCGGGTTTGATAACGTCGAGGAACTGAGAGACTTCGTCCGAAGCGAACTCCAACGACAAGCCGAGTATTATCAGAATCAAGAATTGCGGGAACAAATCGTTGCCAAGCTGACCGAAGGTGCGAATTGGGATCTTCCCCCACGAACGGTTCGCCGCCAGTCCGATCGGGAATTGCAACGCCGCGTGCTGGAGCTGCGCCGCAACGGTTTTTCCGACGACCAGATTCGCAACGTCGTCAACTCGATGCGCCGCAATATCGAAGATTTGACCAAGGGCTCTCTGCGAGAACACTTCCTCCTCGAAAAGATCGCTGAGGAATTGAAGATCGAGCCTTCGGAAGAGGAATATGATGAAGAGGTCAAGCTCATTGCGGAGCAAAGCGATCTGTCGCCTCGACAGGTTCGTGCCAAGCTGGAGCGGACCGGTCAGATGGATGCCCTTCGCAACCAGATCCTTGAGAGGACCGTGATCAACAAGATCGTGGAAGTCGCCAAGGTGACGTCCAAGGAAGGCGGATCCATCCTCAAGGCGGATCCCGACGAATTCTCGGTCGAATTCATGGTGGCGCCGACCGCCGCCGACTTGCCCGAAGCGCTCTACGATGAGCAACCCGAGGACGGTGCTCCTGAAAAGGGAATGGTCAAGCCAACCTAAGCCGTCCGCGAGATCGCTGTTGGCCGAATCGCGGCTCAATTCCAACAAGACGAGCAATGGATAAAACTCCTCCCCCTCCGATCTCGCCAGAAGCACTCGGAGAAGACGAAAAGAGGAGGCCGATGCCGGCCGACGAACCCGGCTCGGCGCTGGTAAGCGAAGATCTCATCGACATGATGCAAAGGACCGTCGAGCGGCTCAAGGCCGACGGGACCTCACGGGGCGATCTCAAGATCCTCAGCCGTACCCTTCGCGAGCTGCGCTACGCGTTCAAAGTCTTTCAACCCTATCGTCGACGACGCAAAGCCACCGTATTTGGCTCCGCTCGCACGCCACCCGATCACCCCGCTTTCGTTCAAGCCGCCGAGTTGGGCCGACGCATCGCCGAACATGGCTGGATGGTGATCACCGGGGCTGGCGGGGGGATCATGGAAGCTGGCCATCTGGGCGCTGGCCGGGAAATGTCCATGGGGCTCAACATCATGCTCCCCTTTGAGCAGTCGGCCAACCGAGTCATCGACGGAGATCACAAACTCGTCACGCTGAAGTATTTCTTTACGCGGAAGCTGATGTTCATCAAGGAGTGCAGCGGCGTTGTCTGTTGCGCGGGAGGGTTTGGCACGCTCGACGAAACCCTCGAGATACTAACCCTCTTGCAAACCGGAAAGCAAACGCTTCTCCCGCTGGTGCTTCTCGATACGCCGGGCGGCGACTATTGGGCCAGTTTGGAAACTTTTTTCCGCAAACAACTTCTGTCTCATCGGCTCATCAGCGACGAGGATCTCCACCTCTACAAACGCACCGAATCGATCGATGAGGCGATCCAGGAGTTGCTATCCTTCTACCGCGTCTACCACAGCATGAGGTACGTCAACGACCTGCTGGTCCTGAGGATCACGACCGCTTTGAGTCCAGAACGCATCGAACAATTGAACGATCAATTCTCGGACATCCAAGTCTCTGGTCGGCTGGAGCAACGCGGGGCGCTTCCCGAGGAATCCACAGAGCCGGAACTCGCGGAATTGCCTCGTTTGGTGATGCACTTCAACCGCCGCAATCTCGGTCGGCTTCGGCAATTCATCAATGCTGTCAATTCCGTCGTCTAGTTGGGGGCTCTTTCCCTGACTTTTCTCTTGTTTTCTGGTCGGTTCGTGTCACCATAAAACGCTGAGGAATTCCAGATGCGACGCGACGAACTCCGCGCTTTTTTTGACCATTCGCCCACCATTCGGCTGCTGCGCTCCGACTTGGCCCCGTGGATCCTCGCCTTCCTGCAGGCCACCTTCAAGGCGGACGGGACCATCGCTGTCGGCCAATCGGAGCTGCGAGATCGCTTGGCCTCGTTTCTCGAGGAGCTCCACGAACTGCTTCCCGATGTCATGAACGGGACTCCGGAACGATACGTGGCCCAGTGGACCGAGGCACTTTGGCTGCGCCGATTCGTCGAGTCGCATTCGTCGGAGCCGCAATATCAACTTTCAGCCAGCGCCGAAGAAGCCATACGGTTCATCGAAGAAGCCTTGTCGCGTCGCCAAAACATGGTCGGCACGGAGGGCCGCTTGCGGATGATTATCGATACGCTTCAGGATATCGTTCGCGGTTCGTCCGACGATCCGGAGCGGCGTTTGGCCTATCTCCGAAACCAAAGGGATGCGATCGACAGAGAGATCGCCGCCATCGAGTCCGGCAAAAGCGTGCAGGTCTATCGGCCCTCGCAAATTCGGGAACGATTTCAAAACGCCGTCAGTCTGCTTCGCGAACTGCAGTCCGATTTTCGCGCCGTGGAAGAACGGTTCCAGGAGATAGCGCGCCGAGTGCAACACTTGCAAGCCGCCGGAAACGAAACGCGGGGAACCATCCTTGGCTTTGCCCTCGACGCCGAGGAGACGCTCAAACAAGAGGACGAAGGGGTCAGTTTCTATGCCTTCGTCCGATTCCTCTTCTCGCCGAACGAGCAAATGTCCCTTCGAAAGAACGTCGAGGAGATCCATCGTTTGGCAGCCCTTGCCGACCAACAAGACGGCCTGCAGCGACTGCATCGCATGGTCCCATCGCTGCTGGGAGAAGCGGAAAAAGTCATGCGCACCACCGCTCGTCTCTCGGCAACGCTCCGTCGTCTGCTCGACTCCCGTTCTGCGGAGCATCGCATGCGGTTGGCAAATGTTCTTGTCGAAATTCGCAAAGCTGCATTGCAACTGGGCAACGCTCCACCAACCCACATCGCGCTCGCGATCGATGCCGAGGCGGGTATCCAAGCCCCTCTGGAGCGCCCTTTCTGGACCGCGCAGCCCGACTTCGCTCAAGAAGAAATGGTGGAGCACATCACCGATTTGACCCAGGCGGGTCAGATCGCATCCGCCTTTGCAAGGATGCACCGGCTGGATTTGCGTAAATTGAGGGAGCGGATCCGGGAATGCACGCTCGAAGGGGATTCTTGGTCGCTCAAGGATCTGTGGCGAGCGAACCCGACTTCGCTCGGGATCGTCGACTTGTTGGGCTATATCCAAATCGCGCATGATGACGGCCATCCGATGGCCAAGGACGAGTGGGATCTCGTCGAGTGGAGCCCGCCGGATCGAAAAGGGGTGACGATGCGTGCCCGCGTACCCCGGATCACGTTTGTGCCCAAAGCCGCCAGTCGACCGTCGGGGAGAAAGCCGCGTTGATGGAACCCAATCCAGCCGAACCTCAAGACACCCCTTCGACCGACGTCGATCGATTGCAACGCGAAGCAGCGAATCTGCCGCCGCCATGCGATTGGAGCGGTGTCGCGGTCCGTTTGCTGCAAGGGGTTCTTTACCACGACGACAGCGAAGAGAACTGGGAAATTCTGCTGCGGAACACAACTCCCATCGCGGACTACTTTGCCAAACTCGGCTTGCTGCTCATCGTCGACGAAGCGGATGCGATGGCTTACTTGAGGCAATTCGACGAGGAGGAGTGGCCTGCCGGCTACCCCGACATTCCTCGCTTGTTTCGCCGTCAACCGCTGACCTATGAAACGACCCTGTTGTGCGTGCTGTTGCGAGACGAATTGCGTCGATTCGAGGAGCAGGAGGTGTTCAGCGATCGATGCATCTTGGCCCAATCGGATCTGCTCCCGGTATGGCAGGCGTTTTTTCCGGCAGAGCATGATGCGGTCAAGATCAATCGCCAACTCGGAACGGCACTGCGAAAACTCGAGGACATGAAGTTCGTTAAGCAGTTCGAGAAGGAGCCTCCGACCTGGGAGGTTCGCCGTATCGTGAAGGCGCGGGTTCCGCTCGAGGATCTGGAGAAACTGAGGCAGTCGCTGGTGGACGAGGTCGCGCGCCGCGGTGTCGCATCATCGTCGTCGGATCAGAAATCCGTCCCCAACCAAGAGGAGCGGGCGGAATGATCGACAGCCAAACCAGCCATATTCCAGGAACCGCCGCAGAGCGGCCCGCACTTCCCGGATTTCGGCTTCACCGATTCGAAGTCTTCAATTGGGGGATTTTCGACGGAGCGGTGTACACGCTCGAGCCCCGCGGCCAAAGCACGCTGTTGGTCGGCGAGAACGGATCGGGCAAGTCGACGCTTGTCGATGCGCTCTTAACCCTTCTGGTGCGACCGCAGACACGCAATTACAACGTCGCCGCCGGGGCGATGAAGAATGAGCGGGATGAACGCACCTACATTCGAGGCGCCTACGACCGAACCATCGGTGACGATGGTCGACCGCAGGTTCAGTACATGCGGCCGGGGACCGCTCACTACTCTGCCCTTTTAGCGGTCTTCCATAACCAGGCCACCGCGGAATGGATCTCCTTGTGCCAAGTGTTGTACATGAATACCGACAATTCGGTCGAAAAGATTTACGCTACCAGTAACCTCGAGCGCAGCATCGTTCGCGACCTGGCCAACTTGACTTCCGGATCGCTCCTGGCTCGCCAACTCCGCGAACGCGGGTTCGAAACTACCGCCAGCTACAACCAATACATCCACTGGCTGCAGCGTCAGACAGGCCTCAAATCGAAAGCGATGGATATCTTCAACCAAACGGTGGCCGTCAAGGATGTCCAGCGTTTGGATCTCTTCATCCGCCAGCACATGCTGGAGAAGCAACCCTGGAACGAACGCGTCGCGAAACTGCTCACCCATTTCAATGAGCTCAGCGAAGCCCATCGCATGCTCGTGCGCCTGCGGCAGCAAAGCGATCTGCTGATCCCTATCGTGCAGGCGGGCGAACAGTATCGCAAGCGAGTCGAGGAACTGGAATTGGTCAAGCAGCGACTGGAGGCTGTCCCGATTTACTTCGCCAGCGAATTGGAGCAGTTGTTGGAACCGCTCTGTGCCAAATGGAACCAGCAGCTTCAGTTTCATGAGTCCGAGATGGAACGGCTCAACGGAGTGCTCGTTCGGTTACGCCAGGATATCGCGCGTCTCGAGATCGAAATTGAGAGCGCGGGTGGAGACCGACTGCGGCGATTGCCAGGCCTGATCGAAGCCGCGCAGCAATTGGCTCGCGCAAAACAAGACGCGTTCAATCGCTATGTTGGCTTCCTTCGCCACTGCGGCATATCGACTCCCGTAACGTCGCCGGAGCAATTCCATCGCGTTCGTGCCGAGTTGTCGACGAAGCGAAATTCGTTGGTGGAGGAACGGGAATCGCTCCGCAAGAAGAGCGGCGATGTGCAATACGAAATCGGCCGCATGTCTCGAGAACTGCAAGAGCATCGCGCGGAAGCGGAGGCGCTCGGGAAACGGAAAGGGAATTTGCCCGAGTCCTTGATCGCAATGCGCGAACGCATGTGCAAGGATCTCAAGCTCGCCGTGGGAGACATCCCGTTCGCTGCTGAGTTGCTGGAGGTGCGACCCGAGGAACGCAGGTGGGAAGGGTCGATCGAAAACGTACTCCACGGGTTCGCCCGCAGCCTTTTGGTTCCCAACGATTACTACAGCCGCGTCGCTGGTTACGTCGATTCAACGCGGCTCCAAGACGATCAAGGTCGAGGCCAGCGCTTGGTTTACCTGCGAGTCTCGAAACGGTCACCCGCCGACAGCAAACACGCCCGAAGCGCAACCCTGTACTCCAAACTCAAGTACCGGGAACATCCTCTGACCCCGTGGGTCAAAGGGGAAATCCTTGAACGATTTGATTACCAAGCTTGCGAAACCCTGGACGAGTTTGCCGCTTGCAACGGCGCAGCCATGACCATCCATCGGCACTTCAAAAAAGGGGCGGTTCGACATGAAAAAGATGATCGAAACGCACCCGACGATCGCCGGCACTTCGTCTTGGGTTGGGATAATCGCGAGAAGCGATCCGCGATTCTCGACGCAATTCGAGACATGGAGCGGGATCTTGACAGTCTGCACCAACGTGGACGATCCCTGGAAGAAAAAACCGACGATGCGACACGCATGATCAGCCAACTCGATCAAGCCGCCAATTATTCCGATTACGACGAAATCGATGCAGCTCGACACGACTTCGAGGTATCTCAGCTGCGATTGGAGAAAGAACGGTTGGAAGCCTCCAACAATGTGGTTCGCGAATTGAAACGCAAGGCCGATGCGCTGCGAGGCGAAGAGCATGGTTACCAGCACGACCGGGATCGCCATCTCGAGTCGAAGACACAACTCTCGACGGAGCTTCGAAACGGGGATCGCATCCTGAACACCGCGCGACAGCGCCTCGAAGATTGCAGACGGAAAGGGAACTGGGAACGCGCCCGAAGCCATTTCGAATCGATCGAGGAGCAAGTCCGCACCCCGCTGACTCTCGAGAATCTCGGGATTCTTCCGGAAAACGTGGAACGAGATCTGCGGGATCGGTTGGAAGCCTTGGCGGCAAAGCTCGAGCCGCTCAAGAAGGATGTCATCAGCGCCATGGCGAAATACTTGCGGGCATTCCCGGAGGACAATCCCGATCTCGACCCCGAGGTCGCATCGCTCGACAGTTTCACGGCTCTCTACGAGCGGCTCTCCAAAGACGATCTTCCGCGGCACGAAGAGCGATTCCGCAATCGACTCAATGAAAAAGTCCTCCATGAAGTCGGCTTGCTCAACAGTAGTCTCGAAAACGATCGACAGGAGATCCGGGACAAGATCGAGCAACTCAACGGAGCCCTTCGCCTGCTCGAATGGAAAGCCGGAACCACCATGCGGTTGGAGGCAACCGATATCGCCGACCGAGAAATCCACGATTTTCGTCGCGAACTGGCGAGTTGCTTGTCCGGGACGCTCGAAGGCACCCCCGAAGCCAATGAAGCCACTTTTGTTCGAATCGAGAAACTCGTCTCCAAGCTTCGAGATCCCGCCAACGAACGGTGGCGAGATAAGGTCGTGGATGTGAGGAATTGGTTCAATTTCGCGGCCCGTGAAATTGTGACAGCGACCGGGCAATCGCGCAGCTACTACGAGGGTGGAACCGGTCAATCGGGGGGAGAGAAGGGAAAACTCGCATTCCTCGTGCTGGTCGCCGCGATCGCTTATCAGTACGATCTCGATCCGGACGACGAGAATCGAAACCGATTCCATTTCGTGATGGTAGATGAGATGTTCTCGCGCAGCGACGATGCGCATGCGGAGTACGCATTGGATTTGTTCCAACGATTCGGGCTTCAACTGCTGATCGTCGCGCCGCTGGATGCCAAAGCGCGTGTAACCGAACCGTATGTCGGTACCTATGTGCATGTTGTTAAGAACAAGGATACTCACCGCAGCGCCCTGATTACGATTACTGCGGAAGAGTTGCAAGACGCCGTTGCTCCAGGATGATCACTTCCATATCGGCCCCGCGAGGGGCAACAATGTTAGCGGAACGGCGCGAGCCGTCCGGTCGGAAGTTTGGCAGAGGTTGCAATGTACAGGTCGGTTCAACCCAGATGCTTGCGCATCTCGGCTAACCAAGGCTAGTTGGTGCATGGCACCGACTAGCCTTTGGTGAACTGAAATAGCCGGCTGGCAACTCGGTGGAACTCGTTCGATTGGAAGATGTTCCTGGCCCGGATCCATTCTCCGAAAGCCAGCTTCTGGGACTGGAGCTTGCGACAGAACTTCGGCCGATAGACCGCGGCTGCATTCCACCGAACTTGTCTCGGTGGAGGCAACCAGTGGCAGCTACCATCGCATCCCCCAATACTTTCTCCCCTTCTCCCGCCCATGGCGGGAGAAGGGGTCGGGGGATGAGGGTGGCGTGCCTTGTAGCGGCCAGTCGATGGCACCCCTGGCACAAGGCACAGGGAAAGGCAGAACGCGGGAAACTTCGGCGCAGCTACTTGTTCAACGCGCGATTCTCGGGCGTCCGCCGAGCAACATCATCTAACCGAGGCACAATAAACAAAAGTGAGCCTGAGGCGCTAGCCGAGTTCCTTCGACGTTCAAAAAATCGGCTAGCGCCTCAGGCTCATGGAAACGAAAAATCACTGTTGTCGGCTGTATCAAGGGAAGAGATCGAGAAAATCGCGAAATCGACAAATCTCGTGCAACCCGGTTCTGACGCCCAACACATCGCGTCTGTCTGACGCCTGACGCACCCACTGGCTGTTCGCCGGATTCCTCTTCCTCCAGTCTCAAGTCTCAAGCCTCTTGCCTGTCTTCACCGCTCTGGCGGATCGTCGTTGGCTGAGGTGGTGTCATTCTTAAGATTGTGAACATCGTCACTGCCATCGATCGCGTTGCTACAAGGATTAACAGTGTGAAAGCGAAAACATCGAAATCAATTGCACATATACCACAAGATGAATAGTATGATTGCCACCACCATACTGAAGACAAACTCGTTCCATCTCGTAATCTGTCTAACGCTCACGGTAAACCACCCATAGCAATTTTCATGAAACGAAGGGGTCTTCTGGATGTGCGTTTTCAAGTCTCTTTTTTCTACAGCTCTCGTGGCACGCATGAAAGACAACCGCACATCCGAGATTAAAGTAGACACATTCCATAGCCGCTGCTAAAAGACATGCTTGAGCCAATGGTGGGCAAAAGAGCAAAATGTGGCAATGAAGTGCGGCATTGATGCATGCAGCAGTCGCGAGAACGAAACATGTTGCGGCAGCGGCGTCGCAAAGGTCAGTGCATCGATCGAGTCCCATGGGGTCTCTTTCAACTAGCGGATGTCCTTTCACATACTCAACTAGGTCGAATGGACTTCCTTTAAACCCAAATGGATCCCTCCCCAGGAACCTCCCCGCACTCGGGCTCATCCAACGTGCCCTAAAATGATGCAACCCCAGCGTTGCGTCCCACTCGCGGCCGGTGTAAGAGTAGCGAGAGTTGAGTGTTGAGGTTTGAGGGGAAAGCGGAGTGCCAGACGCATTCAAGATCGTCGGTTGGCCGTACGCGGTGTAGGCGTAGCGCTCGGCGATGGCGCCGGTGGAGGTGGTGATGGCGGTCACCGAGTATTGTTGGTTGCGGTGATAAAAATGCACCGTGCTGGTGCTGGTCGGTCCTTTGCGGACGACCGGTTCGTCGATGTAGCTGGCGTATACGTATCGGAACGTCGGAGTTGTCGCAGCGCCGCCGACTGGGCAGTCCGCGATCGTCTGCTGGTCCATCTGCACAAAGACCACCGAGCCACCCGTCCCCGTCCGCGCGACGCGGCGTCCCAAGGCATCGTATTGGAAATTCACGTCCGCCGTCCCGTTGGCATCGATGTCCGCTGACCGAAGCTTGTTGTCCGCATCCCAGGTGTAGGTCATGTTCTTTTCCAGAACCTACGTCATGCGCATTCGCAATTGAGCTTGGAGTTCCGTCGCCATCGCGTCCAGATCGGCACTCGATTTGGTTATCAATTCTTCGTCTGTCGATTGGGAAAGACCTAGCAGTTTTTGCAGAAGGCGTATCCTGCCGAAGAGTTCGCCCTCCTCACGGCCCTCCTCACGGCCTTCTTCGCGGCCTTCTTCGCGGCCCTGCTCGCGGCCTTTCTTGAGAAGCTGATCGGCGATGGAACCGGGTTCGATTTGCGTAGGGAATATTTTCTGTACGGTCATGGTAAGGGTCTCCATCGGTAGAGCAACGCTCGTGGCCATGATGTACACCACGATCGCATCCAAGTGTTCTTTCCGGAATTTGGTTTCGCCGTGCTCGAGCAACCATTGAAAGATACGCTCCAAACGGTCCGCTAGATCCCGACGACGTCCATATTTTAGCAGATTCAGGATGCTCTGCAAAAAAGGATCCGTTGCCAACGACTCGTCCGGAACCTGCCCCAGATCCAGAAGCGGGAATGAAAATCGGACACTGCAATCCAGCAACTCTTGGGGAACACCCGTCAGTTCCTCGACGCTGCGTGGGGCGGACCAAGCAGTCTCGCCGTGATAGATCACCAGTGGAACCACTGGACAGAGGGGTTGGCCGTCGCGCTGTCGCTGTTCCCAAATCCGCACGATGTACCGCAGCAACTGAAAGCATGTCAACTCGTCCGACTGGCTCTTGTGCTCCAACAGGATATAGACCAGGGCGTCCCCTCGAGACTCCCCCTGCCGGAGCATTTGGCCCTGCCGGAGCATTTGGACCGAATAGAGGAGATCGGCATGGCTTTCGCGCAATCGCGGGTCAATGAACGAATCCTTCTGCAGTGTGAGCGTACTCAAATCCAGAATGCCCGTGATATTCGTCGGTAGGTGTGTCTCGAGCAGACTCCGCACAGCCGAGGCGTGCGAAAAAGCGTAATGAAACAGATTGTTGTGCGGCGTAGGCAGCTGAGCGTCTTCCATGCACTGAATTCTACGCGATACGAACGAGCGGTTGACATGGCTTCACGAAAATCCGTTCAAGGAATGCAAGCCATCTCGCGGAACCCAACCCGATCGTTTGCTAGCCCTCCCTCCGCGTCTTCGCGTCTCCGCGTGAGCTTTGGCTGTTTGCATCCCAACGTATAGCGGACTTCCAGCCCGCTCACGAGGAAGCTCCGCGCCCAGTGCGAAAAAATCGCTTGCGAAGCGGTAAAAAGGGATGCTTTTAGTGATCGAAAACGGCTCGACTTTGCCGCAGCAACTTGTTCAAAGAACGATTCGCGGACGTGCGCCGAGCAAAATCATCTAAGGGAAAAGATTGAGAAATTGGCGAAACCGAAAAATCGCCTGCAACCCGGTTATGACGCCCGACGCATCGCGTCCCTCTGACGCCTGAAGCACTCACTGGCTGTTCGAAGTAAGCCGAACCTACATCCCCTCCGGCCAGGCCCATCGTCCTTCACCGCTCTGGCGAACTGTCGTTATCGGAGGTGGTGTCATTCTTTGGGTGAACGGTATTTCTTGATAGTATGGATAATTCCCATTTCTTACCAAGTGACGCTGCCAAGGTGCATTTTGCGTAAAAATCAGCGGACCTTTTGCCAAAATAGTACTCAGGCGTCAAGATTGCAAAACATGTGGAATCTCGTAATTCTCTTGGAACCACGATTGGGGAATCGAGGCGTTCTTCGATGTCTGCGCTTCGTTCACAATCCGTCAGGTGGACTCCTGCAGATAAAATTTCTTCTTCAGTGTCGCACTGTAACATTCGTGAACAGAGCAGCGCTATGTCATCAGCTATGCTTTCTAAATAAGCTTGTTTCTGTTTAAGAGCTTTATTACTAATCCGTGCTTTAATTGCTCCGAAAGTTTCATTGAATATCGCTTGTCGTTGATTCCTGGGGAATGTATTAAATTCCTGAGAGCGAAACCCCTCCAAGATCGAAAAATCTGTGGTCTCGATTTGAAGCTCTCTCGTTAAATGTTCAAGGTCAGGACGTTGATAGAACCTTGGTTTTACGATGACTAATCGATTCTGATCTCGATTTCCTTCCTCAACCAAAAAAGGAGGAATGAATTGTCCATGCCTGAGCGCAGAAAATGCCTCCCGAATATTCTCATCTGTAGTATCTTGTGAACGCAATAACCGCCAAAGTTGGAGCAGGTTTGCAAAAACAATGGTATCGTCGGACGATTTCATGATCCGTACAACCAGATCCCAGTCGGCGACCGACCGCGGTCGGATGGAATGCTGCAATTCATGCCTTAACGCCAATGCGACCAGAATTACGCATTCGTGAAACTCTCGAGTGTCAAATGCAGTAATGGTTAATGCTGCCGCAACCCTTGGTATAACGTGGCGTGACGGATCGCGCGCCAAAACGATCAATAAT
>JBKDPB010000213.1:0-2949 GCA_046342615.1 Planctomycetota bacterium | reverse complement strand
GAGTTCAGGCACTTTGCTTTTCTCGAGTCCAGCCCGTTCGCTCGGAATCAAAAATCCGTCTTGGAAGTAGACGGCGGCGGCACCAGCGACCGCGAAGTCCAGACTTCCGATAAACTCCAATTCGGTCGCCAACAAACCCTTCACCGTGCGAGCCAGCGATTCCTCGGACTCCAACTCAGGGGCCACCAACTGGCAGTAGTGGACAAAGGAGCCTTCGAGCTCTGGGGAATCGAAGGTGGGGCGGTTCCCAACGCTCTGTTCCTTCCGCCCGGCACTCTTGCCCGCCTTCCGGGCTCGCGGTCTGTTCATCTCAAGTACTTGGGCCATCGCTAGGTTCCTCTCTTCGCTCTTTCCGAGGCTCGTCATCGGCTCAAACGATCAAAACCGTTCATGAGTATCGATAAAACTACCGAAAAAACATTCAAATCGTTCACCGAAATCTTGTTATATCGTTCACGGCTCAGGAGAGCAAGCAGGCCTGTCGATAAAAAGAATGAAAATGGTTCTTTCAAAATTATGCTTTGTTTTCCATATTTTTCGGCCGATCCTTGAAGTGGAAGCTCGATGTCGGCTACAATTCGATACGGAAGCGGCGACGTAAAAACGTTCGCGGTGCACGTTTTTAGCGGAGTGAATCGGTCATTGGATGGATTTTGGGCGGATACGGATAGGTTAAATCGCGTGGAAAACAGTTTCAGTCCCAAGCAGGTCGCGCAAGCACTCCAGGTGAGCGAGTCCTCGGTCAAGCGTTGGTGCGACCGGGGGGTGATTCGTACGGACCGTACGTTGGGTGGCCATCGCCGGATCCCGCTGGAACACTTGATGGAGTTTCTGGAGTCGACGAATCGGCGGCTGGTGGATCCCTCGGCAATCGGTTTGGACGAAGACCGCCAGCGTGCACGGGAGAGGATGGAGAAGCTGACGGAGTCGATGACGGGCAAGCTCGGAGAGAACCCATCCGGGGTAGCGACCGCCCAGCAGCAATTCGAGCAAGCGTTGCTTTCCGGAGACGAGCAGCAATGCAGGAGATCGATCGGGTCTTGGTATGCCATCCATGGCAGCATGGCTTCGGTCGCCGATGAATTGCTCGCTCCCACGTTTCATTCGATCGGCAATCTGTGGCGATGCGGCGATGTGGACGTGTACCAAGAGCGGCGTGGTTGCGAGATTTGCATCCGGCTCATCCATGAGTTGAGGCGTTTGGTTCAGGAGCCGATGAGTTCGGCTCCGTTGGCGATGGGGGGGACGAGCAACGGAGATCCTTATCAAGTCGCTAATCAGTTGATCGAGATCATCTTTCGCGAAGCGGGTTGGCGGACGATCAATCTCGGATCATCGGTACCGTTGGAGAGTCTGTTGGCTGCAGCGAAGAAATATGTGCCGAAGATTTTCTGGTTGAGCGTGACGCATGTCGACGACGAAGAGGGATTTCTCGATCGCTTCGACGCGTTCAGTCGAGAGTTGCCGCGAGGCGTGATGCTGGTCGTGGGCGGGCAAGCTCTCACCGATCGTTTGCGTCCGAAGATGCAATTTTCGGCTTATTGCGACAGCCTCAAGCAGCTTTCGGCGCTCGCTCGCAATCTGCGTTCGTCCTCAAGCATCAGTGGTCCACAGCTGTAATCGACTTGCAACGAGTGACTCGGTCACTTGGCACCGAGTTCTTTTCGAAGATGTTCGACCGCGAAATGGAGTTGCGGGTCGACGGCGATGCTCAGGTCTTGGCTTGGACGGTCCGAGGGTGTGTCGGACTGTGGGCTTTCGACTGGAAGGCTTCGCGCCCGAAATCGACTTACCGTCGCCTCGAGTTGCTCCTCGGTCATCGCGACTTCGCAACCAGGGCTTGGGTCGACCCCCCAGTCTGATTCGGTGGTGGAGTTCCTGCGATGGATGCGCCGGCCGCTAGGCGGATAGTAGTACGCGGTTGTCAGCCGGATGGCCGCCTTCCCTCCTTCGATTGGAATCACGTTTTGGACGCTTCCCTTGCCGAACGAGCGGGTACCGATGATCGAGGCCCGTTCTTGATCTTTGAGGCAGCCAGCTAGAATTTCGCTCGCGCTGGCGGAGTTCTCGTTCACCAGGATTGCGATCGGGCAGTCTTTGGGCAAGATCGTTCCCGCGGCTGCTTTGAGTACCTCATCGACTCGCTGGCCCCGTCCTTGGGTGGTCACGATGGTGCCCTCATCGAGGAACATATCGCAGATTTGGGCCGCAGCGAGAAGCAATCCGCCTGAGTTGTCTCGCAAATCGATGATGAGCCCTCGAGGTTGCGGCTTGCACGACTCGATCGCTTTGCGGAATTCCTCGGTGGTTTTTTCGCCAAAGAGTTCGATTCGGACGTAGGCGATTTGGGGATCGGCCTCGAGGAGGTGATCCCACGTGCCATTGCTTCGTCGGCGATCCCCGAGGACGCTTTCAATCTCGATCCGTTCGCGGACCAGTGTCGTTTCGATCTCTTGACCTTCGCGATCGATCAACAGCCGAACCGAGGTTCCCTCGCGACCTCTCAGTTTCGTTGAGACTTCCTGCGTCGTCCAAGTGCGGACTTCTTGTCCGTCGACGCGCGCAATCACATCGCCGGGTCGAATTCCGGCCCGGAATGCGGGCGAATTGAAAATCGTCGAGGCGACGGTCAACGCCGAACGCCTGGGAGGTCCATCGAGGCTGACACCCAGGCCGCCAAACTCTTGCTCAAAGATCGATTCGAACGAGGAGAGTTGGTCCTGTCCAATGTAGCTTGTATTTGCATCGAGCGACCGGAGCATCCCTGTGATCGCCGCTTGGTACAGCTTCTTCGGATCGGTGGGTTCCACGTAAGCCTGGTCGACGATGTTCATCGCCAAAGCCAGATCCCGAGCCCCGCGCAGCGATTGTGCGTTGACGTGGCAGAAAACGCAAATGACAAAAAGGAGGGACAGCCATTTCAGATTTCCGGTAGTCACGCGAGTCGCC
>JBKDPB010000212.1:0-42652 GCA_046342615.1 Planctomycetota bacterium | reverse complement strand
GTTCCCAAGCGTCAGGCACATCCTCCCCGTCGACCGTCATCCAACCATCCCACGAATCCCCCGTCCATGCGATCTGCTCCCCATGGCAGCTCGCATCCGCGTTTGCTCGAAACCATCCGCTACCTGCGAAGAGGACCGCGCTGCATCCCGCGAGGAATTCTCGTCGCGAACCATTTCGATTACCCATCGGAGGTTGTTTCATCGATGCCCCAGCCAGACTTGGCAGAAAACTCGGTAATCACTCGACGCGTGACCCTCCTCTATGGTAGAGCATTCCTAGGGTGCGGTGACTGGACCGACCCGAGTTCGAACCGAAAACCTTGGTCACCTTGCCGGAAAATATCGGGGCCAGCGAGTGCTGGAGCCAGCGAATTTTGTGTGGAGCGATTACAATACGGTGCGTTGGATTCGCGATCCTTTGCAATCTCTATCCGGGCATCGACGTATGCAAAAGTGGCACATTCTATCCCTGGTCTGTCTCTTCTCTTTTCCGATCGAAAGCGCCCTGGGACAGGTGGTTCAATTGCCGGGAGCTGGTTCCTTCAACCTCTCCACGACCGTAGCGGTTCCCGATTCCGGGTCGTCGTCGCTGGGATCCTCCGGCTATGGTCGGATGGGAACCGCCAGCCGCGGCCCCATGGCGACAGGGGCGGCACGCGGGGCGACGGCGGGAGGCGGACAAGCATCCATGCATGCAACGGTCATCGACTTGACGGAACTCGACTCGATGATTCGATCACAAACCGGCAAGGTTCCAGCACAACCGAAATTGCAAGCGTCGGCACCCCAGGCACACGTTCACATTCGCACGGCACCCCGAGGCCGGGTTCACCGACCCGAGTACGATTACCTCGCCGCCTTGAGCCGCAATGGTTTGGTTGTGGAAAATCAGGATCACGACGCGGTCGCCTATTACTTGGGAATGGCGGAGCGGGCGAGGAACCGCGGCAATTGGTCGTCCGTCGAACTTTACTACCGGTTGGCTTGGCAACACCTGCCTCTGGCTCGCCGCGAAGCCGCGCTGCGCGATCTCGCGACCGCCCGAACATCCCGCAAAGACCACGGGAACGAATCCCATCCTTCATCCAAGCCTCAATAGAGCGCGACGAACCAAAGCATGCCAGAATCAGATGGACCTGTAACCGTGCGAACCCTCGCTGCAATGAAGAAGCGAGGCGAGCGAATCACCATGTTGACGGCATATGATTACCCCACTGCGCAGCTTTTGGATCGGGCGGGGATCGATTGTTTGTTGGTTGGCGACTCTCTTGGAATGGTGGTCCAAGGTCACAAGACGACCGTACCCGTGACTCTCGACCAGATCATCTATCACGGAGAAATGGTGGTGCGAGGAGCATCGCGAGCCATGGTGGTCGTCGATTTACCGTTCCCGATTGGTCAGGTCAGCGTTCCGCACACCCTCCAATGCGCGGCGAGGATCATGAAAGAGACCCAGTGCCAGGCTGTGAAAATGGAGGGAGGCCATCAGCAATCCGATGCGATCCGAGCGATGGTCGATGCGGGAATTCCGACCATCGCTCACATTGGCCTTCGACCGCAAAGCGTTCACGCCTTGGGAGGCTACCGCGTACAAAAAGACGCCGACGGTTTAATGCGTGACGCCCTTGCGGCCCAAGGCGCCGGGGCGTTCGCTGTCCTCATCGAGTGCGTTCCTGCGGAATTGGCCCAAACCGTCACCGAAAAACTCACCGTTCCAACCATCGGTATCGGCGCGGGCCCCGGCTGCGATGGCCAAGTCCTTGTCACCAACGACATGCTCGGCTGGAATAGCGGTTCCATCCCCAACTTCGTCCGGCAAGTTGCGGATCTCACCCGCCTCGCCACCGATGCCGTCACCGCGTATCGCCAGCAAGTTCGCGACGGTGCTTTTCCAGGCTCCAAAGAAGCGTTTTAATCCCTGGGCCTAACCGATTGCGATTGTTTCGGAATTTTCACGTGCCGCTTCACGGGTCCTTAAGGTTGATCGGTAAAGATACTTCGCGAAACCGAGCCAAGCCGGCTCGTTTTCATCACAAATAGATGCGCCGAAGTTTCCTGAATGGAGTTCGATGATGAGATCGCAGAATGTTTTTCGACCCAATCGGATCGAGCGGTTTGGACGATGGGTTCTGTTTCTTGTCGCCGCCTTGCCCGCTATTGCCGGAGTCGGGCCACTTGTGGCACAGGAGATTTCTGTCGCGTCGCAAACGACAGCCGTCACAGAAGCGGATCTTCAGCACCTGGCTGGGCATTGGTACGTATCCAAAAGGGAGCCGAAGACGTATTACTATCGCGATGCAGAGCGCTGGGTCGATCTTTTCTCCTACCACACGCTCGATTCCAACAAAGACGGGATACCCAATCTTCGCATTTCGCACGATGCGAACCATTTGATCATCCAAAGCCAAGGATACCCGAACCACCCCACTGCGGTATTCCCCAACAGCGACAACCCCAATTCAATCCGAGTCCAGGACTTCATCTTTCGGTTTCCTTTGGTGCCCCGGAAAGCGGAGACCATAACACGCTTGCCGATGGGCCCGGTTGGCATGTCGCTCAACGGCGTCGTATTCTTTAATCCCTTCGAGATGGCAGGCAGAAACGCGGTCGAAGGATACGACGAGGTTTGGCTCGATTCGTGCTGCGGCCATCCTCAACAAACCGGCGTGTACCATTACCACAAGTATCCGACGTGCGTGAAATCGCCGTTTATCGACACGGGCCGCGACCACTCGCCGATCATCGGTTTCGCATTCGATGGCTTTCCCGTCTATGGTCCCTATGAATCGGAGGGAATGCGAGCGATGGAGCTAACCGATGAGCGAGCGCTGGATGCTTGCAATGGCCACGCCGATCCCGAGCGAGGGTATCACTACCACGTGACTCCCAATCGGTTCCCCTACATCCTCGGTGGCTATGCCGGGATCGTCGAAACAAGCAACAATCGTCAATTGCGGCGCGCCTCCACCGGGGTGATTGAGAATACAACCAATCCCGGAGACCGTTTCGGCGGACTGATCCCCTCGATCCGCCCTGAAGAACTGGAACGCGGTCGAACCCATGCGGTGCGTATCGAGTTGAATGCGGCCGGAACGCGTCGACCCATCCCCGATGGAGCACCGACTTGGGTGCAATTCGGACCCTATGAAGCGACCGCGATCCGACGCGAGGGAAATGCGATTGTCGCAGAGGTCGCGGTCCCGGACGATGCCGATCTGGGAAGCCTGCTCGACTGCCACATCGAGTTCGGCCCAGAGTATCGCCCCATCGTTTTCAAGAAAAACGACGCAGTCCGGATCATTGCCCCTTGAACGTTCGAGAATTGTCGGATATCCCCAAAGAGCCTTTTCGAAACCATGAGCCGCCTTGGCGTTCGCTGCGGTTTTCGAGGTTTTCGGATCGGCTCTAAGTTAGAATGGATTCTTGAAAGCGAGCCCGAACGCGTGTGGCAGGATGCTCTACGATTCCGCATCAAAAGAAGATTTAATTCTGCGACATTTGGTCACACTCCTCTCGCCTGCAATTTGTTCTGGCCCATCGACAATTGCCAAGGGGTTTTCTGAGTCGCGGGTAACTACAATGATGACTCCAACCCGAATCCGTCTCGCAATTTGAGGCGAGACTGTTGCAACCTCCCGTCATTTCAGTCCTGGATTTGGAAGCGACTCTCTCCACGCTTCGAAACGACTGACGGTGGGTACCCAGCATCCTTTGAATCACCCAGCGTTGAGCTCCCAGGCACCGATTATCCATGAATCACGGCTATTGTTTCCTCACGGGCGGCACCGGTTTGCTCGGACGTTTTCTGATTCGCGACCTTCTATTGAGAGGCGCGCGATTGGCGTTGCTGGTTCGCGGGACCAAACGGGA
The DNA here is from genome assembly GCA_046342615.1 of Planctomycetota bacterium. Lineage (GTDB taxonomy): Bacteria > Planctomycetota > Planctomycetia > Pirellulales > Pirellulaceae > JBKCUI01. The sequence goes on along the minus strand of JBKDPB010000212.1, from coordinate 38,782 downwards.
GTCCGCACAAGAGCGATTGGAGGGGATTCTCCAGTCTTGGGAGCGAGAGCTGGGGCACAGCCTTCCCCGCCCGGTGATGATCGAAGGTGATCTTCGAGAACCGGAGTTGGGACTGACGCGGGAGTCCAAGACTTGGGTTTCGCGGCATTGCGACCAGATCATCCACAGCGCCGCGTCGTTGGCGTTTCACGCGGACGGTGAAGGGGAGCCATGGCGGACGAATTTCGATGGCACCCGACATATGCTCGAGTTGTGTCGAACGACAAAGATTCGTCGCCTGCACTATGTGTCTACGGCCTATGTTTGCGGTCTGCGAGAAGGGACGATTTACGAGAGCGATCTGGATTGCGGTCAAAAATTCCGCAACGTCTACGAGGAGAGTAAATTTCGGGCGGAGCGACTGGTTCGCAGCGCGGAGGGAATCGAGCAACTGACCGTCTACCGTCCGGCGGTGATTGCAGGGGATTCCCAGACTGGGTACACCAACACGTATCACGGCATCTACCTGTACCTCCGCCTGATGGCCTTGGTCGTTCCTCGCCAACCCGTGGGGCCGGATGGCAAGCGAATGACTCGATTGCGATTGCCGATGACAGGTGACGAACGGCGAAACGTCATACCGGTGGCCTGGTCATCGCGCGCGATGAGTCACTTGATCCTCTCTCCGAAAGCCCACGGTCATACGTTCCATTTGGCTCCCGACCAATGCGTGACGCCTCGTCAAATCATTGAAGCGGCGTATCGTTATTTCCACTCCTCCGGGGTGGAGTACGTCGGCTATCAGAAATTGGATCCCGAGACGTACAACGATTTCGAACGCGAGTTCTTGCCTGGCGTGACGATGTACAACGACTACGAGGCGACGGATCCATTGTTTGATTGCGCGAATCTCAAGCGATTCGCGGGAGATATCCCCTGTCCGGTGATCGATGAAGCAATGCTGCATCGTTTCCTTCGATTCGGCGAAGAGGACCGCTGGGGCAAACGCCGAACCAAGAAATCCGAGTTTGATTCCTCGGTTCTGGAAATGCTACAATCGTGCAATCCGGCGGTCGAATACAGCGATCGAGCCAAGCATCCCCGAGTGAGCTTGGATCTGGTTGGCCCCGGTGGAAGTCAATGGACGGTGGGCATTGGGCCGATGGGCAGTATCTTCTCTGTGCCCGGACTGGATGATTCTGCTATGTTGAATGCCAGAATGAGCGTGGCGGATTTAATGAACGTATTGGCAGAAAATCGTCCGGGTTGCGGCATGGATTCCTCTTTTGCGAAATGGATCTATGCCCTTTGTGGTCAATGCGAGGCAGGGATCGGGACGCGCGTCCCGCGGGCCTCGCCCCTTCCGATTCAAGGATGAGCCATAGGTGGAAACGAGTGATTCCGGCCAAGGATTGCCTCAATCACCTCCGACGCGGGAATGGCCGCCCAGGTCGGTTTCCATTCTCTCCGTCGTTCTCGTTCTTGCCTGCTACCCGATCATCGCTTGGGGGGCTCGCGGGGCTTGGTTGCAGAACCAGAACCGCGTGGAGGATTGGCTGCCGAGCAATTTTCCCGAAACGCGGTCGCTGGAACAGTTTTTCAACCGATTTGGAAGCGACGAATTCCTGATCGTCAGTTGGGATGGTTGCACGCTGAGCGACCCGCGTTGCAAGCAGTTGTCGGCGCTTCTGGTTTCGACCTCCCCCGCATCGGGCAAAGCGTATTTCAAGAGCGCCGTTACCGGGGAAGATATCTTGTCCGCGATCCAGCGGAGCCAACAGGGGAGGAGCAAGGAGGCGTTGAAGTCTCGGATCGAAGGGTTGTTTTTGGGGAAGGACGGGGAGCAAACCTGCGTGATCGCGAGCGTGTCCGATTCCGGACTGCGAGATCGCAAGTCGGCGGTGTCCTGGGCACGCCAAGCGGCGTTGCGTGCAACTTCGTTACCCCCATCGCAGATACATATCGCGGGCTCGACCGTGGATTCGGTGGCCGTGGACGAAGCCAGTGCACAAAACCTCGCCGAGCTCAATCTGCTATCGATGCTGGTTTGTTTCTCGATCCTCTATATTTCGATCCGAAACTTTTGGATGGTCGCGTTTTTGTTTCTGGGCGCTTTGTTGAATCAACAATTAGCGCTCGCGATCATGTACTATTCGTACGGTCGAATCGATGCGGTCCTTTTGCTGGTCGCGAATCTCTCCTTTGTTTTGACGCTCTCCGCCGGATTGCATTATCTCGGGTATTTCCAGGAAGCGACCCGCGCTGGATCGCCTTCACGATCGCTGAGCGCCTTGCGAGACGCTTGGAGGCCATCGTTACTGGCTGCGCTGACCACAGCGATCGGTTTCGTATCGCTTTGCACCAGCGAGATCATCCCGATTCGGATGTTCGGCCTGTTTGCCGCGATCGTGGTACCGATCAACTCGGCAATCATCATCGTGGGAATGGCCATTCACGCCCCTTGGACCTCTCGATGCGACTGGCGATTCCGGCCTGTGACGACGCCGTCAGAACAGCGGATGCATTGGAAGGCATCCCGTCCCTTGGTACACGCCCTGCGCCATCATCCCCTCTTGTTGATTTCCGCTTGGATGTTGATCGCTCTGCTGTTTGGTCTGGGCATTGCAAAATTGAAAACGAGCGTCGGAACGCATCAACTGCTTCCGTCGAGCAATCCACTCATCGAGGACTATGCCTGGATCGAAAAGCGAATCGGCCCGTTGGTCCCGATTGAAATCGCACTGGTCTTTCCCGCCCAAAACTCCATGACGTTCATCGAGCGGGTTCAGATCTTGGATTCCTTGCGGCGCGAGATCTTGACAATCCCCGATATCAAGGCGACATGGTCGGTGATGAATATCTTGCCTCCCATCCCGATTTCCTCGGGCGCGAGGCCGACGGTCAAACGATCGGTTGTGGAGAAAACGATCGAGGAATCCGAGGATCGATTGATCGAAATGGGCCTGCTCCACAAATCGGACCAGGAGGAGGTTTGGCGCATCAGCGGCCGAGTTTCCGGCCTGGGAAAAACCGATTACGAATCGCTCATCGACAAGGTGAGCCAGGCGGTACATGCATTTATGGAAAAACATCCGCACCGTGAAGTCGGAGTCGACATCAGCGGCGGCGTTCCCTTCGTTTATCGGGTGCAGCGGCAACTGTTGGTGGATCTGCTCAATAGTTTTACAAGCGCTTTCGCGATGATCGCGATCACCATGTCGATCGTATTTCGCAGCGCCTCAGCCGGTCTGTTGTGCATGCTCCCCAATGTGACTCCGGCGGCAGTCGTCTTCGGTGCGATGGGGTGGCTCGGACTCGAGGTCGAACTGGGTACCGTACTCACAGCCAGCGTCATTATGGGCGTTTGCGTCGATGATACCCTCCACTTGATCACGCACTATCGCATGCAGCGACAGAAAGGCCAGGATCCCGCTGAGGCGGTGGAGGATGCCTTGGCAAACTGCGGTGGAGCCATGACGCAAACCGCCCTGGTGTGCGGACTCGGCATGCTCGTGTTCGCGCTCAGTCCATTCACCCCCATTGCCCGATTTGCCTGGCTGACCTTCGCCTTGCTGATGATCGGACTGATCAGCGACCTGATTTTGACTCCCGCGATCCTTCTCTCCCCCTTTCATCGCGTATTCACACGCAATCGTGCATCGGTACCCAGCCATGCCAGGGCGGCAGCGGAGGCGGCCAGCGGAGCGGATGCATGACCTCTCCCCGCCTGTATCTCTCCTCGTTTGAGCACCTGATGGTTGCCCAGGATAGCCCCGCGTATCCATGCGTGGTTTATTGCAAGATGCAGTTTCGCGGCAAGCTGGATCGCGAGGCTTTTCAGTGTGCCCTTTCAAGGATGCTCGATCGCCATCCTCTCCTTCGCTCCCGCGTCCGTCGGACATGGCGGGGAACTCATTGGGTTGAGGAGACGACTGATCGCGTCCCGATTCGTTGGTTAACGATGCCCACCCCGGAGGAATGGGTCGCGGACAGCCGGCTCGACCTTTTCCACGAAGTCGGGACGAAGGTGTATGTGTACGATCAACCCGACGCGTGTTCGGTCATCTTTCAGTGCCACCATGCCTGCGTCGATGGCCTAGGCCTTCAAACCGCACTTGACGATCTGTGGCAATTGTACGATGCCCGAACCCTCGGAACGGAGCGACAACTTCCCGGATACGACCCGGCGTTGTTGCCGGTGCGAAACCGCTTTGGACTGAGTTTTCTCAAAGCTCTTGCGGCCATCCCCAAGCAAGCGGTGGGATTGCTCGGTGTGCGCCAGTACTTGATGCGAGATCCCGTACCGATCCTGCCGCATGAGCCGATATCCGACGCGAGCCCACCACCACTGCCAGCGAACTGCCACACCGTTCGACTGGAGCAAGCCGTTGCTCGGGAACTGAGGCGCGCCGCTTCGAACCAACATGCAACGCTCAATGAGTTGGTGACCTGTTCGGTCTTCGAGGCGGTCGCTGCATTTCGCCAGCGCCGCGGGATTCAGAACCGCGAGGAATGGATTCGTATGATGGTGCCGGTCAACATGAGGACGACCGCCCAAGATCAGCGTCAAACGGCGTGCAATATCGTCAGCTCCGTATTTTTGGACCGTACACCGCGCCAAATCGCGGACCGGCAGGGCTTGCTCGCCAGCATTCACCAAGAAATGGAATTGATCAAACAGAATCGCCTGGGCTTGATCTTCATCGCATCTCTTTGGGTCAAGAAGCAATTGCCGGCCTGGCGAACGCCTCAGCCTGCTCCTGGACGCTGTCAAACCACAGTGGTTGTAACTAATGTAGGGAAGGCCTTTGCGTCTTCGCCTTTGCGATCAACCGAAGGGCATGTCCACACCGGAAGCCTCAAGCTCGAAAACATCACGATGTTGGCACCTATGACTCCATTCCTTTCCGCTGCCTTGACCATCAGCGAGTATGCGGGGGATGTTTCCTTAGCGCTCCGTTATGACAGCCGGATCCTTGCCTCGGAGGATGCTCGGCAACTGCTCGATTGGGTCGTCGCCGCACTGAAGACCTGGATGGGGAATCCTCTCGATTCGCTCGAGGTTTCCGCTCCATGATCACGGTCACCACGATCCTTGTCGCGACCATCTGCGTATCCCTCGCGATTCAATCTTTGCTAGTCTTCGGTTTCACCCGACTCATGAAGCGGCCTCGAATGCAGCTTCTCGCCGATTCCCAATGTCCCGAAGCCGCAGTCGTCCTGTGCCTTCGCGGGGGAGACCCGTTTCTGAATCGATGCGTCGAAGCGTTGCTCCAACAAGATTACCCATGCTACCGCATGATTTTCATCGTCGATCATGAGCGAGATCCGGCTATGGAGATTCTCCGATCGGCGTTGGAAAACGCATCGATGTCCAATTACGAACTCCAGTTGCTCTCCGATCCGCCAGGGAGCTGTAGTTTGAAATGCTCCAGTCTGATTCAGGCGTATCGATCGCTCCCCGATTCGACAGTGATCCTCGCCCAACTCGATGCGGACACCATTCCCCACCCTTCGTGGTTGAGGGAATTAGCAACCGGATTGGAGAGCGACGGCGTGGGAGCGGTGACTGGAAACCGTTGGTATGCGCCGGAAATTTCCAGTCAGGGCGCCCTGGTTCGGCACGTTTGGAATGCTGCAGCCATCGTTCAAATGAGTTGGTACCGAATCGCCTGGGGAGGCACTCTCGCGATCAAAGTGTCGACGATCCAGCAAGCGAAGCTGGATGAACGCTGGTCGCAGGCGCTTTGCGAAGACACCATGCTATCGCGGCAATTAGCGCGCATCGGTCAACGTGTGGAATTCGCGCCGAATCTCATCATGGTCAACCGCGAGGATTGCAGCCTGGCTTCCTTTATTCCTTGGGTAACACGTCAATTGCTGACGGCCAGACTCTATCATCGTGCGTGGCCGTTGGTCGTTGTCCACGGGATCGCCTCCGCAGCCATTCTGGTATCGGGCTGGTTTTGGGTGGCGACACTGGTGTTCCGGGGACGCTACGAGCATGCAGGTCTGTTGGCGATTGCCATGTCGGTCTTCCAAGTTGCCTTGGTACTTCTCGTGTTGTGGATTGGTCGAGCCGTCGAGTCCGCTTTGGCCAGGGCCGGGAGACGCGAGCTTTGGGGACAGCCCTCGTTCGCACGTTGGCTTTGGATCGTGACCCTCACGCAATGGGTCTATTCTTGGGCCCTGCTTCGCTGTCTCGTCAGTCGGTCCACCCATTGGAGAGGCATCCATTACCGTATCGGTGGGCCGTGGGGAATTAAGATGGAGGGGTATCAGCCCTATGCGGAATCGGTGCGCGCCGCACCCTCCGTATCCCAGGGCTCCCTTTGAGGTCTGTTGCTCGAAATGAACTTTCACCAACCGAGGCGCCGATTCCATGCTTGAATGGATAGCCATCACCATCGCAATCCTATGCTTCCTGGCGGCGATCATTCAAGGAATCTTCGCAGCCGCGTTTGCGAGGCTACTGGCGAGCTCGCGCTGTGTCGCCTTGCCGATCGACCAGTGCCCGGAAGCGGCAATCCTGCTCCCCCTGCGGGGCGCTGATGCGAGACTGGAAGATACGCTTCGACGCCTCGTCAACCAAGACCATCCGAACTACACCGTTCGCGTGGTGGTGGACAACCCGTCCGATCCGGCATTCGAAGTAGCCAGGAGAATTTCCCTCGAGCCGATGGGAGAGCGTCTTCGCATCGCGACGATCCAGCAACGCAGAACCACGTGCGGGCTTCAATGCTCCGCCTTGGCAGAAGCCGCCGAGCAACTCGAAGACACCGTCGTGGATGTCGCGACCATCGATGGCGATGTCGTTGCCCATCGCACATGGCTGCGCGAATTGGTTGCTCCGCTGCACGACCCTTCCATCGGCGCCGCATTTGGCAATCGATGGTTTACACCGCAAAATGCCGAGTGGGGGTCGGTAGTCCGACATCTTTGGAATGCTGCTGCGATCGTGCCGATGTGGGTCTTTGGCATCCCCTGGGGCGGAACCTTTGCGATCAAAAAGAAATGGTTGATGGAAACCGGATTGCTGGAACGATGGAAACGAGGCATGGTTCACGACGCACCGGTGCCGTCGCTCTTGCGCCGGCGGGGACTCCGATTGCGATTTGTTCCCTCTCTGATGATGCCGATCGGCGAAGCATGCGACTTGGGTTTTTGTTTTCAGTTTCTCAAACGTCAGATGCTGTGGACGCGTCTGTACCATCCCAATTTCAACGCGGTCCTTTTCCATGCAGTGATCACCGCAACTCTCGCTATTGTAGCCTTGGCTACAATGATCTGGTCATGCTTCGCAAGGGAATGGTTCGCCGGCGCCTGGGTCGTCGTCAGTTGCACAGCTTATCTCGCAACGATGATCTTCTTTCTGAAAATGATCGATCGTGCGGTCATGACGGTCGTCCACCGACGGGGTGACGAGGAACTCCCCCATCGCCGTCTCGGATGGGCCAAGCTGTTTGTTGCGATCCCGTTGACCCAGATCGTTTACACGTGTGCGACGTTTGCCGCTAGAATGGCCCAAAGCGTGAAATGGCGAGGTGTCACCTACGTCATGCGCAGCCCCTTTGACGTGACGCTTGTTGAAGACAACCTCAGCACCCCCAGCGCACTTGGTCAATCGGTATCGTTGTAAAACGCCTGGGAATGGAATGGTCCGATGACCTCGAATTTTTCGCAATGGTTGGCGAGCTCAGCATCCTCGTCCCTCGTCGGCGTCGTTCTCCTCGCGTGGTTGTCCGCGGCTGGCAACAGCCAGGAAGCCGAATCAAAACATCCCCCGCGACGTGTCGTCGAGTGCCAAGGATGGAGGCTTCACATCAGCACGGCGTTGCTGGAGAACGAACCCGAGCGTCTCGAGGAAGCCTTGAAATTACTCGAGGAACAATTGCAGGAGATCGTTCGCGTGGTCCCGGAAGCGGCCGTGACGGAACTGAGGAAAGTCCCCTTTTGGATCTCGCCGGAGTACCCTGGCACGCCCCCGGGAGCGGAGTACCATCCCGATGCGCTTTGGCTCAAGAACCACTCGCGCGATCCAGCGATGGAAAAAGGGATCGAATTGACGAATGTCCGTATCTTTGCTGAAGAAACGCGACGAATGCCCAATTTTGCATTGCATGAACTCGCCCATGCCTACCACGACCGAGTAATGCCTGACGGCTTCGCAAATCGAAGCGTTCGAAATGCTTATGAGCGCGCAAAGGCAAGCGGCAAATACGACTCCGTGGAGCAACGCTTCGGCGACGGACGCTCTGCAAACGCAAAGGCCTACGCGATGACAACTCCGCAGGAGTACTTCGCCGAATGCAGCGAAGCATTCTTCTCGACCAACGATTTCTTCCCTTTCACGCTCGAACAGCTCCGAAAACATGATCCTGAGGTCACGGAGCTTCTTGCGGAATGGTGGGGAAAGGAAACAAGACAGACAAACGCTTCCGTCGACCTCATCAAGGATTGGAAACACGCTGCCTCTCTTTGGATCAACACCACTCCCGATGGCGCCGCAATCGATCCGGGAGCGGAGATCCATGACTTCCCTGTCTGCATTCGATTGTTTTCCGACACCTTTCCGTTCTCGGAATGCCAGCGCGACGGAGCCGATCTTCGATTCTATTCTCCCTCCGCGGATTGCGTGCTACCGCATGAAATCGACCTGTGGGATCCGCAAAGCGGTGTGGCCATACTCTGGGTCCGCGTGCCCACCATCCGCAGCGATGAACGCCAGGAACTCCAAGTTTATTGGGGAAACAACAACGCAACCTCTGCGTCGTCGGGCAAGCACGTGTTTGACGCATCCAACGGTTTCGTCACGGTTTGGCATTTCGGCGACCAACTCGTTGACTCCACGGGCTCGCTGCAGGCAAAGGATACAGGAACCACTCAAGCCGAGGGGCCGATCGGCCGAGCAAGAAGGTTTTCATCCGGTCGAGGCTTGAATCTCGGAACCACGATCGAGGACCTACCCACCGGTTCATCGGCCCATTCGACGGAAGCGTGGATTGAGGTGGAACGCCCCAATTCCACGATCCTCGGATGGGGAAACGAAAAAGCGCAGGGAAAAGTGGTGATGCAATACCGAAGTCCCTCGCGCATCCATATGGACTGCTACTTCTCGGGAGCCAATATTGCCACCGATCGCATCGTCCCGTTGCGAACTTGGAAACATATTGTCCATACGTACTCTCCCCAGGCGACGCGTATCTATCTCGATGGCGTTTTGGTTGAGGAGCATCGCAATCGAACGCCGGTCCTCGCCCTGGAGAAGCCATCGAAGTTCTTCATCGGTGGCTGGTACGATCATTACGACTACGAAGGTGGAATCGACGAGGTTCGAATATCGAACCGAGCGAGAGACGCCAACTGGATTCGCCTGCAATATGAAAATCAGAAAGTCTGTTCATCGCTTGTGGGTATACCCGTACTCCCGGGAAATGAACTGAGCGTGACCCCCGGGGGGCTGGAAATCGACGAAGGCCAAGTGGAAACCGTTAGCGCGGTTGCCCGGGGTGCCGAGAAGCTCTACTGGCGGATCCACCGCGAAGGCAAACAGGAGACGATTCTGACCGACCGCTTGAGCTGCCCGATTGCAGCGGGTCATGTCCTCAACGATGAAGCGTTCGAAATCGAACTCCAAGCGATTTATCCCGATGTGGTCCGATCGATTCGAATCCCTGTCGCGGTCCGCAATAGCAAGCCCGAACCTGGTTTGAAGGGAATCGAAGCTCCCTCGACTTGGGATGGTCGCACCGAAGTCGCAATCCGCCCGATCATTTCCAATATCCAGGAATTGGAAAATGCGGGCCATGGAGATCTGAACTACCAGTGGTCCACATCGGGAGTGGCGATCGGTAGCCGAATCGAGAGGGATAAACTCATCCTGACCCGTGCACAAGGCAATGGCGAATTGCACGTCCAGCTCACGGTGCAAAACGGAGGAGCATCGGTACGCGCGTCCACATCGATAAGGATCCAGCAACCGCAGCGCAATGAGGAATCTCGGGTCGCGCGACCTATCGCCAAACAGGAACGCCCCCGCGATGGCCAGTTCATCCCGCGCGATGGCTGGGGTGACGACCAAGTCCGAACCGGAACTCTCCTGTACTCGGGAAACATCGATGATGAAACGCAGTTACCTTGGAAACCGAAACGGCTTCGCCTCCGAGCTTCCGATGAGAACCATGGGACCTTTGAACAAATCGTGGAACCGAACGAGGATGGGACGTACGCGATTTCAGTTCGAATTCCCGCCGTCTTGCAAACCTACCGATGCGAACTCATCGCGGAGAATCGCGGCGAAGAAAAGGTTCTCCATCAAGCAAGCGATCTGATGTGCGGGGATGTGTTTTTGATAATCGGCCAGTCGAATGCCGTCGCTACCGATTTCGGCAAGGACAATGATCCAGCACCAAGCAAATGGGTGCGCACCTTTGGCTCGACATCCTCCGATCGGAACGAAGCTCGGCGCGAGCGTTGGGGAGAAGCGTGCGCCCGAGCCGATGGCGGCGAGTTCGCGGTCGGGTACTGGGGTTTGGAGCTTGGAAAAGCCCTTGTCGACAGTGAAAAAACACCTGTTTGCATCCTCAATGGTGCGGTAGGGGGAACGCGAATCGATCAACATCAACGCAACCCCGTCGATCCGACCGACGCAGATACCATTTACGGCCGACTTCTGTGGCGGACGCGTCAAGCCAGAATCACCCATGGTGTACGAGGAATCTTCTGGCATCAAGGAGAGAATGACCAAGGAGCCGACGGTCCCACCAACCGTTTCGGATACGAGACATACGAGTCCTTTTTTGTACAACTCGCTGCGTCATGGAAGGAAGACTACCCGAACACCGAACATTACTTTGCATTCCAGATTTGGCCCAAAGCGTGCGCCATGGGATTCGACGGTTCGGACAATCGATTGCGCGAGGTGCAGCGTAGGTTGCCTGGACTCTTTTCGAATCTGAGCATCTTGTCGACCCTTGGAATCCAACCGCCCGGTGGATGCCACTATCCCGCCGAAGGATACGCCCAGTTTGCCCAACGCATGCTTCCCCTCGTCGAGCAAAAAATCTATGGTCGGAATCCGTCGGCAAAGGTCACCTCCCCCAATTTGCAGGAGGCACGCTGGAGCGATCTCGATCGCAAAACGATAGAACTCGTGTTCGACTCGAATATGTCCTGGAATGACCGCTGCGTCGACCAATTCTTGATCGGCGACAAGCGACTCGAAGTCGAATCCGGAACCGCCAATGGCGATTGCATCACACTGCACTTGAAGAACGCGTTCGATATCCAGGAGGAGAATCCCGCGCGGCTCACCTACCTGGACAGCAATTCCTGGAGCCAAGACCGATTGCTCCTGGGCACCAATGGACTCGAGGCCTTGTCGTTTTGCGATGTACCAATCGGCAATGGCTCGGCCCAGCGTCGTGCCGCTCCCTCAAGGGACTAGGCGATCGAGGAGGCGTTCAGTTTGCGACGCCGCCCTGTTGGTTTTCCATGCCTTTCCAAGCGACCTGCTCGACCTTGGGATCCATCACCGCAAACCAAATGGGAGGAACCAAGGCGAGGAGGATCATCCCAGGATAGCCGGAGGGCAGATCGGGACCTTGTTCCGGGCTCCGAAGAATTTGGTACGGCCGCGTTGCGACCAGGTGGTGATCGGAATGCCTCGTCAGTTCGAACAGCAACATCCGGCTGACTCGATGATCGCTGTTCCACGAGTGGTGTTCCCTGACGGGTTCATAACGACCGGTTGGCAGTTGTTCACGTTCCAAGCCATAATGCTCGACGTAGTTGATCATTTCGAGCAATAGGAACGAAACGGCTGCGACGACGAGGTAGACCGGTAGAAACGCGATTCCGAAACAGCCTGCGATGAACGCCAACCACAACGATTGCATCACGGCAAAGAGCAGCATTTCATTACGCCAACTCCAGACCGACCAATGATGTTTCTGAAGGCGTGTCACTTCCAGATTCCAAGCGGACCGCAGTTGAGCGGGTACAGTTTTCCAAATGAATCCGTAAACATTAGTCCCTTTTCGCGCAGTCGCGGGATCCTCGCCTGTGGCGACTTTGGCATGATGGCCGCGGACATGTTCGATTGCAAAATGCATATACAGCACAGTCATCAGCAACAGTCGCCCTATCCAGCGTTCAGCCAATGATTTCCTGTGAATCAACTCGTGCGCGACCGTGATCCCCATTCCGCCCGTGCACAATGCCACCGAAAGCACCCAGCCGGCTTGAACCCAAAGAGGTTCCGCACGCCGAGTCCAAACCCAACCGAGCAAGAACAACAGGCCGATTTGAATCGGGAGGTACGCGTAGAGGATGAAGCTGTAGGGGCTCGATTGCGATGCTCTTTTCTCAGCATCCGGCTCCAAATTCGCTCGATCCCGCCCGAACAACCCGTCCAACAACGGGATGCCAAGGAAAACCACGATGGCAGTCGTCCAAGACCATGGCCCCCCCAGCCAAAGGCTGATCGCGGTTGTCAGCGGGATCAAGAACGAACAGAGGTATTTCATGTAGGAACCATCGATGAATTAAACCATTTCCTCATCGCTCGGATTGCTTGATCCAAAATCCGCCCCGATCGTATCCTTGGATCATGGGTCCATTGTAGCAACTGCGGACGGAAGATCACCCTGTTTGGTCTGGCGCCGAGTCCAACCAGGCGGCAGCATTATCCCGAAACAGCCTTCGGCAGACATCGGCGGGAAACCGATTTCGGCCGGAGAGCTGGCGATCCATTCGCCCCAGGGTCATGCCCGAACCGACGAAGTGAGACTCGTCCGGACTACGGGGCACCCCGTCTTTCCCTACGGCAACGACCTGTTCGCCGAGTCGATGCATACCCGCCGGGAGGCCGGCAGCGCTGATCGCATCACTGACGATGGCGACGCGATCCACCCCGATGAGATCAATCCAAGCTTCCAGCAGCCAAGAGGGGAGATGATGGCCGTCTGCGATCATGGTGTATCGAAGCATCGATCGCAACGACAAGGCTCGATGGATAATGTTGTCATGTCGGTGCATCCGCATGGGACATGCGTTTCCAAGATGGGTAAAGAGCGTCAGGCCTTGGTCGATCGCCTGTTGCAATTGATCCATCGTCGCATCGGTATGTCCCGCAGCCACGAGGATCCCTTGATCGGCCAACCACCGAGTGCATATTCCGGACGGATCGCGTTCGGGCGCGAGGGTCACCATGCGAATTTGGCCTTGGCTCCGATCCTGCCACCGCTTCAACAACTCGATATCCGCATCTCGAGCATGCTGGCTCGGGTGCGCGCCGATGTACCCGGGCAAGGGAGACAGAAACGGGCCCTCGAGGTGAATCCCTTCGGCGATCGCCCGGTGCGAAGCGGGTGGATTCTTTACCAGTTCGCCAAGTCGTCGCAGTTTCCGATCGAGCGCGTCGATGGAATCGGTGATCAAAGTGGGCAGGAACCGTTCCGTGCCGTCGCGATACAACGCGAGACACGCCTGTTCCCACGCATCGTCCGATAGATCGATCGCGTTGAAATCGATTCCTGCAAGGCCATTGATCTGAAGATCCACATAAGGCGAGGTTGGCCCCCTCGCCGAGCTATCGCTGGCTTGAGCGGTCATGCTGCATCAAGGCTTGAGAGTAAAAAAATCCGCTACCCATGCGGTCGCATCAGTAGCGGATTCGAAATTTTCGACGCCTTGTTATACCAGAGGCTGGACTAGGAGTTGAATCGCACTCGCAACAAGTCACCCAGGAAAGCGTCCACGCCTTTCTCTTCCTCATCATCTCCGTCAGCGAGAGTAGCCAAGTAGCTGTCGAGGCTGATGTTGCTCGAGGTTCGGTTCGCGGAGGCGACTTGGGGTCCGATCATCGAAGCCAGGGCGTTTGCAAGGTTGCTTTGAACCACAGGAACGGCTACGGCATTGGACTTGGCAGAGGCCAGCACCACGGCGGGAGCGCCTTCCCCTTCACCATTTCCGACTCGGCCATTCAATTCATTGACGACACTGAGCGCATCCAGCGGAGTCAAGAACCCGTCGCTGTCGACGTCGACGAAGTAAGTGTCTCCGTTTTCGCCTTCAGCACTTCCACCGCCGCCACCACCACCGAGTGCACCACCTTGGCCTTGGTTCATCAGGTTGACGAGGATCAGGACGTCGATTGGGGAGACGAATCCGTCATTGTTGACGTCGAAGCGGTTGTTGAGGTTGGTATTTCCTTCGCCGCTTCCGCCGCCCCCGCCCGATCCACCACCACCACCGATGACGATGGTTGTTGGAACGTACGCGATCCGATCAAAAGGAACTTTATTTCGTTGATCGCTGAACAGGAGGGTATCGTGGAACGGACTGATATCGGCAGGATCCCCTGCGAAGCGAGCAATTCCAGCGGTGTTAGCTCGCATCCGGATCCTGAATTGCATCAATTCCGAAGTGCCGAGCGGGTTGAGTGAATTCTGGAACGAGCCCACTTCGTTGATCAAACCGGGGATCAAGACATCACCCGACTTGCCCTGTTCGTATCCGGACCCTCCAGGAGCAAAAGTGATTTCGAAACCCAGCCCGCCGGAGGATGTCTTGACCGCGACGAGGTTGCGATCGTAGAGGATGTCCTGGTAAGCCGCGAACACGCCGCTCTGGCTTGTTGGGGAGCGAAGATCCTGCACATAGCCACGGAGTTCGAACTCGCCACCCACGGGGATCGTTGCGATCGGGTTCCCGTTGATGTCCGTAGTCCGAAGCGACAAACGGACCTGATCATCGGTGGAGGTATCTCCTACCTGGACCGTCACGGTCGCCGTGGAGGTAAAGCCACGCGTATCCGTGATGGTGTAGGTGAATTGATCCGTGAAGCCGACCGTGCTATTGATCGGAACGAACTGGATTCGGTCGTCGGTCGGTGAGCTTGTGCCACGAGTATCGATCAAGACCGAACCTTTCGTCGGCTGCGTGACCGCGCTGATTCGAATCGGTCCCGCCGTGCCAACGATATCGTTGGAAAGAACATCGATGAACGACGTCGTGTTGAGCGCCAATCCGGAGGGGCTGTCATCGACTGCGAACGGCAACTCGACACCGCGTGGCAAGACTTCCAGCGAGGATCGCAGGAATCGAATCTTCTCGACGGCGACGGGTGAATTCGGGGGTGCAGGACTTGGGTTGTACAACACCACATCGGTATTCGGAGGCTGATTGCCGGGATCGCCGACAAACTCAGCGATACCTGCCGACCGAGCATTGAACGTCAAGATTTGGAACAGCGAAGGGCTATCCAAGGTGAACGGAGGTTTGCTGCTGCCGGTGAAGGCTCCCAACGAGCTGATCACGCCGGGCACTTGTGCGGTTCCAGAAACGCCGCTCAGATAGAGTCCTTGAGGAATGTTCGCGAAGTCCAGGGTCGTATTGGTACCCGGGCTGGCTGGTTGTACCAAGGTTGAGCTGTAGAGCACGTCGAGGTACGAGGCATAAACACCTGGATCGACGATGGTGACCGGAGGCGACTGGGACAATCCACGGTCAGGTCGCAGGTCGTAGGTGTATACGTAGACCTGGAACTGATCACCCTGGGTGACGCGAGTGATCGGTTGGCCGGACATGCTGTAGAAAGCGAAGCTGAACTGCACATCGTCATCGAGGCGATCGCCGCCGAGCGTGTGAACCGTCACATTCGCGGTCGTCGATTTGCCAGCCCCGTCCACTGCGGTGTACGTAAATCGCTCGGTACCACCAAAACCTCGACGAGGCGTGTAGCGAATGCTCAAACCGCCGCTGCCGATGATCGCCGAGCCGCCTTGGCTCGGAGTCGAAATACTTGTGACCGTCAACGCTCCGTTCCGACCTTCGATGTCGTTGAGCAACACGTTGAGCGGATAGGAGGTGGAATCGGTGGGAATGTCGTAGGAGTCATCCACAGCGATCGGGTCGATAAACTGGAGAACGACGTTGACCGTAACGTTCGCCGTTTCTCGTTTCCCAGACCCGTAGACAACGGTGTAGGTAAACGAATCTTGTCCAAAGAATCCTCGAGCCGGCGTGTACCGTACGATATTTCCCGTGCCGAGATTAACAGCTCCTCCCTGCGTCGGTTGCGTCAGCAGAACGGCAGCGATGGAGTCGCTCGGGGGCACGAAGTCGTTTGCAAGCACATCGAGCTGATTGGACGTGCTGTTCCGAGTGACCGTGAAGAGGTCGTCCTGCACATTGCGTCGAGGACCATCGACGATATTGAACATGTAATCTTCGACTTCGCCCGTGGCTGCTCGCCCGGTCGGAGCGAGTCCCGATGTCTGCGACAGGCGGAATCGGGCGCCGGTTCGACTGACTGCGTTCGATGGCACCGTGAAGTTGACGATATTGTCGCCCGCGGTCACCAACAGATTCGTGATGATCTGTTCGCCGGCATCGGTCCAGGAACCGTTGCCGTTGAAATCGATCCAGCCTTGGACATATGCCGCGGTACCGATGGTATTGACGACGCTGATTCGAATCGAGTTTTGGCCGTCCCCACGAACGAGCGGGCTCAAGAGCGTGACGCCGTCTTCGTCATCCACCGCAGCATTCAAGTCATCCGCGTCTGCGTTTGCTGAGTTAGAACCATCGAGTTCCGAGTCCCAGGCAGCACCGAGCCGCAATCCAGCAAGAACACCGTGGGACGCACCGTTCTGTGCACGTGTGGTCGCATAAGGCGCGGGCGCATCACCCCAGTCGGACGATTCTCGGTTCCCGAAGTCGAACCCCTTGAGCGGCGTATTTCCATCGAATACGGCGGAGTGGAAGCCCGAGGCAGGGAACGTTTGAACATAACCAGGATCGACGACTTCACGGATTTGGTACGTTCCAGGTCCCGGCGGAGTCAGCGTGTAGGACCCATCGTCCTTGCTGAGAGCTGCGGGTTCGCCGATGTCCGGCCGACCGTCACCGTCCAAATCGAGGTAGATGTAAACACCGGCCAACCCTGGTTCGCTGGTGTCTCGAATTCCATTGCCGTTGATATCCAACCACTTGAAGCCCGTCGCTCCGACGGTTGGAAACGCGGCACCAAAGTTCGCACTGGCCGTTCCACCCAAGGTGACCGTGACGGTCTTGAATGCTTCCGATGCAGTCGAAGCAACCCACCCCGATGGATAGATAACCCTCAGATTGTAAGTGCCGGCACCCAACGGGAGCGAGTATCGGCCGGAGGAATCAGTCGTCGTCGTCGGTTCGCCGGAATCGCGAACACCATCGTTGTCGGTGTCAACATAGACTTGCCAACCGGACAGCGTGCCCTCGGTCCCGTCTTGAACCGCATTGCGGTTGGCATCGTTGTACACCAGTCCATTGACCAACCCACCGCGAGTTCCGGTCGAGAGCGCGAACGCAACGGTCTTCGCGTGATCGACGGTACCCGTGTAGCTTTCCAACGGTTGAAATCGATCTCGACCAAACTGCAAATCGCCGTCATCTGGCGTACCGTAAATTCCGTCGGCACCCACTCTGATCAGCGATTGCTCAAAAGGAAGGCTGCCCGAGTCCATCATCGTAACGTTGCGGTTGGCATTGTCCTGGTGGAATGCGCCGAGGAGGTGTCCCATTTCGTGAGCGCCGACGTTGGCGGCGGCCAAGGCAAAAACCTCAGAAAGTGACTTGCTGGGTGCTCGAGGCACATCCTCAATGCCGAAGTCGAAGAAAGGTTCCAACAGGACGATGCCGGTGTCTTCCCTTTCAAAGTTTCCAACGTCGATGTACTGAGCAATACCGACGGTCGGGATCCCCAAGTCGAAGATGCCTCCACCGAAAACAATACGAGAGACGTTCGGCAACCCCCAGGGGTCCGCGTGGTCGCGGCTGTTTCGGACTTCGATATCAAAAGCACCCGGACGCCCATCCGCGGAGAAGTATCCGTTGCCACCCTTGGTGGGGAGCACGCCGGTAAAAGTGTACGTGAACCGGTTGGTGATCAAATCGATCAGCTGACTCTCTTCGGATTCCTGGAATCCATACTGGGACAACGTGTCGATCATGGAGGGGATACGAGCCGAAAAACCTGTTCCGAAGGTGCTGGCATCCAAAATCGCACCGTCGAAATCCAGATAGACGATCTGGCGAGTACCGATTGGCTCCGCCTCGATGGAGTTTCGGTAGGCCTTCAGTTTCAGCGTGTAGCTTCCCGCACCATCCGCGACGCGGAGGAAGTACTTTCCATCTTGGGGAATCGTTGTTGCAAGCCAAATAGCGGCCGTCGAATTCGCAAGCGGGCTAGAGGGTGGCAGGAAGGTACTGTTGCCGCCGGGCCCCTCGCGGGTCGTCCCGATTTCCTCCGACTGACTCGAATTGAATAGAGCGACATCGAATTGGAAGAGGCTGTTGGTTGTCAACTCGACGGAGATGATGTCGCCAGCCCGCAAATCCATCGAGAAGAAATCGACGTCCGAGGTCGTACCCGGCAAACCTCCCGTTCCACCGGAGGAAGGCAATGTCCCCAGCACATTGACCACTTGCGATTTGCCAGCCGCCGTTCCTAGGTTAACGGGGTTGGCTTGAGAGAACAAATTGTTCGGTTCGACTTCCGTGACGTTGAGCGTACCGCCCGCTTCGCCCGATGGATTGGTCCCACCTCCCCCTCCGCTTCCTCGGGTGCTTTGATTCGCGCGACTCGCGTAGTCGTTGTAGCTGATTCCGGGAGGCAAATATGCCGTGTATTTTCCGATGGCCGGATAGGAAAGTCTCGGGTCGTCCAGATTGATCGTCATCAGGCGACGATCTTCCAAGACTTCGATGAAGGGGCGACGCTTTGCCCGAGCCTCCGCTTTTGTGGTCCGGTCCATGGTGCGACGACGACGGGGATGAGACTGTTGGGACATGCTCGTTTCCAGGGGATTCAAGAGACCTTCTGCGCGTATCGGCGGCCCAAATTGGACGTGGAGTCCGACTCGTGCCATTTCATGATGGACACAAGCGGGACCCCGCAGACCGATTTCTCTATGCTAGTTGGGCTGTTTTTCGTGTCAACAAAACAGACCTTGACTTACGATGCTCGCACGCCAGAGAAAGTTCCTCGAGCTCCCGGAAAGTCCCCCAGCCAACCCGGAGCGGTTCGCGCCGAGGAGGTCGCTGATCCACGAATTCCCTTGATTTCACAACGCCTTTGAGCCATCCGAGCGAGGGTGGCTGTCCGCTTGGACAAGCCGCCCTTACAATCGGACCGGATTTTATTTTTCCTTCTTCGAACGGGCGGGCGGACAGATTGTGAATGCGGATTCAGTTTTGGACGAGGCGACCGCCAAGGTCGATCAGGCAGTGCGAGCAGGGCAGTTAACGCCGGGAGCCCAAACCCATATCAACGCGTGGTTGACCCAGCCAAGGTACGCGGATTATCGTCCCGAACTCCTCGCACATATCCAGCGGGGGGATTGGAAGCGTTTGGACGACGTTTTTTGGACCATCATCCCGTTTGGAACCGGGGGACGCCGTGGTCGCATGTATCCCATCGGCTCCAATGCGATCAATGACCGAACCATTGGCGAGAGCGCCCAAGGCTTAGCGGACTATATCCTCGGTTTGCCGGAAAAATCCGCATCCCTATCGTGCGCCATCGCCTACGATACCCGGCATCGATCGCGACATTTTGCCGAATGGTGCGCCGGAATCATGGCGGCCAATGGCTTCACCATCTATTTCCTGGATGACTACCGAGCAACCCCCCAACTTTCGTTTGCCGTCCGACACTTTGTTTGCACGTGCGGAATCATGGTGACCGCTTCGCACAATCCCCCGAGCGATAATGCAGTCAAAGTCTATTGGTCCACCGGTGGCCAAGTCCTGCCGCCACACGACGCCGCCATCATCGATCGGGTGATGGATTGCGATGTCATTCGACATTTACCCTTCGATCAAGGATGCCGCGAAGGCAAAATCCGAATCGTTACCGCGGAGATCGACGAGGCATTTGAACGCGCGGCACTCCTGACGAGTTGGGGCGGGCCCAAGCAATGCAAGATCGTGTTCTCACCGCTCCATGGCGTAGGTGGCTTCGTCGTGCCCCGAGTTCTGCAGGGCGCTGGATTTACCGATGTCGATATTTTCCCAGCCCATGCTAAGCCTGACGGCGATTTCCCGAATGTGCCCGGACATGTCAGCAACCCGGAAAATCCAAAGGTTTTTGATGCGATGATCGATTACGCGCGCAACCGAGGCGCGGACCTGGCCCTCGCAACCGACCCCGACTGCGATCGCATGGGATGCGCCGCGCCCCGGACCTCCCAACCCGACAGTCCCTGGTCCACTCTCAACGGAAATCAACTCGGGGCGCTCCTGACCGATTTCGTTCTCTGCCAAGCGAGAAACGCCGGCAAGATCGGACCGAAATCCTACGTAATCAAGACTCTCGTCACCACCGAACTGACTCGCAAGATCGCTGAATCGTACTCGGTCCGCTGCGAAGGAAACCTGCATGTCGGTTTCAAGTGGATCGCCGGCATGATGGATCAGTGCGGCCCCGAGCATTTTCTGTTCGGGACCGAGGAATCCCACGGATACTTGGCTGGACAACATGTTCGAGACAAAGATGGCGCGGTGGCCTGCCTGCTCATGGCGGAACTGGCTGCCTCTCTGAAAGCCCGCGGCGCGACACTGCATCAACGCTTGGATGAACTGCTCGCTCGGCATGGAGCCTTCCTGGAAGACCAAGTGAATGTCCAAATGGAGGGAAGCGAAGGCATGGCTCAGATGGAAAAATTGATGAAAAACCTGAGAACTTCACCTCCCTCCGCCATCGCTGGCATGCCTGTTGCGCAAGTCCGCGACTATGGAAACCTCGTGATCCGATTCCAGGACGGGACCACCAGGCCGCTGGACGCTCCTCGAGGAAACATGCTGATCCTGGACTTGGCGTTACCCGGCGAAAGCATTCCCTCGGGAAATGCCGTGGCGGTAAGACCCTCGGGAACCGAGCCGAAAATCAAATACTACCTATTTGGTGTTGAGCCCGTCGGAAATCCAGCCGAGTTAACCTCTGCCAAGTTGCGGGTCCGGGATCGGCTCGCCTCGATCAAAACGGGTTTGCAGCAGCTGTCGGGTTGATCATTTGCTAGCCAACGCCTGATCTTGCGTCGGGAGTGACTCGACGGGTACAACGGTGCTCGTTGCGAGGGGGCGAATCCCGCACCGAGGCGATGAAGAGCCGAGGACCGCGGAGAGCCAGGGACGGTGTGGAGCCAGGGATTGGTGCGTTGGTCGCTATGAGCTTTGTTCGGATCACAATTGATGCATCCCACACAGCGGGGTCTGGCAAGAACACCGGGATCGAGCGTGTTGTGCGCAACCTGTGTCAGCAGCTCCCGTTGATCGCTTCTGCTCGCGGCTTGGACACACCTCAGGTCGCAACCCACATCCGCGACCATTTTTTTCCGATTGACGGCGCGTTCCAGCGAGGGCTGCATCGCATGTCCCGTTGGGAGGCGAACACGACGGAGTTTGTGCCCAAGTGGTTCCAGGCACTGCCCTTAGCGATTGCAGACCGTTGGCCCAACGCGACGTTGAGGAAGTGGTTTCGACCGAGCCCCAGTCATCTCGGTGGCTACAAGATTCCTCATATGCTTTACTCGCACGTGGTGAGAGGCACGCGTTATGTTCGCGGAGCGGCTGTTTCTCCCACGTCGAGCGATCTTTTGATTCTACCGGATGCCTACTGGACAGCGCCCGAGATCTGGAGCACGGTCGCCAAGTATCGCCAATCGGGAGCGTTTGTCGCGACCTTGGTCTACGATTTGATTCCGCTGACCCACCCTCAATTCGTGGGGAGCAAGCGAAGCCAGAAATTTCGCCGGTACCTCGAACAGGTCATTTGGAATTCCGACCTGATTGTGGCGATTTCCCGCACGGTGCGAGACGACGTCGCCCGCTTTATCGACCAGGAGTTAACTCCCAGCGACCAGCCCGTTTGCAGGGATATTCGCTCGTTTGTACTCGGAGCCGAGATCGCGTACGCCCAGGGTGGAATCCGACCCGAGATTTCGAACCTGTTCTCGAGGTCCGATCGGTATTCTCCTTACTTGATGGTCGGTAGTTTTGATCCTCGCAAAAACCATCATCAAGCCATCGATGCGTTCGAGCAATTGTGGGCCCAGGATCCTCAACTGAAGCTCTGCATGTTCGGCAGGATGGGTTCCATGTGCGCCGATGTGATCGAACGGATTCAAAAGCATCCGATGCTTGGTCGAGGCCTTTACGTTTTCCACGACGCCAACGACGCGGAGTTATTGCATGCCTACCAGCATGCGTCGGGCGTGCTGTTGCCCTCCATCGTCGAGGGATTCGGATTGCCGATTGTGGAGTCCTTGTGGCATGGCAAGAAGACCTTTGTCAGCGACACGCCGATCCACCGCGAAGTGGGTGGTGATCAGTGCGAGTTCTTCGCCTTGGGATGCGCAAAGTCGTTAGCTCGAGCGATTCAATCGTGGGAATCGATCCGGGACAAGCCTGGTGCATGGCAACCGGCAACCCAGCGGTCTGCTCCCACCTCCTGGGAGGGGAGTGCCGGCCAATTGCTGGATTTATGCCTGGAGGCCTACACGGAACGAAACGGTGGTTTGCAAGCGCGAGCGGCTTGAGGGAACGCAATCTTGACCGCTCTTCGGAAACTGGCTGGGATCAAACTCCCTGGTGCGGTAAGATCGAATCTTCCAAGGAGCTACCCTCGACTATGTCATCGATCTCGAAAGGCCGGATGGGTCCGTCGCAACCCACGGCAGCCAGCCGTCCGGTGGCTGTTGTCGACATCGGTTCAACCAGTGTGCGCATGGCGATCGCTGAGATCGACAGCGCTGGAGTCGTTCGCACCCTGGATCAGGTTTCCCAAGGCGTATCGCTGGGGAAGGACACGTTCACCTCTCAACGAATCAGTCGTCGCAGTATCGAAGAGTGCGTTCGCGTTCTGAAAAGCTATCGGAGATTGATGCAGGAATATGGGATCAGCCGTCCCGACCAAGTTCGCGTCGTGGCAACGAGCGCCGTCCGCGAGGCCTCGAATCGACTCGCCTTTATCGATCGGATCTACATCGCAACCGGCCTCGAAGTGGAATCGCTGGACGAAGCGGAAGTCAACCGCATCACCTACATGGGGATCCAATCGCTGCTGCAGTCCAACCCGGTCCTGGCTTCGGTAAAGACCATCGTCGTGGAAGTGGGGAGTGGCAGCACCGAGGTGCTGGCGGTTCGCGGAGGCAATGTGCTCTACTCGAACACGTATCGCCTCGGATCGCTGCGAATTCTCGAGCAGGTCGATAAATTCAAAACCTCGCATACCAAACAACGAGCCATCATCGAGACGCAGATTCGGCGTCTGGTGCACCAGATTTTTGAACATGTGGATGCCGGCAAGGAGATCCAAATCGTCGCCTTGGGCGGGGATGTGCGACTGGCGGTTTCGAACATCGAAGGAATCAAGACGGAGAAATCGCTCCGATCGGTGGAAACCGATCGCTTGATGGAGTTCGCCCGATACGTCGGGAACCTCAACGAAGACGAGTTGGTCAGCCGCTTCTCGATCAGCTACTCCGACGCGGAGACCTTGTGGCCGGCTTTGATGAGCTATGCCTTGCTCGCACGTGAATTCAATTGCCCGGTCATCAATGTCGCCGAGACCAATCTGCGAGATGGGCTTCTCAACGATATGGCAGTACGCGATGCGTGGACGGCTGAATTTCGAAATCAAATCGTCCGATCCGCCATCAATCTCGGGCGCAAAATGGCCTTCGACGAAGCCCATGCCAGGCATGTCGCAAGCCTCTCCCGCAAGCTGTTCGCGGACTTGCACGAGGAGCATCATCTCGACCAACGGATGGAATTGATCCTCTACCTCGCTGCCATCCTGCACGAAATCGGTCTGTTCATCAATGCGAGGAGCCATCACAAGCACGCGATGTATATCATTCGCAATAGCGAATTGTTCGGCCTATCCGAACGGGACCAACTCCTGGTATCCCTCGTGGTTCGCTACCATCGCAGGTCATCCCCTCAACCGGAGCACGAAGGCTACTCGACTCTCGACCGAAACGATCGAGTCGCCGTCGCAAAGCTATCCGCCATCCTGCGTCTCGCCATCGCCCTGGACGAATCGCGATCGCAGCGCATCAGCAATATCCGCTGTCGCCGGGAAGAGGATCGGCTCGTGATCATCACCCATGGAATCGAGGACGTTTCTCTCGAACAGCTCACCGTCCGTCAGTCGGGAGAGTTGTTCGAAGAAGTGTTCGGGATGCGGGTGCTGCTCCGCAGCGATAAACTATAGCTGTTCCCAGGCGAGCATCAGTTTGTCGATATCTAGCCAAAGCATTCCGATCGCGGCGGCAACCACCGCAATCCCGACGATCATCCAGGGCAAACCTCCTCGGCTGGAACTTTCACTCTCCAGCTTGGCGGTGACCAAGCGCTCGAGCCGATGCCAGCCGGCGATGTCTTGCTGCCGTCCGCATCGAGTCAACTGGGCTGCGCGATCCGACACATTCGCTGGCTCAACCATGGCGTGAATCCCCAGTTCTGGAACTACCAGGATCGACTCGTGCCACGCATGTTCGATCCCCTGCTCCTCGAGAACGCGTCCCAGGATTCCTCGCAACGCTGCCGCATTCGCTCCGTACAAAGTCCACTGCGGTCTCCGATTCAGCGAGACAAACAGCACGATAAATCCGTACAGGCACAACAAGAAGAACCATGTCCAAGCGCCCAGAATCGAGTAGGCCGCATTCGGAAAAAACAATTGCATCGGACCGATCAAGATTAGCCCAACGGATCCCAATCCAAACAAGAGGGTGTCCTGCGCCGCATTGATCAGCATGGGATGGGGACGTTGGTACAAATAGCCGACCATCATCCAATAAAGCCCGATCGGCCCCAATGCGATTGCATAGTACAGATAATCCATCGACGGTACTTCGATCTAGTGAGGGGCACCCGTTGGGTCACAAACGGCGCAGAAATCTTGAGATACTGTACGTTGCTCGAGGTTCATTGTCATCAGCCGATTCCGTCGCGACGGCCGGCAGGCATCACACCCTCCCGCCAATAACTCCCAGTCCCATAAGTCGATCGTCACGATCTGGTCGGTTGACGTCCCGGCATCCAGCGCAGCTCGCATCGTCGATTCCACCAGCGTCAGATCCGGCGGAATCCAAGCTCCTTCGCGTTCCAATTGATCGATCCAGCCGTTTCCCCGCCGAGCCGGCAGGATGCTGCAGCGCTGGGCACCTCGCCGAAAAGCATAGCGGCAGGATTCCACCGCCCAGTCCAACGAGGAATCGATACGGGTACCAGGCGGCTGCAAAATCACGAAAACGCGAATCGAAATACCGAACTGCAAAAGTGTCTCGCAGGCGCGGTCGAATTCCTCGAGCCGCATCGACTTGTTCATCAATCGCATCGCATCGGGATCGATGGTCTCAAGCCCCATCGCCACTTCGAGTTCGGGCTGAAGCATCGATTGGAAGGATCGGATCTTCGATTGGCCTTGTCGAGTCGAGGTCAATGCTGCATGGTTCTCGACCACCACGCGCGCGAACGAATCGCACGAGGAAGCGATTGCGGCATAATCCTCGGCAGGCACGTTGTACGGATCGAAGAAATTGGCTGCATTGTAGAGTTTCAACCATTCAACCCCTTCGCGGGCTGACTGCGAGGTATCGTGGAGCGCCTGGATCTGCCTCACCAAGCTCCCTCGAGGTGTCTGCGCATCGATCGTGTACTTCCACAAATCGCAATAGCTGCATGTGAAGCGGCATTCGCTGCCGGTCAAGAAATAGGTCGCGCTCCGAACGGTACGGCCGCAGCCGACCGGTTCCTGCTCCATCACGTAGCCTTGAGATACGTCGGGATCCCGGATCGGTTTCGCCGAACGCAGCGATCGTAGCAGAGCGCGATTCGGGGGATTGATCAAGTCCATGAATCGCTCGCAAGGTATAAAGCTGCCGCGATCAAGTCCGCCGTAGTACCCGGGTTCTTGCGATGACCGTCGTGACGCAAAAAGGAATCGAACTGGGCCCAATTCGTCTCGAACAACGCGGTGCCGTAAGGAGCTGATTGCTGGACAAGCCGAGCGCGTTGTTGCACCTCGAGCCCGACCGGAAGTCCGCACTTGCGAACGATCAAGCTGTCGACGCGTTCCGAGAGAATCGCCAACTGCAACACGCGAATCGCGTCGGGCAACGGCATCTCCCTCCATGGACTCGATACCAGCCGCCGCGCGTAATCGGCTACCTCGCGATACCCATTGGTATACTGGAGGGCAATATCATCCCAGGAAGCGGCGAACCGCATCGCAGAAAGAATCGAGGAAGGAGGGGGAGCGAACACATCCATTCCTTGGGAGGTTCCCAGGCCTCCAGGCTTACAGCTTGCGATCGCCCGGTAAATCCTGGAGCAATCGTCGAAGGTCGTCCCCTCGAGAAACCGTTGGATCACTTCCTCGCTCCCGGGGGCATTCCGCATCCTCGCGCGAACGCTCCCTCCGGACCCATGCCGATCGCACTGCACGAGGGGAGCGAGCAGCAAAATCGTGCCCAAGCTCGTGTTGATTCCCGTAGCGTGGAGCATCGCGTTTGTGCATTCCCCTACCATCTGACCGAGCGGAAGATCGATGGTGCGTTGGACCGCCTCTCCGATGGCCTGCGCGGCCTCCACAAAAACCGAATAATCCATGTCGGCGAATCGAGCGCCCGGATGAACGTTTCCCGCTTTGTATGCCGAAGCTTCTTGTACAATGGACCAGCGAACGCGCTCCCCCAACGTCCGTTCGATCGCTTGGGGTTTCATGGCAAGTCCATCCGAATTTGAGAGATCATGGTTACACGGCGTCATTTTGTATCGCAACTCGCGGCAGGTGCTAGCCTGGGTTGGTGGATGACGGCAGGGAAAGCATCCGCCATCCAAGAGAGACAAGCCGTTCCGCTCACCACCAATCATGCAGCGGCAACCGTCCATCCGCTCGCGACCCAGGCCGCCGAGGAGATCTTGCAAAAGGGAGGTAACGCCATCGACGCGGCGATCGCCGCCGCGTTGGTTTTGGGAGTCGTCGACGGACACAATTCCGGAATCGGCGGGGGCTGCCTGGCCCTCATCCGTCTTGCCGATGGACGGATTCGAGCCATCGATGGCCGAGAAACGGCCGGCTCCGCTGCCCTCCCACATCGGTTCCTGCGCGATGGCAAACCAGACCCGACACTAAGCCAAACAGGCCCTCTGGCCGCGGGGGTTCCCGGCCAAATCGCGGCCATGGACCGAATGCATCGCGCGCATGGATCCCTGCCCTGGGCGAGCCTTTTCGAGCATGCCATCTCTCTTGCCCATCAAGGCCATCCCGCCAGTCCATCAACCGCCCGCACCCTGGAACGCGAGGCCGAGGACCTGAAGCGGTTCCCGGCGTCGCGCAATGTCCTTCTCAAGGCGAACGGAGAACCGCTCGGAGAAGGGGATCTCCTCGTGCAAAAGGATTTAGCGGATACCCTACGCGCCATCGCCGAACGCGGAAGCGATTGGTTTTACGCCGGCGAGTTTGCAAGAACAACCTGCGCCTACCTGTCGAGTATCGGCGGCCTGTTGAAGGAAAGCGATTTCGCACGCTATCAAGCGTTGGATCGCCCGCCCTTGCCCATCGCGTACCGAGGGTATTGCGTTATTGGATTCCCTCCACCGAGTTCCGGCGGAATCCATATCGCGCAGATTCTCGGAATGCTCAGTCGCGATTCGGTCTCGAACTCTTTCAAAAATTCCAGCGTCGATGGGTACCATCTCGTCGCTGAGTGCATGAAACGTGCGTTCGCCGATCGCGCCTACTGGCTGGGCGACAGCGATTTCGTCCACGTCCCTAACGGGTTGCTGGATGCGGAGTATCTGCGGTCCCGCATGCAGGATTTCTCGGCGTCCGCAGCCTCGGCGGGGATCGTGCGCGGGTCCCCTCCCGGGAGCGACCCAGAACCCTACCCCTCCGCTGAAATCCCCGGCCAAGCGGAAGATCGCAAGCACACAACCCACTTGACGGTCGCCGACCGGAGCGGCAACTGGGTGGCCATGACCTGCACGGTCAACACCTCCTGGGGAAGCAAAGTCATGGTCCCTGGTACAGGAGTCATCCTCAACAACGAAATGGATGACTTCAGTCTTGCACCGGGTACACCTAACGCATTTGGTTTGGTCGGTTCGTTTGCCAACGCCGTCGCTCCCGGCAAACGCCCCCTCTCGAGCATGAGCCCTTCGCTGGTCTTGGATGCCGATCGCCTTCCTTGTGTCACCTGCGGTGCGGCGGGAGGCCCGCGGATCATCAGTGCCACGCTGCAGATCCTGGTTCGGACCTTGGACCTCGAGCAATCGATCTCGGACGCCATCGCCGGCACCCGAATCCACCATCAATGGCGACCCGATACGCTGGCTGTCGAAACCGCCGTTCGAGGAACGGACCCGTATGCCATCACGCCCGAAACGATCCGGGGGCTCGAGACGCTGGGGCACACAGTGCGACCCACGGAGAGTTTAGCGGTTGCACAGGGAATTCAGCGCCGAGGTGATCGCCTGTACGCAGCCCATGATCCGCGATCTCGAGGCAGCTCCGCATCCTGAGTTCGGCATCCTGAGAACCGCTCCCAAAGCTTCACGCCGCGACAATCCGCCAATCCGTTTCCCCGTTCCCAAGAACCGGAATCCGAAAGGTTTTTGGCTCCACGGATCAAACGGATCGGAAAAAACCCGGGAAGTCTGGAAACTTGGCAGCAACTTCCGATATACTAGGGTGTTCGAATGACCTGACAGCGAGTGGTCCGAACCTCGGTTAATACCAGCAATCATCGTATTTTCTGTTGTTTGCCGATCGAGGAGGGACTTATGTCCGCTGAATGGTACTTTATGAAGAAGGGATTCTTCGGCGGGGCGAAAACTGTGGGACCGATTTCGGAAATCGACTTTCTCAAGAAGATTGAGAAAGGCGAGATTGTTCCGGAGACCATGGTTTCCAGCACCACGAAGACTCACGGTCACTGGATGCACTTGAAGGATATTCGTGCTGCACTCCAGTACTGGAAGAAAACCCACCCTACGGCAAATGGAGCCGCTTAGGGATGGGCTATGAAAGGAGCGCGGTTTTCGACCGCGCTTTTTTTTTGCGATAAAGCTTGCCGCTTAGTCGGTTTAATGGACCGCCCGTCTCGGCGTCCTCGCCATTTCAATTGTAGGCGATGAAGTGATGATTCGTATTGTGCCGAATCACAGTTCGTCGGCCACCAGTGCGATTCGCACTGGCAACCCCTAAGGCCGACTTTTCAATACATCACGGATGAATAGGGCTGCAGGATGTCACGGTTGCGATCCAGCACAGAGCCTCGATTTGTGCTTCGAAAACTCCTCGCGGTAGGGATGGGATTCGGAATCAATGCTTGCCTTGGCACAACCGGGCTGCTGGCACAGGACGTGCGGCAAGAGGTGCAACTGACGACGATTCCAGGGGCGGGCGATGCGGCGCCTGTCGTTTCTGCCGCGCCGATGACGGGAATCCAGGAACCGCTCAAAGTTCAACCTCTAGGGATTCCCAACACGTCCCTGGCGGGCATTGGAACCGCCCAGCTTCCCACGGACTCAACCTTGGGTCGATTGCCTGTCCCCATCCCACTCCCCTTCGGACCGGATCGCGATACGGGCTGGACCTATTCGAACAAGCCTTGGGTCGCACCGGTGTTTTGCCATCAACCGACGTATTACGAAGACATCATGTTGGAGAACCATGGGCACGAGACTTGCCCGCCTCTCCAACCGATCCTGTCGGGAGCGCGGTTCTATACCGGCATTTTCTGTACGCCCTACCTCTACTGCTTGAACGGCCCCTTCGAGGACGTACCGAGTGTTGGGCGGTATCGTCCAGGAACGACGGCACCTGCTTTGCGGCAGCGCGCTCCGTATGACCCCTATGCTTTGGGCGTCCAAGCCGTGTCGACGGCGAGCGGCGTCAGTTTGTTGACCCACTGAGATTTCGACGAAGATTGACGACGATCGTCTCCACGGGGATCGGTGTAGCCATTCCGACGACACCGATCCGATTCTGTCATTCTAGACCGAGATCAGGAAATCGCATTCTCTCGCGAGCCGTTTCCTGGCCGTATGCAACCGGCGCTTGATCGTTCCGATGGGAGCTTCGAACCGAAGGCTCATCTCGCTTAAGGACTGGCCGTCGACGTAAAAAGCGACCAAGGTTTCCCGATCCACGGTTTTAAGCCGTGCCAAACCGAGCCGAACATGCTTCGTGACATCGTTTCGGACCGCCCCTTCATACGCCTCGCCATCCACCGAGATCGTGTTTTCCAGGATCTCTTGATCGACGTGCGCGAGACGCGTTCGGCGCGTGGTGCGATTGATCGCCATCCGAACAACGATCTGTTGCAACCAGCCTGGAAAGGCTGCGTCGACTTTCAATTGATCGAGTTTGCGGAACGCCTGAAAGAACGCATCCTGGCAAAGGTCCTGGGCTTCATCCCAGTCGCCGAGCCGCTTGAATGCGATCGCCAGCACATGCTTTTGGAATCGCTGAAACAGTTCGCTCATGGCATCGCGATCTCCTGCGCGAGCGCGAGCGACCAAGTCGAGCAATTCGAAATCTTGTCCATTTTCCAACAGGGCGGTCATGTCTCATGCTCCTTGCGATCCGCATTCAACCTTCGAGTTGACGCAGAATTCGCTTGAGGTGGATTGGGCGCCATCCGCAAACCGACCCTCGCCGTGATGAGCTTCCGCCAGGTTCAAATGAAACCCGGGAAAGTCAAGCCAGCAGTGGCTTGCGAAGGGTGACTTAGGTTTGGTTGGCTTCTAGAAAACCGTCCAAGTTTTCCAGTCACCGGGTCACGGATTGGGCTTTAAAGACCAGTCCGTAATGTCGAAAGGCAGGCTCGTTGGAATGCAAAGGCGGGTCGGGGGCTTGCACTGAGGCAATTCCCTAGCTCGCAGAAACATCCATTCGTCGAATACCAGCCTCGCATCGCATGGGGGCCGGAGCCCGGATGCATGCTCGACATACCTAAGTGCGCTACTAGAAGGTCTAGGAGGCGGCCCGAGGTGTTGTTCAAAACGATATCCGTACGTCTTTGCTTTTCCGCAAGAACGCGAATCAATCGTTGAGCTACATTCACCAATCGCATGGCATCCTCCCTGCACCGATTTCAGCGCAGCATGAGTTGAAACAAACAGGAACATGAGTGGGTTCGGCAATCGCCAAACCTCGCATCTGATCTTAGCGGATCGCAGCGAGAAATTCAACAAAACCGAATCGGGGGAACCGCCGAATCGATGCTTCGGCGGGCCTATCGTAAGAATGCGGGAGAATTCAAAAGGTTCGAGTTATTTTTCCCGATTTCCGAAAAATGGTTTCCCGCCTCACCCGATCCTAGGGGCCCCAAGCTATTCCCGGCCCGCGCGTCGGGTTGGGAGGGGGAGCTCCCACAACGAAAAGAGCCCCGAAATTTCGGGGCTCTCGTGTGAAACCGAAGTCTTCCAGGGCCGCTGACCTTAGGGTCGCGGTTGGCCCTGTTCCTCTTCTTCTTCCTGAGGAATGATGATCCGAGGCGTGACCGTGAACATCAGCGTGCTGGTTTCGCGGCCGATGGCGGTGTTGCGGAACAAGCGGTTGATGTAGGGAATCTTCGACAGGATCGGTGTTCCCCGTTCGGTTCGACCTTCTCGGAGCCGTTTGATACCACCCATCAGAATCGTTCCGCCGTCAGGTACGCTCACCGTCGTGCTAACCGAGGTCGTTCCCAGGGTGGGTTGTTGCAAGGTTGTACCTTCGATGATCTCCTCCTCGTTGTTTCGGCCTCCCGAAGGCTTTCCATCCGGATTGAGGATGCTCGTTCCGGTTTTGGTCGACTTGCGGCCTTGGAAGGTGAATTCGCGATCGGTTGATTCGAGCCGGGTGAACTGCGGCATGAGCGTCATCCGAACGAATCGCTTGTCTTGCGAGACCACCGATTGGACGTTCATCTGCGTGCCTTCGCTCAGGACCACGATGATCGGACGCTGGGCGACGGCAAAGTCCCCAACCACAGGGTCGAAGCCGATCACGAACGGCCGAACTGCGGAGTCGTTGATGGTGCCGATCTGACCGTCGAACATGGTAACCTTCGGAGCTTGCAGAACGTTCTGGCGGCTGTTCCCCTGGGCGGCTTGGAGGAAGAAAAACAATTCCAAGTCGCTGAGGATCGCGACACCGATTTGCGAACCAGCATTCAAGTCGGGATTACCGAAGGGTGGGTTCACTCCAAAGCTACCGTTACGCAGTTGGATATCGAAGTCCGTGGTCAGAACGGGCGCCTTGATGGTAGGACCGCTCAAACCGACCGCCACGCTTGGTCCCGAATCTTCTTGAGGGATACGGCGCAGCTTGTCGTCCCACTGGGCGTCGAAGTCGACCCCCATTTTTTCGAAGAAGGTATCTTGCAGTTGGATGAACCGCAGCTCGATCGAGA
The DNA here is from genome assembly GCA_046342615.1 of Planctomycetota bacterium. Taxonomy (GTDB): domain Bacteria; phylum Planctomycetota; class Planctomycetia; order Pirellulales; family Pirellulaceae; genus JBKCUI01. Next base: position 6,344 of record JBKDPB010000212.1, on the reverse strand, counting down.
CTTGCAAGTTCTGCAAGGCGCGAAGGCTCTTGAGAAGATCTGCGATCTGCTCATGCGTTTCTTGCGGAGCGTTGACGATCAAGCTCAGGTTCTGGCGAAACGGCATCATCGTGGATGTTCCACCTTGGTTCTGCCATTGATCCGGAGTGATCGTGCTTTCGATCAAAAGCATCAACTCACTGAAGTTCGCCAGCGAGGCACCTCCCAAAGAGTTGGCAATACCTGTAGCGGGGAACGGATCGGCACCGACGCCACCCATCCCCGGCGATAGCATCGCGGGATTAACGGGAGAAGCCGAAGCGAACTGAGCAAGCACGTTCGTATTGGGATCGATGCTGGCGAGCTTGTTGGACCGCAACGACATTCCGTCCTGCTCGGGCAGGTTTACCGCAACATAGTTGGTCTGGGCCTGATACGCCGACTGGATCGCACCCGCCATCCCGGTGTTGTAGTCCGAGATGAAGTTCGGTACAGGGATCACGAGATCCTTGATCGAATAAGGCTTACTATACATCTGTTGCTGCATGAACCGCCGGCTCTGGATTTTGACCACTTCGTTCTTGATCGAGTAGCTGAGGTTCAGCGGCTCCAGGATGTTCTTCAGAACATTCTTCAACTTGATCTGATTCCCTCTCAGGTCGAGGCTAACCGGTTGGTCGGATCGCAGTCCTTCTTCGGCGATCGACGGTTCGTCGATCAAGATGATCAAGCCGGTCATTTCCGAGATCGTCTTGAGGGCCTCCGACAGGGGTCTTCGGTCGAAGCTTGCCGAAAAAGGTTCCTCGAGCGTTGCGAGGATTTGTTTTTCGGACGGTTGCAACGCCAAGGATTCCTCGTTGTACTTATCCCGCATACGACGCAATTGCGTCCATTCCTTCACCGCCGGAAATTGGAGCGGTTGGGTGTCCCGGAGGTAAGTCGCCGAGGCGCGTTCCGCATCGGAGAAGCTGTTGAGCAATGCTTCTTCTTTGAGGTTTTGAATCTCCTTCTGCTCTTCGATCCGTCGCTGGATAACCGAGCGACCTCGCATCACGGCGGCGATCTCCGAGTTGGGTTTGATGTCCTCAACTTTGCGGGCAACGATCTCCGCTTCCGCATAACGTTTGTCATCCATCAGATCATTGTATTGATCGACGAGCGTCTGTACCTGGGCATCCTCCTTGGCAGTCGTTGCTGCTTCGAGGGTGATGCGATCCTCTATTTGGCGATTTCGCTGATCGAGTTCGATGCTGGAACGGTTTTGTTCCATCCAGGCTTCAACATTGGTGATGACGCGATCGACCATGGACAGCATCTGTTTGCGGTACGCGTTGTCGACATCCGCCTGGGAAACCCGGGTCCGCAGCGATTTGAGTCGATCGACCGCATCGTACGGTTGTTCGTTGACCAATCGTTCCGCATCCGCAATCTCTCCGGATACTTCGGCGAACAATCGTTGCTTCTTCTGGAGAGCTTCGCGGCTCTCGTTCGGTATGGCGCTGACCGCTTCCGGTTCCGAGCGGGATTGAAGATACAAAAGCTTGTCCTTCAGTTGAGCGCGGATCGCTGGGTCCAGTTCGTTCTGTTTCTTCCACGCCTTGCTGAAATAACCTGCAGCGGCTTCGCGATCTCCGAGACGCAATGCCTCGACACCACGATCGTACCATTCCTGGCCCGTGGGCTCGGCATCCTGCAGCAGACCTGGCACCGAGTTGCTCGCAGCGGGAGCAACCTTCGAGATATCGGCGCCGGGCTGGAACACACCGGGGCGCACATCGCCGCTCGAGGGGTTGATGGCCCCAGCCGTGGCGACACCTGGATTGCCCCGCAGACGCAATGCCCGCTCCACGTCCATGGCGACATCCCATGGCTTGATGTGGTTGGGGCCGAATTGGTTGTCAGGCACCCGCAGGGCAGCCGCTCGGTCGATCAGCTCCTTCGCGGATGCCAGATCGCCTCGCTGCAACGCTGCTTTGGCTTGCGCGGCCAACCCGCTCGCTTCATCGCGAGTTTGCTCGGGGGTCATGGCCGCATTGGACTTGGTGGCGGCGGAATCTCCTCCATTGGCTCGAAGCAACGCCGCAGCCGCACGACTGGCTTTGGAATCTTTCGGATTCTCCGCCGTCGAAGGAGGCTGGTTGCTCGGAGGCAAATTCTGAGGTGCCGCTTGCTGTGCTGATGCCCACTTCGTATGGCTACCCACGGCTATGAGAGCGCCTGCTGGCACAACGACGGGCGCAGTCACCGCATAGCACGCGGTTAAAAGCCGAAACGTTCGTAAGGGATGTAAGTATTTCAACGCGACACTCCTTTATCGCTCCAGTTACTGACTAGATGCTCGTCGTAGAGCTCGATCGTGGGGAATAATCGTCTTAAGAAGGTGCGGTCAAGCTTACTTTTCGGGTTAGAAAAGAGATTTTCTTGAAAAGTCAATCTGGGCAGTTTTCCCAAGCTTTTCCTAGCCTTTCTAGACTATTACAGTTTGCGCAGTTTCACTGACACGAACAACCCGTTCCGCCGCGAGGGGGGCTCTAGCGATACAATGGTCCACCCATGGTCTGCATGGGACCAGGCTGGCTGACGTGGATCGGGTTACCATGTTTTTGAAATTGCTCTTCGTAAAAACCTTTACCGGTCGTACTCATAACGGGCGATGTCGGTACCGGAAGAGGCGCCGCGGCTAGAGTCGCCGTACCCTCGCGGGTATATCCCAACGCGATCGCCGTGTAGTTTGAAACCGATCCCCCTCCATCGCTAACCCATTGGTTCCAAGCCGTCTGGAGCTTACCGAGTTTCGGATAGCCGTAGGTTTCCGAAACCGCGGCGGCCCAATCCTCGTTCTGCATACCGCGTTCGAGGAATTGTATGAATTGGCGGGGCCCGCCTTGCGCGATCAAAAACGCGCACAGGCTATAGCCTTGCGCGTACAAGGGCATCATGTCCGGAGGATAATCGCGCATCGCGAAAAGCATCGCAAACGGAATGCCTCGGTCCTCGCTCAGGAAGCGAACCAGCATCGTATCGTGCTTGCGCCGCTCGCTCTCGTCCTCGACGGTCGTGCAGGCACCCTCGTCCGCCCAACGAGGAACCGGTTTACCTAGGGGTGCAAAATGGGTAGCCAACACAGTATGGGTCATTTCGTGCGGCAAGACACTGTCCAGGATTCGTTCCCGCGATCCGCACAGAACCATTCGAAATTCTCGGACGGTGCCCGCCATGAGCGTGTATTTTGTTTCGCCGCTCGCGGGCATGTTTGGAGCCGACTGAACGATGACAGGAACCTTTTCCGCCCAGGGATCGAGTTCCCTGCCCAGCCAATGCACTGCGAGATGCCGTCGGTAGGCGTCGGCCATTTGGCCAACCTCTTGAGCCAATCCCGGATCGGCGGCGAACACACGGAAATGAGGGGTCTCAACGACAAATCGGCGAGTCGCAGCGACGTTGCCCGGGGGCGTGGCTTGCGACCATCCTTGCCCAACGTGTCCCAAGACAATCGCCAACGAGAAAACGAGCGTCCGCGCTTCCATGCAAGGGATCCAATGAGTGGAGGTTGACGCTGCTGGGCATCCTGCCCCGGCTCGCGCCGCGTCGAAGGTGAGGTGGGAGTCTAGGTCAGCATCGAATTCCCCCTCCAGGTCAATCTTGAGGGAATCTCTGGAAAAAACCCAAAAAAGATCGGTGCCCGCTAGCAATGAGAACGTCGGAATCCACCTTTCTAAGAAAGTAAAAATCCGCAGATGCAACCGACCGAAATGGAGGGTATGCAATTCCTGCGCCGGGCGATGCTTTTAGGTCGATTCCGCGACAACCGCCTGGCAAGCTCGCTCTTGGTGGCCGTAGCGATCGCATTCCTCGCCTATGTCGTCCGGCTGAGCGACGTGACGCACGACGCGTTTCATGAAATGGCCCTCTCGCGGGCCTGGTACGCAACGGGCGAGTTTCCGACGGAAGACGTTTTTGCATTCACCAAGACGATCTCTCCGGTCGTGCACCACGAATGGGGAACGGGCCTCGTTCTGTATTGGGTCGCCGATCGAAGCTTGCTCGGACTCGACGGCATGGCTTGGTTGCGATTGATCTTGATCGCGGCCCTTTTGGCGATGCTCTATCGACTGGCGAGGAACCATGGCGCCCATCCCTACCTCGTCGCTGCCTGTGCCCCCGTGGTATTCCCATTGATGTGGGTCGGGTTCGGTAATCTGCGAGCCCAACTTTTCACACTGGTCTTCTTGGCTGCGCAGATGCTGATGCTCCAGTCCGACGTGCGGGGACGGCGTTTTTGGATCGCGCCGTGGTTCGCGATGTATATTGCATGGCTGAACATGCACGCGGGGTTTGTCGTCGGCGTTGCTTTCATGGGCTTGCACGTCGCCGAGCGATGGCTCGGAATTTTGTGCTGCAGCCCCTCGGGATCACTGAACCTCGCGCAACTCAAATCGATCGCAACGTGGACCAACGCCTGTCAACGCTACGGGCACCATGCGATCGTGGTTGTTCTTCTGGTCGGTGGGCTCGGCATCAACCCTTGGGGTTGGGATTATGCCCCGTACCTGTGGCGGGCAATCCGCATGCCGCGGCCAACCATCCTGGAGTGGCAACCGCTGTGGTACACCTATCAGCCCGGGATCGCCATCCTCGCTTTTGCTGTCAGCGCAATTCTCATGGCATACGTACTCAAGACGCGACGATGGACTCGGTTAGGCGGTTGGTTGTTCTGCCTTTTGGCGGCGGTCATGGCCCTGAAACATCTGCGTCACGGTTCGCTGTACGGCACGGCATGGCTGGCCCTCATGCCAGGTTGGTTGACCCCGACTCCCTTGGGCCGCACCGTCATCGCGAAACTGCAATCGACTCGAAACACAGCGATCTTCGCAGCAACGATCGTCACGATCGTATGCGGAGTGTTCGCCTGGGTGCATGCTCCTTGGCAAAGCACCTTGCCAAGCAACGATCCGAATGCCGCGCTGGTCTACCCCGTCGAGGCGTGCTCCTTTATCGAACGCGAAAACCTCAGGGGCAACATGATCACTCCGTTTGCAAGCGGCGGTTATGTGTCCTGGCGCTGCCACCCCAATATCCGCGTCAGCCTCGACGGTCGATACGAAGTCGCGTACGCCGAGGAGATCCTTCCGATGCACGACCGCTTCTATTCCGCGAGCAGCGGCTGGGACGAGATGCTGGAGACCTATCCCGCAGACTTCATCTTGGTCCAACGATCCGCTCCCCTTCTGGATCGATTCATTCACTCCAAGGAAAGCGCCGCCTGGCAGATCCTGCATGAAGACGAAGCATTCGTTCTCTTTTCGAAGAAGACGTTCGCCGTTAGCTCGACCGGATCGCGCTGAACAGTTTCAGGGCTTGCGCATGACCTGCGACATCATGGACCCGCAGGACTTGAACGTCTTGTTGGGCCAGCCACAGGGATACTCCGAGAGTTCCGTGATCGCGCGGGAGATCCTTGTTGCCGAGCACCTTGCCGATGAAGCCTTTGCGCGAATGGCCGACGAGAATCGGTCGCTCCAAGGACAAGAATCGATCCGCTTCGCGCACGAGTCGAAGGTTGTGTTCATGTGTTTTCCCAAAGCCGATTCCGGGATCCAGACAGATTCGCTCAGGAGCGATGCCATGATCCCTCAATTCCTGGTCTCGCTGGCGCAGATATTCGAGGATCTCCTCGACCACGTTGCCATACGTCGGATTATCCTGCATATTCTGCGGAGTCCCCTGGCGATGCATCGCGCAGATGCCGACGCGTGTTTCGCGAGCCAAGTCGACCATCGCAGGATCCGCCTCGAGCCCCGAAACATCATTGAGAATTTCCGCGCCCGCATCGATCGCGGCTCGGGCCACCGTGGCTTTCGTCGTGTCGATCGAAATCGGGATGCCCAATCTTCCTCGAAGCTTTTCGATCACGGGTACGACGCGCCGACGTTCCTCCGCCTCGTCGACCGGCTGGCTGTACGGACGGGTGCTCTCCCCTCCGATATCGAGGATGGATGCACCTGCGTCCTCCATCGCCAAGGCTTGATCGACCGCGGTCTGCGGACTGAAAAAGAGACCGCCGTCCGAGAAACTATCCGGCGTCACGTTGAGAATTCCCATGATCGCGGGAACATTGCCGAATTCGAGCGTCAAGGATTTCAGCTGCCAACGCGTCGCACGGTGTTTCGCGCGACTATTCGATCCTTCCATTCCGTTCCCCGGCGATCCGTGTGAATTGATGTGCGGTCACGCGAAATTCGGAGTCGGCGGTCGATAGTCTTCCAAGCGAATCGTTCGAAACCAATCGATCGTCCTCTCCAACCCGACACCTAACTGAGTCGTGGGATCCCAGTTTAACATCTTCCGCGCCAAGGAAATGTCCG
>JBKDPB010000211.1:0-24095 GCA_046342615.1 Planctomycetota bacterium | reverse complement strand
AGAAAACCCTACCCGTCAAACGCAGAAAGCGAGTTCGTCGGAACTAGCTTTCTTCGTAGATCGAGCGATGTCCGTCCGCAAACCAGTTAGGCAAGCGGAACGTCGGCAAACAATCCCAATTCCTCTTCGTCATCCACATCCGGGACAGCAATCCAGTCCGCCACGTTCGCGAAAGCCGCGTCCTTGGATGACGAATTTTCCCCGCCCGCGCTCGCCGCCATCGTTCCCGACGCAACACGGGAATTGAGCTGGTTGATGACGAACAGGACATCCAGAGGACTGATGAATCCATCGTTGTTGGTATCGACGAACGTACTGCCGTTCGCCCCGGCCCCTTGCGACTGGGCCCAAGAAGCATAGCTGCTCACCGAACCTCCACCACGCGTATTGAGCAGGTTGATGAGAACCAGCGCATCGAGCGGCGTCAGGCTACTATCCCCGTTCACATCTGCAGGAGTGACCTCATTGTGCATCCGCAACATGGTTCCTTCCTGCCAAACAGGTCGGACGCCCCTCTCGCCATCACTTTCTCCATCGATGGATGACGAGCCATCGGCTGGCGGCTCCCCTTCGTTTCCATAGTAGTAAACCCCATCGCGAAGGTAGATTCGAATTTCGGAGTCATCGTCTGGCCGGCGACCATCCGTCTTTGAACCATCAGAATTACCAACACCAGGCTCCTCGCCCGATGCCGAGATTCCCTCTACAGGGTTCAAATCGCCTCGAGGCAAAAACATTCCATCGCAGATGATGGGTTTGATGTCGACATCCCCGTCGGGACTCTGTCGATCGGGGCTCCAGCCTTCGAGCATAACAACCTCCGAATCGCTCCCCGATGAAGAGTCACCCTCCGGCCGCTTGGGTTCCTCCCCGTAGTAATACACCCCATCGCGAAGGTAAATGCTGATGATGTCGTCATCGGGCCTTTGGCCATCTGGCTTTGTGCCATCCGATCCTCTGCCGTCAGGCTCTGAACCGTCTGGGATACCAATGTCGGGCTCGCGATTCGCGGGGTCCCTGCCTGTTGGATCTTCGCCACCTGGCTCGCTGCTGTCAGGCGGGATCGATACTCCATCCGACCACGTCTTGACACGAACGATGTATTCGGCGGCTTCATCGGTCTCACTGGAAATTTGGAGCGAGTATTGCCCTTCCGCGGATCCGACCAAGCTTATTACACCCGAGGGATCGACGACGGTTCCTGAGACATCCTGTCCCGTGGCATCGAGCACACGGAGTTTCAGAGGCTCACCAGTTGCTTTCCAAGCTCCGGCGGCAAACGAGTCGTAGTTGGAGACATTGAGCCGAAGGGCATCGATATCTCCTTCAAAATCGATCGCAGCCCGAACTTCCGCTTGTCCGGAACTGGTATCGATATTGGGGTCGACGGGGGTATCAACGATATCCCCTGCCATCAAATTCCGACCTTCGAGCCATTCGTGTCGAAGTGCTCTTGTGAAGCAGTGCGTTTTTCGGCTCCTGCTTCGCTCTTTGCGATGGATCATGTGAAGTTTCTCCCTTGAAGTGAGTCCGTCGAGAACAATCTCGACGCGTTTTCGCTGTTTCAGCTACGAATTCGAGCTACTTCTCAGGGTTGAGAGACACTTCAGATGTAACGCTTTTTCTTCCTTGTTTTGTTTACCGAGGATCCGGCCGGCTTCCTGAAGAGAGATTACGGCTCCCGCCATGAACATGCCGAGGAAACGCTGGAGCGATCGATGCTTGGCGGCCTCCAGCTTGGGTTCTACCGGAGGGCGTTGGCTCGATGGCTCCGCCTCGACAGGTTGGGTTTCCTGAGGTCTTTGAGGCATTTCGGCCACGAAGACGTGGGTGGCCAAGGCCACGGCAACCTCGCGTGTTGGGCCGAACATTCCCGCGGCATCCTCCGGTTCATGCAGGATCGATTGATCGGAATAGGAATCTCTCCGTTTGGCGAGTTGCGTCTCAGCCTCCTGACGTAGGACAAAGTAGCGAGGCGACTCTGACTGTGACCGATTCCCCGAGGCCAAAGGGCGGACCGTCACGACGTTTCCCAGCCCACGCGGTTCGATAACCGCATCATGGATATCGGCAAAAGCGCCGTCGGTGGAACTGAACCGTTGCATCTGACTGACCGAGGGTGACCGAGCGCTCGCCACTCGTATTTCGAGGGAGGATTCCGCGCTGACCGAAGCCAACTCCCATGTTGCTTGATTTCCTGCGGGGATCGATGGCAAGTAAGCAGGTGCGCCGGGTCGCCCCTCCAGGTTCTTCACTTCGAAAACGGGCGCCCCTTGAACGGCGGAACTTGGTTTGCCGTTGGTGTTTGCACCCGGTTTGGCGTCCAGTTTAGGGTCCGGATTAGGCTCGGGTTTGATCGCTCCTCCTTCCGCGGGAATTTCTAAGCCGCCCAACGAATCGTCATCCAGATCAACGTTTGATCCGGAGTTGTCATCGGGATCGATGTCGATCGGCAGATACCAAAAGAAATCGTCGCCGCCAACCGCGCCGTCGATTCCCACATCGGGAACACGATAAAACCATGGATCGGAGTCTCCGACCCAGTCGCTCAAGCCGTCTTTGTCCTCGCCTTGGGTAGGGTCATCCGCATCGCGATACGCTGCGGGAATCGTCTCAGGATCGGGAATCGTGTGCGGATCGTGCGTCTCCTGATCTCGATCGACGGGTGCATCGCTGAAATCCGCCGCTGGCTCGGGAATGGGATCGACGATCTCGATCGTTCCCGGCGGCTCAAGAAAATCGCCCGTCATGCAAAGGCGCTGTTCGAAACGCTCCAGCCTTGCTCGAAATTGCATTCTTTGATTTGTCGCACGCTTCATGGCGTCAATCTCGTTTGTGGCTTACATCGTCTAGCTATCGCTCGCGGTCTCTGGTGCCCCGTCAGATACGCGGGCGATCCTCTCCCCCGGATCTCCATCCCGACGCACCGGCGCTTTCATCGCGAGGGTCTCTGGCACCTACATCATTCAAAATACCCATATTTTCTTGAATGATTCTGAGAAAACGGGGGATCTCGGGTTGCGAGGGGAACTTGATCTGAGCGGCCACGAGAAGCGATTTAGCCTCCTCGAAACAGGATTTGGCCCGCTCATGATCTCGGTTATCCACGTGGAGTTGGGCCCAGTTGTTGTAGCAGGCGGCGAGTTCGACGTGCGCTTTGACATAATCGGGGTAACGCTCCAGGACAGCGTTCAACGCGTCGAGCGCTCGCCGGAACTGAGTTTCCGCGCTGTTCGCATGACCGAGCTTTCTCTCTGCGACACCGAGGTTGCTCTGCGCGATTGCCGTCAGCATTCGGTCATTCAAGCGTGGCTCTTTTTCCGTATCCAAATCGTGTTGCAGCTTGGAAGCCCTCCGAAGCAGTGTCGCTGCTTGAGCGGGATCCTGGTCGAGGATGATCGATGCATGGTTGTTCAGCGCGAATACCAACTGGCCGATTCGATCGATGCGATGGTGGTTGGTGTCGCGACGGAGCGACTGCTCCAGATCGAAAACAGATTTTCTGAGCAATTCGATCGCCAGCTTTGTTTTTCCTGTCTTTGAATAACACAAACTGAGTTCCGACCTCGTTTTCGCCAGTTCGACGAGACGCTTGGGATCGAGCACCGTCGCGGCTTGCGTTTGTTCGAGGAGCTTCAGGGCGGAATCGAAGTGCGCACGGGACGCCTGTTCGTCTCCCAGTCTGCCTTGCAACACTGCCAAGTCACGATGGCACGCCGCGATGGCGAATTCGTCCTCGGCAGTCATCCCTTGGAGCGCAGCAAAGCGATCCCATCGGTGAAGCGCATCGCGATACGCGAGACCAGCGGCCTCCAGATTCCCCAGCCGTTGCGAGATCGCCGCCAAGCGATGGGCGGCATGAGCTGCCTGGCGTGCGAGAGCCGAATCGTCTTCCGAATATTGAATGAGCTGCGAGTAATACTCGGATGTCTCCCGAAGAATATTTCGACGAACCTCCTCGATGCCGGGGATCCCCTCCAGTTGATCCGCAAAATCGGAGCCGAAGCGATCCACGATGATTTGCGCGTTGTTCGCAAACATCTCAGCACGGTTTCGCTGTTGCAGAATCAAAAAGGCGAAGGTCATCGAACCGATCGCGAGCAACAGCATCGCAAGACCCATGACCGCCACCCACTTCTTCTTGCGCAGCGCCCACTTTCCGAGCCGGTCGACGACCGAAGGTCGCCGTGCGGCGATGGGCTCATGGTTGAGGAATCGATGCAGATCGTTCGCCAACTCCCCTGCTGTCGCATAGCGTTCGTCTTTTTCCGGGGACATGCACTTGGCAATAATCGTTTCGAGATCTGCCGGAATCGATGGATTGATCGATCGCGGTGGAATGGGCTTGGCCCGTTGTATCGCAGCCATCACCTGGTATCGATCGGAACCTTCGAATGCATATCGAAGCGTCAGCATTTCGTACAAAGTGACACCGAACGAATAGATATCTGCGCGGTGGTCGACCAGATGAGTTTGCCCGTTCGCTTGTTCGGGGCTCATGTAACGAAGCGTCCCGACGAGGTCGCCGTCGATGGTAACGCTTTGACCATCCTGGATGCGCGCGAGACCAAAGTCCGTTAGCCACAGGATTCCTCGATGATCGATCATCAAGTTCGAGGGCTTGATGTCGCGATGGATGATCCCTCGCGAATGAGCGAAATCCAACGCGTTCGCCACCTGAGCCATCTTTTCCGAAATCTGACGCACATACTGCGCACTTTTCAAGGTTCGGCGGGTCGAATGGATGGCATCCGCCACCGATTCCCCCTGATCCGCAACGTGGAAGGGGGATGTTGAATCCAGCCAAGAATGTTTCAACGCATTCCCGCGCTTGAGCGACTCCAGGAATGCTTCCATCGTTTGACCGTCGATGTGCTGCATGCTGTAGTAATGCACACCGCGCTCACAACCGACCGAGTAGACCGGAACGATATTGGGATGATGTAGGCTCGCGGCAGCTTGAGCCTCGGTGTGGAACCGGGCGATTTGGTTCGGATCGAGAATCGCAGCAAATGGGAGCATCTTCAAAGCGACGCGTCGCTGAAGCGATCGCTGATGGGCGAGGTAGACAACCCCCATACCTCCGCGACCGATCTCATGCAGGATCTCAAAATCACCCAACACCGTTCCCGCGGCCACCGAATTGGATGGAAATCCCGACCCCGCACTGGACGTCGAGTCGGTCGGTATCTTGCAGAGCGCATTGATATCGGCCACCATGCGTTCCACATGGGCCTGGAGTTGCGGATACTCACGGAATAGGGGACCTGGCGAAATCGGATCGCCAGATTCCACGCTGACCGCATACTGCTCCAGGAAATCCGCGAGGCGTTCCTGCAACTCCGCGGGCAGTGCATCAATCCCACCCGAATACGATGACTCGACCATGCGTTACCTCCCTGAACTCGACGCCGAGGTTTCACGCAGCTTTTCAATGGCCCGCATCCACACCATGCGAACCGCTCCGCTGCTCTTGTGGTGTCGCTCAGCAATTTCCTTGAAGGATAAGCCCTGAATATGTCGCAGGATAATGACCTCTCGGTACTCCGCTGGGAGACGAGCGATCGCATCCGATAGCCGAATAAGGGACTCGTGCCTTTGAATATCCGAACTGACCGATGGACTGGGAGCCGCCAGAAACGCTTCAAGCCGGGCCGCCGACTTGTCCGTTCGCCCCTTGACTTCGTCGAAGGACAACTCCCGACGCATATCCCGTTTGGCGGCCATCAAATGGCACTCAATCGCCCGCTTCAAATTGTTGATAAGGATCATGCGAAGCCAGCTGCTGAACTCCGCAGGCGTTTTGCCCAGGAAGTGCAGAAAATCCCGGTGAGCCTCCAGCAGAGTCTCCTGCACAATATCCGATGCCCCGACCCGCCGCTTGAGTCGGTCGTCCATCTGCGCATAAGCGATCGTCTTCAAATAGTTCATGTGAGCGCCCAGCAATCGTCCGAGCGCGTCCCGGCTCCCACCCTTGGCTTGCGCGAGCCAATTCTCGATGTTCATCACCGCCGAATCATTCATTTACTCCACCTAACGCAACAACGACCCGTCCTCCCCCAAGATCGGCCCATCCCGGAACGACGTCGACTGCCACTGCAAATAGTAGGCCGAACCGAGATCGGCTTGTCACGCGAGGCGGAAGGAATTTGCAGAGAAACGTGGACAGCCCTCAAAAGCTATGAAAATGCAGGGATTTACGCTATTTCCATGAATCGTCGGGCGAGGGAGAGCCCAGCCCTTGGGCATTCGTTCCTCAACGTGCCAGCCTGGAACGCGGAACCGATGTTCGTTTTCGAAACACTGGCCAGCGATTGGCATGAATCGACGTTGCAAAAACGCAACGCTCACCATTTTTCGGATTCTCGCCCTGATTTGACCAAACGTGTCACGACCTGCTAGCAATTTGATCACCTCCGGTTGAGTGCCGATGGTACGCACCCAGGAGTTTACCCAAGAGATCGTCGCGGCCCTCAAACCGATCGATCTATGATGGTGGTGCGGCTCCAAAGGCATGGAGGGCCGCAACCGCATCCTCGGGTCGTAGAACAGAGAGCCGTCGGGTCTTGGGGTCGACGCAGCTGCGGAAAAGCAACTCGCTGCCGATGCTGGCGAGGCCTCGAAAATTCTTGCGCTCGATATCCTCAATGCCGTGGCTGGCGCATTCTGCCAGGACGCGTTCCACCTCGCGATGATCTGTTGGATACCAGACCTTTGCCGCCGATGCGGATTGCAATTCGCACAAGGGGGCGGCGACTGCAACGATGCGACCGCTCGCAAGCCAATGCGGTAGCCAGCGATGAAAGAACCACAGCATGAGTACCGAACAGTGGATCCCGTCCGCATCGGGATCGAACAAGAGGTGCACGCGATCGAATGGGCAGGGTTCCGGAAAAGACGAGGTTCCCAACGTCTCGTTGAGAGCACTCAGCAAGCGAGAATAGAGCTCGTAGTTGGCGACTCTTGCTCGCGATGCCTTCCATGCATTGAGCGGCTTGCCTTGCATCGGCAAAACCGCTTGGAATTCATGGTTGCACACGCGCTGCACGGCCAGCGCCGCCGATTCTCCTTCGACAACATAGAGCTCGCGAAGCTGGTCTGCGGGATCCATGATGGTTCCTGTTGAGATGACGCAGTTCTAAGGAGTTGCCCATGATCTCGCAGAATAGTCCGCGGGCGGATTCTCGTTCCGGCACGTGGAACTCGAACAAGTCCTGGCGAGCTCTCGAATCGGTAGCAATTTCTATCGCTCCACTGAGGGATGGTCTCGCTTGAGGCGGAGGATTATTTCGAATCTGTTTGGCGCGCTCCGGTGAAATCGATTTCGCCGGAGTTGCCGCCGAGCACGTAGTCGATCGTGCCTCGAATCCGGTCTCCATAGGGCCGGCCTCGGTAATCCGCTTTGATGCGTTGTCCTTGAAACTCCGTGTCGATGCCGAAGCACAAATCGTTCTTGTCAATCTTCAACTCCTTGACATCGATTTTGACATCCTCGCCAGACGGATTGCTGGCAGTGTAGCTCGCCTTGAGCGACTCTCCTTCCTTGGAAATCGTTACGACGGGCTCGAGGATGGTCCCGTTGGCATCGATTCTCATTTTCCAAGTCCCAACCACATCATCCGCCTGCACGCTTCGCGTCGCAGTCCATGGCAAATCGCGACTCCCCTCCCCGGTCGATGCATGCACGGTCCCGGTGAGGGAATCCTTGGCAATTGTTCCGTCGAACTCCAGTTTGATATCCATGCCCTGGTAGTTGAGGTTGAAATCGAACGTAACCTTCGAGCCTGAAACTTTGCCGTTTCGGATTTCGATCTTGCGACCGGAACTGCTTTCGTATCGGCCTTTGACTTCCTTATCCTTGCTGTCTTTGATAACCGCGCCGAGATTCAGCCTGACGAGATCTTTGAACTGCGTTCCCTCGAGATCGTATTCCCATCGCCACGTTCCCGATGGATCGACTGCGGCGCCGGTGCTTTCCTGGGCAACAGCCTGCCCGAACATGGTGACAAGGCCGAAACAGACCGATGCGCAGGAGGCGAAAAATGGAACCGCCATCAATCGAGAGACCGACATTTTGATGAACCCTTTGAAAGGAGAGAAAGATCAAAGCAATAGAGCCTGAAAAGACCGACCTATGATAATGGGTCGGAGCCCGGCTTCAAAGGAAGAAGTGAAGTTTGTCCCATCTCGAAAATCCGCTGCCCAAGGACCTGGAAGCCTTTGTTCCCACCACGTTGCGAGCGGCGGGGGGGTTCGCTACAACCAACACCTTGCCCGAATCCGCTGGAGAAGACGATGTATCGAATCTGGATCGACGAGACTCCCCTGGAAAGTATTCGACCCATGCTCACTGGCGTGGCGGAACTGATCGGCCCCGATGCTCCCGTCGAGCGATTGGCGACCTGCGACGCAGCACTGGATCCCGGCGCACCATGGACGGCGGCGAGGATGGATCGAGCCCCTCGATTGCGAGTCATCTCGCGTATCGGGGTGGGATACGACAATATCGATGTGAGGGCGGCTACAGAGCGCGGCATCATCGTCTGTTACACTCCCCACGGTCCGACGCTTTCAACTGCCGAGCATGCGGTCGCGCTGATCTTCGCCGTCGCCAAGACCGTAGCCTACGCGGACCGCGAAGTCCGCGCGGGTCGCTGGCACACCCATTTCTTCACGTTGAAAGGAATGGAACTGCGGGATCGCACTCTTGGGCTCATCGGACTCGGCCGAATCGGCGGTCATGTTGCTCAGATCATGCAGGCGGTCGGCATGCGAGTCATGGCATGCGATCCGATGTTGACGTCCGAGAAAGCCATGCAGCTTGGATTGAGTAAAGTCGATTCGCTCGACGAGTTGCTGTCCCAATCCGACGTGGTCTCGCTGCATGCCCCTGCAACGGCCGAAACCCGGCACTTGATCAATGCGTCTAGGCTCATGACCATGAAACCTGGAGCGATCTTGATCAATACCGCGCGCGGTTCGCTCGTAGACGAGCAAGCCTTGGCCGATGCGCTCCGATCAGGTCACTTAGCCGGCGCAGGCTTGGACGTCTTTGATCGCGAACCGATCGAACGGGACAGTCCGCTGCTGCATCTGGAGAATATCGTCTTGACCGACCATATCGCCAGCCACACCTGGGCGGGTCATCACCGACTCTATGAAATGGCGATCCATCACGTCCTGCAAGCGCTCCGCGGCGAAGAACCGGACTGCGTTCTGAATGAGGTCACAGTCAGGCCAGCAGTGCGATGAGCCTCTCGCAAAGACGCAGAGTCAAAACACCAAACCAAAAACGATCCCATCATTCCGAAAATCTCTGCGACTCTGCGCCTCCGCGAGAGACTTGTTCGTCAACCAAACGGATCGCTCGCAGAGCTCGCGATGACTTTAACAGGCACGAGCACCATAGCAATATAGGAGATGAATAATGAGTTCGAAGAATATGAATGCTGAAGAACTCAATCGAATCTCGGGTACGATAATCGATCGTGCACTCCACATTCACAAAGAGCTGGGGCCAGGCTTGCTGGAAAGAGTTTACCATCGAATCCTTGCATATGAATTGCGAAAAAGCGGACACGACGTGCAGATCGAAGCTGCTGTACCTGTCATTTGGGACGGCATCGTCATTGAGGATAGTTTTCGCGCAGATTTGATCATCAATTCAGCTGTATTGGTCGAACTGAAGTCGGTTGCTGCGATCGCAGATGTTCACAAGAAACAAACACTCACGTACCTAAAGCTCACAGACCTGCAGCTAGGACTGTTAATCAACTTCGGCGAGAAACTGCTCAAGGAAGGAATCATACGAATTGTCAATGGTTTTCCGGGATGAAGTTCATCAGCATCTTTGCTTCTCGAAAGGGAAATCACCAAGCCCAAAAACTATCCCATCGCTCCAAAAATCTCTGCGACTCTACGGCTCCGCGAGAGACTTGTCCGTCAGCCAAACGGATCGCTCGCTGAGACGCAATGACGCAGAGGCAAAAACGCCAAATGAAAAACCTGTCCCATCATTCCGAAAATCTCTGCGCCTCCCCGAGAGACTTGCTCGTCAACCAAACGGATCGCTCGCAGAGACGCAAAGACGCAGAGGGAAAAACACCAAACCAAAAACTATCCCATCGCTCCTAAAATCTCTGCGACTCTGCGGCTCCGCGAGAGAACGGATTCCAATTGGCTTCGAATACCGGTTATAACAGACCACGCAAACTTCCCAACCTAACCCATGAACCAGTCCGATGCGAACGAATCGAGTTAAGAAGTTACTGAGAGAAGGCAAGCCGACGTTTGGTACGTGGCTTAGCCTAGGGGATATCTTTGCAGCGCGCGTGTTGGCCCGAATGGGCTACGATTGGCTCACGCTGGACCTGGAACATGCGCCGGTCGATTTGCATCAGGCAGCCGTGATTTTTGGTGCCATCGCCGACTTGGGATGCGTTCCCTTGGCTCGCGTGCCACAGGGAAGTCATGATCATATCAAACGCGTTCTGGATGCAGGCGCTTTTGGGATTGTGGTGCCGATGGTCGATACGGTCGAACAAGCCGAAACGGCTATTCGAGCCGCCAAGTATCCGCCGACCGGCAATCGCAGCCTGGGCGGCAGTCTCAGCGCCTTGAACTTCGACTGCTCCTCCGGCGAGTATTTTAAGAGGGCGAACGAGGAGATCCTTGTGATTCTTCAAACAGAAAGCCCTCGCGGGATCGCCAATGCCGAAGCGATCTACTCCCTGCCAGGCGTCGACGCCATCTTCGTCGGGCCCGTCGATCTGAGAGCCCAAATGCGAAGCCCCGACGGCGCTGAAGCGACCGAAGAGGAGTTTCAGGCGGCGCTGCAGCAAGTCGTCGATATCGGCAAGAAAACGGGAACCCCGACGGGCATGCATGTGATGGATGCTCAAGCCGCTCGCAAGCGAGCCGACCAAGGGATGCAGTTCATCGCGGTCGGCAGCGAACTGAGAATGATGACCGAACGAGGGCGCGAGTTGCTCGCGCAGCTCGATCCCGATCGACTCAACCGAGATTCTATCGGTTACTAGTAAACTTGAAGCGAGTAGTCCATGAGCAAGCGCCAACGAGTTTTCGTCACACGCCAAATCCCGACCCCCGGAATCGTCCTGTTGCGATCCCATTTCGACGTCGATGTTTGGCCCGATCCCCTCCCCCCCAGCCGCGAGGAGTTGCAGTCGCGTGCTCAGGGGGCGTTTGGACTTTTGACACTTCTGAGCGATCCGGTGGATGCCGCTTTGATGGACTCCGCAGGCCCCTCCTTGCGTGCGATCGCGAACTTCGCCGTGGGTTACAACAACATCGATGTCCAAGAAGCCCAACGCCGCGCGATCGCGGTCGGCAATACTCCCGATGCGCTCACCGACGCTACCGCGGACATCGCCGTGGGACTGGTTCTGGCTGCCGCGCGACACTTTCAGGAATCCATTCTTCAGGTGCGGGCCCTCGAGTGGAAAACATGGGAGCCGCTCGGACTGCTCGGCCAGGATCTGCGAGGCAAAACCATCGGTATCCTCGGAATGGGAAGAATTGGTGCCGCAGTCGCAAGAACCTTGGTGGGTCGATGGAAGATGAAACTCCTGTACACCTCGCGCACGGACAAGCCGCAAATCGATTCGGAGTTGGGGGGGCAACGAGTTCCTGTGGAGGAGCTGCTGTCGACCAGCGATGTGATCAGCCTTCATACCGATCTCAACCCGGGGACCAGGCACTTGATCAATCGCGACACGTTGTCGATCATGAAGTCCAGCGCGATCCTCGTGAATACCGCTCGAGGCGGGGTCGTCGACCAGGATGCCTTGTACGAAGCCCTTCGGGACGGAAAGATCTTCGCCGCAGGGCTCGATGTGACCGATCCTGAACCGTTGCCCGGCAACAGCCGACTCCGAGAACTCAGCAACTGCACGATCTTGCCTCACATCGGGTCGGCGACGTTTGTTGCTCGCAATACGATGTCCATCATGGCTGCTTCTAATCTGATCGCGGTGCTCAACGGACAACCGATGCCGTACGGGGTCAACGCGTAAGCGTTCCGTCAGACGCTCGACACAATCAGCGAGCGAGCGCACGAAAACAAATCCATTCACCCCCGCGCGACAACATGAAATCAATTGCATTTGCCTTCGCCTGGTTATTCCTCGGAGGTTTCGGAACGTGTTGCATGGCACAGACCGAGCTGAAAGGGGCCCGCATCGAAGTCCTCCAACCGCTGCGACATCAAGTCTTCCAGCGACGCTTTGACGTCCCTCAATGGTGCCATTCCCATCATCCCGGTGGCCCCGTAAAGGGCTTCGCCGACGTCGAGTTCGCTTTCCGTTTCCACCAACTCCAGGTTCCAATGACGGAATTGCATGTGGAGTATCGGATTCAGGGATTTCGCGAAAAGAACGACGCCTGGAAGGATTCCCTGGTTGGAACGGCAAACGTGAGTTTATCCGGCGATGAAGCAGCACTGACCATTCCCATACCAGCGGGCGGCTGGTACACGGTCGATTTTCAGTTCATGCTTGGTGGCAACGTCTACTATGGTAAGGCGTCCACCGAACCCTTTGGTGTCGGCGAGGTTTTCCTCGTCGCAGGCCAAAGCTATGCAACCAACTGCAATGATGAACCGATGCACGTTGCAGACCCGCAAGCGCGCGTGGTCGCCTATGATCTCACCGCGAAAGCCTGGCGAATTGCAAACGATCCCCAACCCACGGGCGATCAGAGCGATGGCGGATCGATTTGGCCTGTATTCGGAGACATGCTGATCCATAGCTATGACGTTCCAATCGGCTTGGTGAATGTAGCGGTCGGCGCGACGTCGACCAGCCGATGGAAAACCGACGGACCGCTGTATCAGCGGCTGATTGAGGCCGGCCATCAGGTCAAGGATTTCCGCGCTCTCCTGTGGCAACAAGGGGAATCGGATGTGCTCGAGAAGACAAGCACTGCGACGTATGTCGAGCGGCTCATCGAGATGCGGTCGCAGGCCAATCGAGCGTGGGAGAGACCGCGGCCTTGGCTGCTCGCGAAATCGACGCTGCACCCCACCGTCTACAACGATCCGACCGGCGAAGCGGCGATTCGACAAGCGATCGAAAACCTGATCACGCTGCATGGCTTCGACCGAGGACCAGATACCGATCGATTGGACGGACCGAATCGGGGCCCGATGGAAAGTCGCCGACACTTTTCGGGGCTCGGCCAGCGCAACGCCGCCACCCTGTGGTTCGCCGCAATTTCTAAACAAATCGATGCACCGAAGCCAAGCTATCTCGCTCAGGTCGCCAGGCTTCCGCAATTCCATCTTCGCGAACCCGTGTGGAAATCGACCGTCGTGCATCGAGAAAGCTCAATTCTGCTGCAGGATGGCGACGGTCCACCGACAGTCCGCCTGGCGTTCCCCGCCCTTGAGATTCTCCAGATTCAACCCGCATCGCGTCTGGAAAATACTCCAGATGAGCGTTACCGAGAGGATGTTGAATGGCGATGGAGCGATAACAAGTCAGCGCTGGAATGGATCGGTCCCGTTCCGTGCGACCCGGTTCGTACGAAACAACTGTTTGTCCCCGAAGGTTCGCCCAACAGTTACAAGCATCGCGATGGAAATCCGCAGCAGAGTCTCCTTTATGCGCCGGGCAAATGGTTCCATGAACGGAACCTTGAAATCACCTACCGACGCGCCGGCGAGATCCCCATCGCACCGGAGAGGATTTCGGCGAGGCTCGTCAGGACCATGGAGAAGCTGTCCAATCGCTCCAAACTCGTGCTCGCGATCAGCGGCGACAGTATCTCGACCGGGCTCGATGCGTCGGGAACGACCTTGAGCCCGCCGAATCAACCCGGCTACCCGGATCTGGTAGCCGCCCAGTTGACCAAGGATTTTGGCTCGGAGATCGAACTGGTCAATCGATCGGTAGCCGGTTGGAGCATCGCCAATGGATTGGCCGACCTCGACAATCTCTTGGCGTCGAAGCCAGACCTGCTCATCGTCGCCTACGGGATGAATGACGTCGGACGACGCGACCCTGCATGGTTTGCCGATCAAGCTCGCAAAATCGATGCCAAGGCGAAAGAGACTCTGCCCGATCTGGAGATTATTTGGGTCACTCCGATGCTCGGGAATCGCGAATGGGTCCACACGCCGAGGGAGATGTTTTTTGAGTATCAAAAAGCGCTGCGGCAAGTGGTTTCGCCCGGTGATGCATTGGCCGATGTCACGGAGGTTTGGGAGATCATGTCGCGCCAAAAACATGACCTCGATTACACCGGCAACGGGCTCAATCATCCCAACGATTTCGGCCATCGACTCTACGCGCAGACGATTTTGGAGTGCCTCCTCCCATAGAAGCGGGGCCTCATCCACCGTCTGGCGGCGGTCGCTACGGCGTTGTCGCTGTTCCCTCCATCCTCGAAGAGAAAATCGAGCGCCGTTGACCAAACGTGTCCGGGAACGTGTTTACCAAATGACCGTTTCTTGATCCCTTCCTCTATGCCTTGGCTTCATGGCAATCCTGCGAGGGGGTCTCGATTCAATGCGTTATACTGTTTGGAATCCAAGAAAGTGAGATTTTGCTTGCAACAGGAGAGCTTGGACGATGCATGAGGAAAAAGATTCATCCACCTTGGTTGTCTTGGACTCGACGCGATGCTTGATCGCCGATTCGCTCGATATCGATACGTCATTAACTATCCTCGGATTGATCTCCGAAGACCCATCGACTTGGGAAGAAGCGTTGAGTGTCTGGCCTCGCTATCGATCGCCGCGGGTCTGCGAGTTCCCGAGCAGCCTCCCCATCGAAGAGCGGGACCGGGACTCGATCCTTGAAAAACTTCAGGTCGCTGACACTTGGATCGTGATCGACTTGACGACCAAGCGAGTCTTTAATGGAGGAGATTTTCCAAAGTTTGGTCGGGACGCGACGCTGAGCATGTCCGAAGATGAACCGAGCAAACGGGGGTGCCCGATGTGCATCCATCTTCCCCCTTGGTGGGAGTATCAGGAGGACGCATCGGTCAGCAGCATCGAGCAACCGCGCCAGTCTCCCATCCGCAGACCGCATGTCCGACGTGATATTCTCTACGGCGAACCATTTCTCACCGATATCGCTTCGAGGATCTTCATGGTCACTCGCGGCGATGCATGGCAGCAAGCGGCCGGGCAAAACCGCCGTGAGCTTCATCCATTCACGGTCGCCATCCATCGCGATTGGTTGATGACCCCTCGCAAGGATTTGGGAGACCGAAAGCCTCGCGAACTGCTGCACGGTGCGATCCCGTGGATCCATGCCGTCACTTCAGGGCAGGAACTCCGGTATCATCGCGGCGAACCGATGGTCGCAGTTCCGAACGATTGGGAGGGTTACGATACCGCGCCGATGGGAAGCCAGGAGATGTGCATGTATTTCGATCTCTGCCGCGAAGTGATCGAGGCTGGCTGGTATTGGTGCCAAAGCGAACGAGAAATCCTTGCGACAACGTCGCCTGAATCAGCCCATCCCAAGTTGGTCTCATTCCTTCGCGACGTCAAGGAGGACTGGCTGACTCGCCCATTCGAAGGAGGATCCCCTCCGAACTTCATCATCGAGTGCGATCGTCGCCGGGTTCCGCGAGGAGCGGGAGTTCCGATCGAAGGGATGGACTCGGTCGAAAGCGAGGTTCATATCCCGGATTGCAATTGTCCCATCTGCGCGATGATGGCCGACGGGATGTTCGGCGCCAGTTTCTGCAGCATCGATGGGCACCATTTGGAATCGGACGGCGAGTTCGCTTTCTCGATGCACGAAACCCACGAAGAATGGGAACAAGAGCAAAGGGAGTACGACAACCTCAGCGATGAGTTCGATGACCCATGCGATGACCTTGACGCCGTGGAAGACGAAGATACGGAGCGAGACGAGGACCCATTTGCATCTGCTTGGACTGGCATCAAGCACGATAGCCCGATCCCAGGCGACCGTGGGGGATACATCAAGATGGCATTCATGGTCTCCGAGATCGGCATGACCCTCGAGAACCACGGTGCGTCCGAAGAGGAGATCCAGGAACTGAACGCCGCATTCGCCGATTACCGGCGGTCGGGTACCGAGTGCGCCGAATCGGCGGCGAAGTTGCGAGCGGTACTGCAATCGCTCAGCCAGCGGTATCCAAGACTGATCTCAAAATCGGCCGATTTGCAGAGCCGAATCGACGAAAACGCTCGAACGCTGGCTAGCAACCAATCCGATCCTGATGATCCTTTTTGACACGGGATTACGAAACGACAAAATCCCCCGCGAACGCTGGGGGTCAGGAATTGGAGTCTAGACCTATTGTTGCTTTGCCAGACCGCAACGTGCGCGTATACGGATATGAACATTGGGCGTTTGCCGGATGCCATCGAAAAAAGTCCCGCTCGCGACAACACGATCATCGTCCTTTGGGGAGATCATGGTTGGTCGCTGTTGTCGATATCTTCTGTTTAAAACGGCTTCGTGGCCATCCAACGCAATGAAGCGGATCGTCTCGATGATCTCGATGCCTCCCTTTTCTTTCATCTCCTCCAGCGATGGGGCTCACAATTACACTGCCGGCCCATTCGGGCCTGAGGCAACCCATGTTGGCTCCTTCAGACCTGATGAGGAGCGAAGCACTCATCGATAGGGAAACACACCACTAGGCCTCAGAGCCTCTGGCTGCTCAGGCCTGACAGGCCGACACAATAACCACTCTTCAATCCTACTGCCAAGCGAAAACCAGAAAGTCGACTGCTACAGGTATATAGAAAGCATTTCATTTCTCGCCGCGCGATCGTCGCACAGGTCAATTTCGCAACCACTCGGCTCACGGTATATTGGAACTTGCCGTTCGGACGAAGGTCCATTCTTGTCAATCCGGTGCCAAGCATGATGAGCAGCGCAGAACAACCTCAATATCATAGCGTCGAAGAATACCTGGCGCTCGAGGAGCAGGCTCAGACCAAAAGCGAGTATATCGACGGTTGGATCCGTGCGATGACCGGAGCGCAGTTCCGTCATGTTCGCGTTGCAACCAATAGTCTGATTTCTCTCGGCATTCAACTTAGAGGTAAGCCATGCATACCCTTGAGTTCCGACATGAAAGTCCATATCGATCGCGAGGGGAGACGGCGCTTCTACTACCCGGACGTCCAGGTAGTCTGCCAGTCAAACGATCCTCTATCGGTCTTTCAAGATCATCCTGTGCTGATCATTGAGGTCCTCTCACCCTCAACGCGGCGGTACGATCTCGACGAAAAGATGGCGGCTTACCTGACTATTCCTTCGCTCGAGTGCTACATCGCGCTGGAGCAGCATCAGCCGATCGCGATCGTCATGCGGCGATCCAATGGCGGTTTTCTGCGTCAGACGATCCAAGGGATCGACCAGATGATCGACTTACCATTCCTCGGTTGCTCATTGCCGATGCGCGAGATCTACGACGGGATCGAGTTCACCTCCGAGTGCGTCCAGGAGCCTGATCCGGAATACGAACTGAGCGAGGAGACCTCAACATGAGCAGTGCCGAAAAACCGCAATATTACACGGTTGAAGAGTATCTGGCCCTTGAGGAACAGGCTCAAACGAAAAGCGAGTACATCGACGGTTGGATCCGGGCGATGTGTGGTTCAACTCTGCGACACAATATGGTCGGAGGAAATTGCTTTTTGAGCCTCGGGAACCTGCTCAAAGGAAAACCCTGCAGGCCATTCAACTCGGATACCAAAGTCCACATCGATCGCGAGGGGAGACGGCGCTTCTACTACCCAGACGTCCAGGTAGTCTGCCAGTCGAACCATCCTCTATCGGTCTTTCAAGATCAACCCGTGCTGATCATCGAGGTCCTCTCACCCTCAACGCGGCGGTACGATCTCGACGAAAAGATGGCGGCTTACCTGACTATTCCTTCGCTCGAGTGCTACATCGCGCTGGAGCAGCATCAGCCGATCGCGATTGTCATGCGGCGATCCAATGGCGGTTTCCTGCGTCAGACGATTCAAGGGATCGACCAGACGATCGATTTGCCATTCCTCGGTTGTTCATTGCCGATGAAGGAGATCTACGACGGGATCGAGTTCACTGCCGAGTGCGTCCAGGAGCCTGATCCGGAATACGAACTGAGCCAGGGGACCTCAACATGAGCAGTGCCGAAAAACCGCAATATTACACGGTTGAAGAGTATCTGGCCCTTGAGGAACAGGCTCAAACGAAAAGCGAGTACATCGACGGTTGGATCCGGGCGATGACGGGGGCGTCGGTCCGTCATATTCGTGTTACCATCAACAGCCTGGTTTTGCTCGCCAATCAGCTCAAAGGTAATCCATGTCAGCCATTTAACTCCGACATGAAAGTCCACATCCACCGCGAGGGCAGTAAACGTTTCTATTACCCGGACGTCCAGGTAGTCTGCCAGTCAAACCATCCTCTATCGGTCTTTCAAGATCAACCCGTGCTGATCATCGAGGTCCTCTCCCCCTCAACGCGGCGGTACGATCTCGACGAAAAGATGGCTGCTTATCTGACTATTCCTTCGCTCGAGTGCTACATCGCGTTGGAACAACATCAGCCGATCGCGATCGTGATGCGACGATCCGAAGGCGGTTTCCTGCGTCAGACGATCCAAGGGATCGACCAGATGATCGACTTACCATTCCTCGGTTGCTCATTGCCGATGCGGGAGATCTACGACGGGATCGAGTTCACTGCCGAGTGCGTCCAGGAGCCTGATCCGGAATACGAACTGACCGAGGGGAACAGAGTCAAGTCAACGCGATAGGTTTACCGGTTCCATCCGAAAAAAGTAGACCTTGGATTTTCGGTCGGTGATCTCTTGCGGTGGTTGCTGGTCGGTGAAGGAGCCGATCACCACTCCATCCTCAGTCATTTGGCGATAGCCTCCGATCGAATACAATCCAAAGGATTGCTCCGATCTCGCATAGTCCTGCCAGGTTTCTCCTGCATCGTCGCTGACCAAACAAGCAAGATGCCCGGAATCGTTTCCGATCAAAAAGAGACGTTTGGGATGGGACGGGTGGTGCACGAGAAAGCCGTCTAAGCCGCTCAAGCTAAGACGCCTCCCCGACACCTTCGGGTATCGGTCGATTTGTTTTTTGCCCGTCTTCAGATCATAGCGAACATAGTGCTGTCGAGGGGGATTGGACTGAGCTTGATAGAAGCCATGCCAGTGCTCTGCGGTCGCCAGCCCGCTAGCAAGCCACGTATGCACCTCAAACTCGTCGTCGAGCGTTACTCTCAGCGCGGGGCCGGTTTCGTCGGCGATGATCGGAAGCTCCAGTTTCGTACGGACTCCATCGCCGGAAGCTTGCCAGGAGACGAACGTATCGCCGCCATCTTCCGAGATCATGTGATGGATATCCCGATACATGTACTCGCCGTGCTTCTGCGTGGTCCACGCCAAATGAAGTTCCCCGTTGGGATTGAGTGACATCAGTGGGTACTGCAACAATCCATTGGGCCCCGAGGCGAGCAACACTCGCGAATCGACAAGATTGCCGTCCAATCGCAGACGATGAAACGTATTGTTGTGGGAAAAGAAATAGAGTCGATCGCGCGCCGGATCGATCATCGCCGAGTACTTGCCGGCCGCTCCACCGGGAATTCGCGTTGTCTGAGGTACCGGTCGATCTGTCGATGGCTTATCGAGCCACGACTTGATGCTCGATGCTTCCCATCGATCCAAAAACGCATCGCCTCCCACGAAGTCAACACGAAAGAGATACAGATTGCCAGCGGGATCACACTCCAAGACCGGTGGATTGGTCGCATCGGATTGCTCGACGAGGGTGACAAAACTAGCTCCAGCATCGCGGCTGACCGAGAGTCGCCAAGCTTGATCGGTATAAGCTTCATTTCGGGAACGCAGATGGGTCATGAAGATCAGCCCACCCCCTTCGACCACTTTCTGGTTGTGGCTTTGAAAAGTTGCGTAGTGGATCACCGGTTCATCGACCATTGTCAAACGAACGAAACCCGGAAAAGAATCTGCGGTTTGAGCCTGACTTCGCGCTGCATGCATCGCGAGGGAGCTCACTAGCAGAACAAAGAGCCGCGAGCAGTAAATAAGTATTGTGGTTGGTTTGTGGGTCATTCCAAGTATTGCCGCATACGCAAAGTAAACGAACGCGAATAAAATCGATGTTGTCCTTATTAATCCATCAAAAAGACAAGAACCATGGCACCGTTGGATTGATTGAAGGCAACGATCGCTAGCCCAGTGATCGCCTCGGAGTCCCCTGCACGATAGAGTCGCAGTTCTTGAATTTCGGGTGAATCAAACACAGCCTGTAAGGCTTCCGCCGCTTCGACTGGACTATCGTGATTTTCCGTAAGCTGCGAGGCAGCAAGAGCGGTAGCGGGATCACTCAGACTCGAAATCTCTTGAAGGATATTCGGCACCGATCCGTGGGGTCTTTGGTGAAGAAGAGCCCATGGTCTGGACCAGTTCTCCTCGCCGAACGCTTCCCAAGATTTACCGACAAAGTGTTTGTAACACGAAAACGCAAATGATTCCAACTCGGCGGACGTGACCCTCGAAGGACTTTGAAAGACCGATGCCCCTAGTGTGCTTTCCGATTCACCACCGAAAACACGGATCAATCGATAGATGGATTCATTCCAGTTGTTTGCCATAAAAACGTACCGGTAAAAATGGGAAGTAACGTTCTATTCCATTCGCCTGAGTTTAGGACGAACGTTGTCAGCCTCAATCCCCTCAATAGCTTTTCGAACCGCACTGGCCTTCTGCTTGCTCAGTTTTCTTGGAAAGTCCTTTTCACCTTGTTCGAACGTGGCTTCCGTTTCGCGAAGATGCGGGACAACTCGCTGTGCTTCACCGCCATAGGAAGCGAGGATTTGGAGGATCTCAGGTGTACGATGCTCGCTGGCCCACGGGTTCTGCGTGCGTAGGTAATCGGCGCAAGCCTGGATACCTTCTTCCATATGATGCGATGCGAGCACCTTTAAGCCATTCAAACGAACACCGTCGGCAAACATCTCGCCGCTGGGTGCGGGTTTTTCGATCGCGTCGAGAATCGCTGGAAAAAGCGGTTGAAGCTGTTCGTAACTAAGTCGACTAAAAAAAGAACTGATCTCGCTCCGTGCATGCCCATCCTGGTTCTTCAATCCACTCGCGATGGCGTTGCGAAGTTGATCTTGATCGATCTCCTCGAGCGACTTCGTTGCAGGAAGCATTTCACCGAAAATAGCGAAGGAGACAAAGCGCTGCTCCATGCCACGCGGATCTTCCGGCGATGGAGCACGCGCGATGATTTCCAATATGTCGGGTAGCGCAGGAAGAGCTTTTTTTCCGATCATGGCCAAGGCTGTTGCAGCTCGAACGCGCAACCATAGATTGTCATGCTTGAGAGCTATCCGAAGCTGAGGTACCGCAACCGCCGCCTTACTGCGTAGCTTCTCAAGTGCAATGCAAGCTCCGATCCGAGCGTTAATGTCATCGGAATCCAGCATCGCAATGATAGCGTCCATGGGCGGATCTGGTCGACGAGCAAATGCCTCTGCGGCTCGTTGACGTACGATGGGCGACCAAGAACCGAGCCGAATGATGAGTTCACTATCATCGAATTGATCGTAGCGGCTCGTTCGATCTTTGTTGTCCCATCCGCGCCCGTCTTCGAGAAGGCTTGCCACTTCCCCGGACGACAGTTGCGTCATCGTGTTCGCGTTTCGCCCGGTCCGCGCAATCTTTTTTTGAGGTAATGCGTAAGCGAGTAGATACGCACCGGTTGCATCCCAGCCACGGTAACTGTCATGATCGGGTTCGGGTGGTCCCTGATGCGAGAAGGAACCATCCCAACGTCGCGCAAGATCGTGATACCACCCGCCGAATTCGCTAGTCCACCCACCCGTGGCGGTCGGTCCAGCCTGTGCAATTGCAGGCAATGACCACAGCATATTGAAATAGTTCCCGGTATGACCGCAATCCCGCTCGCTGCCATGGGATGCTAATGCCATACGTGTGAAGTATTCGGCACTGTTTGCTTCACCGAGCTGATGGAAGAGCACCGCGGCCATCCCACATTTTCCATTATCCTCGTGGGTCTCGATCCACGCGGGATGGTCTCCGTAGGGTACGGCTCCTTTACCAACATAGAATCGTATCAAGCGCGTACTTAGGTCGATGGCATGAGCAACTTCGCTGTCGTCAACCCCGGCCTCGCGAGCCAAGACCATACCGATGGTCAGCGGCAAGCCGGGAGAGTTCATCATGCCATAACCTCGCAAGCGACCGTCAGGCAGAGCGAACGTGTGACCCCATGAACCGACGGCGCTCTGCCCATCTGCCGCCTGCTTGGCCAATCGCCGAAGGCCCGGCAAGACCGAATCATCACTCGTCGCCTTGATGTACTCAGCCAGAAAGATCATCACATAGCCGTAATACCAAGTCTGGAAATCGCGCGTTCGAAAATCCGCCGCCCACCTCGCTTCACGTTGCAACAAAGGAAGATATTCTGCATCGCCACTTGCCAGCAGCGCGAGCGCATTGAGCGAACGCGGGATCGCATCTTCGGTTTTTGGGTAGTCGGGTTGCTCCATCCGAGCTGCCAGGATTTTCAGACCTCGCTGGAGTATGCGCTGAGACTTGGCGCAGTCGTAGGGTGCGGTTGGGCTGAAGGAGCCCAACACAGGCAGCTTGAGCTCTATTTCGTCTACCTGACCAGTGCGCCAACGTGTGAGTGCAAGCTTGCCACCTCCATGCTCGGACTCGGCCGCTGTGATCGCTTTTCCAAACTCCGTTCGCGGATCATAAGAAAATGCTTTACCTCCAACCCCGAGGATGACATCACCCACAGCGATGGCACCATCAGCTGGAGAGCCTTTATCGACCGCAGTGATAGCGATCTGCCTCGCATCGGTTGTCACCAGCTTGTCGCAGAACATCCAACCTCGCAATCCGGTTGGTCCAAGATTCCAATCGTGTTTCGACTCCACCGGAATCGTATCTCCTTTGGTGAAGTCCGGTATCGCGAGCGGCTTTGCATCCTGCGCGATGGATACTTGAGTCGGCAGAAGTAGCAACGCTAGGTACAGTGGTCGAAAAGGATTCATGTTCATAGAGGACTGTCGTTTTTGGGATTTCGATCGATTCAGCGTTCCGAGATTGGCTCTTACTCTTGGAGGAGTTTGAGGTTTGCTTCGGCGAAAGCTTTGCCCATCTGAGCAAAGATTTTTGCGCTGCCGTAGTAGTGGTAGCCGCCATTGGATGCGCCCTGGAGCGCTTCCCTATCTTTGGGTGAAAGGACTTTCTCCAGGGCAAAGTCGAGCTTTTCCTGATCCGCCGAAGTGATTCCCTCAATCCATGCGTCGAGCGCGGCATAGTGTTCCGGGGAACCTGGGGAGTACTGGTCATTGGCATAAACCGCCAGGACGTTCTTCCCTTTCTTCAGGTACTGAGCCTGTGCTTTATCGAGGACGATGGATCGGTACTGCGGCTTATCCTGCCACCAGATGTAGGTGTGGATCTTTTGCCCGTTCAAATACACATGAAACCCTTGTCTCGCCAAAATTGCGATGCGGTAGGAATCGTAGTCGAGGTTATCCACCTCAAACGTGGATCTCATGAGCAGGAATTCTCCTTTGCCCCATACCGAAGAATTATTTTGCAGGGTGATTCCGCTGTGTTTCCAGACGCCTTTTCCGATGGGTGCTTTGCATTCTGCCCATTGGCTGTCATCGAAGTCAGGCATATGCCAATGCTGGAATTCGGATGGCAGGGTGATGTCACGGAATCTCCTGTCGGCGAATTCTTCCAACTTGTCCTTTGCTTCGGTGGCATCGACTGTGACGAATCGCCAATTCCGCTCCGATGGGTGAGGCTTTCCAATCGGCTTCCAGAAGGTATCCCATTTCCGTTGCGTATCGAGGGTGCCATCGGCATTGAGTGTGTGAGCCGTGCCGACGATTTCGTGATACTCTCTCTGTTTGGGTTCCGCGGCTTCGATGGCACGATCCCAGAAGGGGGCGGTATCCACAGCGACGACGTTACCCTTGAACTCGGGCATTGCAGCCGGAGCAGCCATGGCGTTGCGGAAGTTGACATTCTTCTCTCCATCCACGCCGAGTACGCCG
>JBKDPB010000210.1:0-14835 GCA_046342615.1 Planctomycetota bacterium | reverse complement strand
GCGTGATGCGCCAGACGTTGGCGTCCGGATAAAGCCATGAGAACAAGAACCACAAGAGAACCGCGGACGCCAAGGTGCCGATCGAAAACGGCGCGCTGTCGGGCCACGGAACCGTTTGGTCCAAAAAGAACCAGGCCAAGGCCACAAGCGTGGTCAACGAAATGCCCGAGACCGTAGCCCCAGCGAGAATGCTCTCCCGGTCCGCGGGCTGACCGATCGCTCGCTGGATCATCATGACGATCGCCAGCGCGGTCGATACGCTGGCGAGGCAAGCGAACGCGCGCACCATCCAATGCGAGTCGACCCACCCGACCGCAATCCATTGCACGGCGGCGGCAGCGAGGAACGCGACACCCACCCCTTCAACCCAAGGTTTCTTGCGAACGACACCTATCGCAAACGCCACTGCGGCGTAGATCCCGTATACAGCACCGACGCTCGTCGAGTACGCCTCGCGACCAAACCCCAAAGCGGTCAAAACGATCGTACCCAGCACACCGATGATCGCCGCCGATCGAAGCGCGGTCAGCGAGGCCTCAGGCCAACGCCACTTCGCCAATCCGATCGAAATGGCACCGCACACCAAACTCCAACCCACCCAGAGAAAGCCGGTCGTCGGATCGGTAACCGCCTGTGTCAGAGCTCCCACCGAATCGTTGGTCCACGAAAGTTCGCCTGTGAGACCGTACCAACCCAGCACCAAAATCATGCTCAAAACAAGGTAGACCGGATATCCCAAGCCTGCATGCCGAACGTGGATCGCAGCCATCCCAATCAAGACCAGCCATCCTAACGCCGCACCGCTCATCCGCACCGGCACCGGAATCGAGAAAAACATCGACGCCGCCCCAACTCCGATGGCTCCGCCGGCAAGCAAGATCATGGGGAGTGTGAGACTCGACCCTTTCTGGATCCGTCGGCCGATATCGATAGCAACAAAGAATGATGGGGCCGCAAGCAGACCGAGGAGCGGGCTCAACTGTCGAAAGCTTTCCATCGGTCCCCCGGAACAGCGGAGCAGTAGGCCGCTGGCGAGCAGGACCCCAAACGTCGATACCGCAAAAAATTCCAAACCTGGTGCGAAGCGTCCCTCCGCTTGCTTGAATAGCGGCTTCCACGCCACCCCCACGGCGGCAGCATAGAGGCCCAAGAGGCCCGCTCCCCATCCATACAGGAGCGGGACATCCGCTCCCTCGGAAACAGTCCGTCGAATCAGAAGATTCGCCAGCGCAAAGGCGATCGGCGTCAGCGTCGTGACCCAAACAGCCGACGGAGTCAGAACCTGCGCAGCCTGCCACGCCAAAGCTCCGAGGATCGCCAGCGAGATCATCTCGCCACCGACCGTGAACCAATCCCAAGGCGTCCCGAGCGTAAATAGCGCAAAGGCCAAAAAATTCAGCGGCAGGAGCATCATCCCGATGACCAGGATTCCCTTGCTGGTGGTCGGCAACTTCCAGCGATGCCATGCATACAACCCCAGGCCGAACGTGGCCATATTGATGCCCGTAAAGATGGAGAACTTCATCCAAGGTCGGCTCGCGATATTTTCCCAAAAACTGATGACCAGCGCGACGGAACAACAAACGATAAGTAGACCGCCAACCAATTCGCCCCAGCGAATATTGCTCTCTTCGAGAAACGCGCTCATCCACTCCGCCCACGTGCGCACCGGCTTCCGCTTCGGCGCAGCTATTTGTTCTGATTTGGGATATTCGCGATCGAGCGCGTGGACTTGGTCGGCTGGTTCGAGAACCGGAACTGCGGGGACATCGCTTCGCTCGTCGTTAATTTCATCGTTCGAGGGAACGGTGGCTGCGAGGGCGGGCGGAGCGACCGGAACCGAAGTCGACGGAGTGTTTGCCGAAATCGGTGTTGGAGAAGGCGCGGGCGATGATTCCTTCCGTCCCATCGCAGGGCTTCCACCTTGACGCTCGCTATTCAGTTGCTCCTCGAGTTGCTCCAGGACGCAGAGCCCTCGTTGCATCGTATCGTCGTCGATGAGCTGACGGCTCAGGGCGCCGGCCAATGCTTGCCGACAGGCCTTGAGCCCCTGTTTTGGATCAACAGGATGGGAGGTCCAACCGCAGTGGCGACAGGCTTTGTCGCTAGCCGCCAGGGACCGTCGACATGCGGGGCAGGGTTTGGACAAGCCAGCCGAGAAGATGGCTCTTCCCAGCATCCAGAAACCGTGTCCGATTGCGGCCCAGAGGAATAGGCCCATGAACAAAAAGAAAAGGCCAAAGATCCATTCCATGCACGGACTCCGGATGGTACATCGTTGGATCAATCATTCAGGGTCGGTTATCGAGGAGTGACCGATCCGCACGGGTACCTTCACTTTAATCCGAGATCGTGTGTCCAGGTGGTCTTGGAACCACTTTTCTTGTCCCCAATCCCTACCTGCGTTCAGATCAACTCGATTTTCTTACTCAGAGATGCTCCATTCATGAATGTCGGCGGATGAATCGGAATCATTGGCAGCGGTCCGTTCGATGCGGATGAGCCACTTGCCACCCACGTGGCCGTAGCAGGTCCATTCGCCGGTGTAGAGCCCTTCGCCGATGCTTTCCCCGTGATACTCGATGAAGTGTTTGCCGAGATATTGCTTGAAGAGATAGATCCGATTCTGGGTCAAGGAGCCGGTCATTTCGAATCTTCCGACCATGTCGGATCCTTCGGCGGAAATCTTCCCATTCGAAAAGAATAACCGCAGATCGCGCATGGCCTGGCGACCATAGCCCTCCTGTTCCCACCAACCCGAACATCGGAGCGGCACCATTTCACTACCTCGCTTCGAAAAGGACTCAAAACCCATCGCGATCGTATACACCATCGCCGGGTAGGCAACGGAGATTTCATCCAATTTCTTGAACTTGAGGCGCCCTGCTCCTGGTACGGACTGGAAGTCCGTTGTACGCATGGCATTCACGCACCCTCCGCCGTCAGCCGATTCGCTCGCGTTCGGCGTTCAAGCGTGTGATACAATGCATATCCTAGTTCTTCAACGCGTTCTTCAATCGATCGTCCTTTACTCGACTCAACGTGGGAGCATCGTTGCCATGCGCAGCCTAGGTCGATTCCTCGTTGCTTACACGTTGTGGCTTGTGAGTTCGTTTCCTTTGCTGGCCCAAATCGCCAGCGACTCTCGCGAGACGATCTTTGATCTTCAGCGTTTATCGAATCCTCCAGCCGTTTCGCCGGCCGCAGACATTCCCTCCGAAGGTGTCCAAGCGATCTTCTTCGAAGGAGTCCCATTACGAGGGAATCCCACCAAGGTCTTTGCGTACTACGGACTCCCAAGTCGCGATTCACAATCGCAACGCGCCGAGAAGGTTCCAGGAGTGGTTTTGATCCACGGAGGTGGCGGCACTGCGTTCGCAAATTGGGTCAAATTATGGAACCGTCGCGGCTACGCAGCCATCGCCATGGATGTCTGCGGTTGTGTACCTGTGGGTACCTACGGCAACTGGCAGAGGCACCCTGACGGTGGACCACCAGGATGGGACGCGAGTTTCACGCAAATCGATGAACCGGTCGAAGACCAATGGCAAACCCACGCGGTGTCCGCGGTGCTGCTTGCCCATTCCTTGTTGCGATCGATGCCAGAGGTCGACTCCGATTGCATCGGAGTGACAGGGATTTCTTGGGGGGGTTATTTGACTTGCATTGTCGCTGGTGTCGATGATCGATTTCAGTGCGCTGTTCCCGTCTATGGATGCGGCTACCTGGGTGACAATTCGGTCTGGTTACCAACCCTGGAATCGATCGGAAAGGAGCGCGCGGAGAAGTGGCTGAACCGTTGGGATCCATCGGTTTACCTTCCCGAGACGATGACCCCGATGCTGTGGGTGAACGGCACGAATGATTTCGCGTATCCGATGGATTCCTGGCAACGGTCTGCGAGGCTCCACCAACCCTCGACGCTCAGTTTAAGAATCCGGATGCCGCATGGACATGGAGAGGCTGGCGAAAATCCTGAGGAGATTCATGCCTTTATGAATTCGATCCTTAAGGGTGGTGCCCCCTTCCCGTCATTCGAAGAAATCCATCTCGACGGTCCCAACGCATCAGCGCGCTATCGAACGAAAGTAGGAATCGAAAAGGCCGAGCTTTGCTACACGAAGGATTTTGGGAAATGGCAGGAACGCCATTGGGAAGCGATCCCTGCCAAAATCGAAAATGACCGAATATCTGCCGAAATCCCCGTCGATGCAAAAGCCTGGTATTTCAATCTCTTTGATGAACGCGATTGCGTCGTAAGTACCGAACACATCGAGCGGGTTACCGCCGTTGCTCGATAGCCCACTTCTCCTGCATTCGAAGAGGCGCTGGGACGCAGAATCGGAGCAAAGTCCCAAACGGATGGCTACTAGGGATCGAGCCTGCTCTTTTCTCCGCGTCTTTGCGTCTCCGCGAGCGCCTTGGCTGATACGGCTGTTGCTCGTCGGCTGAGGCAGCTCAACGGGCTGGAAGTCCGTTGTACGGATGGCAGAATAGGGCGCGATGCTCTTTTACCAAACGATCGATTCGGCGGGGAAAATGGGTCCTTCCATGCAGGTGCGTCGATAGTCCCATGAACCATCCTCTTGCCGAACTCGCGCCACGCAGGTGAAGCACAGTCCGATCCCGCCGGCCCTGGGGGTTTCCAGCGATACCTCTGACGGAACGCCGCGCTGCTGCGCGATCTCGCTAACACCCTCCATCATCGGCTCGGGGCCACAGCACGCGATGCGCACACCGTTGCTGGAGGTATCGAGCAAGTGATGCAGGACATCGGTCACGCGACCGCGATGGCCGAGCGATCCATCTTCGGTCGCGACGTGAACTTCGACCCCTCGGGCGGTGAATGCATCGAGACCTGCGAGGTATTCGGCGGTGCGCGCTCCGTAGCAGAGGCTCACGCGTTTGGCGAACGGGGTGGCTTGGGTCGCGTCTCCGAATCCTTCCTCACCGAGGGCGGCGCTGGCGAGGGTCAGCATCGGGGTGATCCCTACCCCGCCGGCGACCATCACCAGACGCTCACAAGGTTCCGTCGAAAACACGTTGCCGAGCGGCCCCCATAGATCGAGTCGCGTTCCCACCCCGCATCGCGCGAGAGCGGTGGTGAATTTCCCTTTGGTAACATAGGCCATGCTCAGATCGGTCCGTTCGCCATGCGCATCGCGATGCACATCGTAGAGGGCCAGGGCGCGGCCGATGAGCGGGTCATTGCAATGGGCCAAACGGACCATAAAAAACTGTCCGGGTCGTGCGGAGCGAGCCAGCTCGGGCGCTCGCACGCGCACTTGCCAGGTGTCGCGAGCAATCAAATGCTGCGACACGATCTCGGTTTGAATGCATGAAATCGTTGCCATGCCGACAGCTTATGCCGTCCCGGGCTGGTCTGCAAGTCCGAGCGAAATCATGGATCGGGTGCCAACGATACCTCGCGAGTGCCAGAGACGCAGGGACGAGTTTCGTTCGCTTGTCCTGTTATGCCGTCCGAGCCTTGTCCGAAATGGCATCCGAGTTTCGACGGGTGAGGAAGTAAGTGATCGCTCCCAAAACGACGAAGGCGAGTTGGCTGTACATAAAGTACATCATGCTCCTCGCCTTCGTGATCAATTCCTCTGGATCGCCACCGTAGGCGTGCAATCCTACGCCGAGGATATTCGTGCCAAAGAACGACCATGCAGTGATGATGTTGCCCACCACGGCGAGCATCGCAAATCCAAGGGGTCCGACTAGCTTGTCCCAACGAGCATGCAATAGCAGGGCGTTCCAAAGCACGATCATCAGAGCGCCGTTTTCCTTGGGATCCCATCCCCAGAACCGACCCCAACTATCGTCACCCCAGAGACCTCCGAGAACCGTCCCGACGAAACTGAAAAAGATGCCGAAGCATACGATGCCGTAGCAGATCCGATAGAGAACATCGACGAGCGAAGCGAGCGATTCACGCTTCGGATGGGACTGGACCCACCGTTGGGCGAAAAGGAAGCCGATGATAAAGATTCCGAGGAATCCCGCGAGGAACGTGGCGCTGTAACCGAGCGAAACACTCACCACATGGGTGGATAGCCAGAACTGGGTGTCGAGCACGGCTTGCAACACAGGCATCGAGTCACCGACATCAAGCCCGTAGGCGACTTGCAGAGACAGGAATCCCGCAATCGAGGCGATCAACAACGAAATGGAAATCGGGAACAAGAGTTCCGCAACGACGCACGCCAAGACGACGGCCCAACCGATAAATACAGCCGCCGAGTAGAGGCTGACCACGGGTGGCCGTTCCGAAATGTAGATCCGGCTAGCGATCGCGATCGTGTGGAGCGTCAACGTCAAGACACACATCCAAAATGCAGCCTGACGGAATCCTTCGCGAGCCACGGTAAAGCTGAGCAGAGCCGTGATGCCGGCGATGATGTAGAGCACATACGAGAGCCAAATAGGATCAAAGTACTCGTACCAAGCTTCGAATCGCGTTTTGGGCAAACGCGCGAACGCACCGTAGCGATCATCAAGCATTTTTTCGTAAGCGATGACCGCTTGATTGATTTCACGACTCTTGCCGCTTCCTTGTCGGATCAAACGGGTCATCTCTCGAAACGCAGAGGTCGGATTATCGAGCTTCTTGGAATCGAAATTCACAACCACGTCATAGAAGGCGGGGACGTACGCATGCCAGCGCGGCGGAGGTAGTTTGGGATCGACCTTATCAGGTACTTCGCGCGGTGGGATGGCTGCGGGTGGACTCTTCGACTCCACGGACTTCACCACCGGTTCAAGCAACGCGATCGCTTGCGAGAGACGCTCGGGAGAGTCTATGTTGCCGAAGGGTTCATCGATCGGCTCGTAAGCGTTCCACAGGTTGTAGAAGATGCTGAGCTTGAGCTGAACATCCATGAACTTCTGTTCGTCGAATGTCCAGTCTTGCCGTTTTTTGTCGAGGATCTTCTGAGTCTTTTCCTCTAACGCATCGAGACCTTTGGAGATTTCTTTCACGGAATAGCGATTGCTCTTGTGTCGCTTGAGGCCCAGATCATCCAGAACCTTTTGAGCGTCGATGCGAATCAGCGGAGCGTCCATAACCCACTTTTCATGGGCCATTACGCTCATCATCCATTGAGCGGCGGTCACCGTTTCGTCGGTGGTTTTTCCCTCTTCGTAGCTGTGCCCTTTGCTAGACAACGAAGGTTTGTTGGACATGGCTTTCAGCAACTGGGCTCCTACCCCAGCGAGCGGCTTCATCCGCCCCTCGTGCTGGACTGGCAAGGTTCCGATTCGATACCAATCGATTTTGTCGCTGCTGGTCGTTGGTGGGATCGCTCGCATCGCAAGCCAACCGCCAATGCCTAAGACAGGGAGGAGGAGCGAGACGAGCAGCAGCCGTTGTCGAACCGGTTTCTTGAAGGCGTTGCGATCGTAACGCGATGCGAATCGTGTCAAGGTGATGCTAAAGTGGGCGAGCATTCCCAGACCCACCAACACGCACGAGACGTAGGGGATGAGCCAACCGGCGTTGGTCACGACCTGCAATACCGACCGCTCGATTCCCATCCCGGATTCCTTGGCGCTGCGGTAGTCGG
Source organism: Planctomycetota bacterium (assembly GCA_046342615.1). Classification (GTDB taxonomy): domain Bacteria; phylum Planctomycetota; class Planctomycetia; order Pirellulales; family Pirellulaceae; genus JBKCUI01. The sequence goes on along the minus strand of JBKDPB010000210.1, from coordinate 7,267 downwards.
ATTGATAATACGTCTCTCCCCGAAATCGCATGGGACTGTTCATCCAGATCCGACCTTCTTGGAGCGTCGACCCGTCGTCATCGGTGATCCTCACATACGAGGAATAGTCCTTCGGGATCGCGGTCCCTGTGTATTGCTCCAGAACGACGTTTTGAAGTTCGAGGGAGAAAGGCTTCAGATTGCGACGGAAACGAAGCGCGAGATCAAAGCTGCGCCCATCGGAGTCGACTTGGTTCAGAATGGGACTCGGGCGGAGCATCGGATCGTTGAGGAATTGAGTCACCGCAAATCGACCGAGTTCCTTCGAGGTTTTTTTCTCGCGAATCGACAAGTAAGCCGATGCGTAGTTGCCGTCGCTCTTGGCACCACCGCTTTTCCCGATCTCCTTCAGCCCAACTTCGGGTGGCAAGCCGATCAAGTCAGACCACTCCGCCTGGAGCTCGGGATCCGAACGGCGCGGTACGAAATCCGAATTCACCATATATCGATCCACCCGAATTTCGAAGGGAAGCGATTTGTCGGTCAGATAGGTACCTTTGCGCGCCGAAGCCTCCAGGAGAGGATGGTCAAAGGCAACGACACGGTTTTTGTCGGGAAGGCTGGTATCGATCACCACCAGCTCGACAACGTCGATTTCGACCGCAGCGGTGGTGCGCTGACCTTCAAAGAGCACGATCCTTTCTTCGCGCTGTTGGTCGCCAAACACGAACTGGCCCACCATGATTAACGCGATCCCGAGGTGGATTAGGACGTTTCCACCCCGATGGCCGAACAGAAGGATCAAGCCTGCCAGCAGAACGCCGCTGACCAGGCCGCTCTTGGCCAACTGCCAGACGATGCGCAAACCGGGGTCCGGGATGCGGTACGCGTTACCGCTAAATGCCAGCAGCAAGGCGACCGCCAGAAACATGGCGAAGAAAACCCATAAAACCGACTTGAGGATCGTATGCTTGGGCGTGGCCCAAATGCCCCACGCACCCAATCCGAGCGTCGAACCCCAAAGCGCAGCGATACACCCGTACCAGATCGCGTCGTAGCTGAAAGGTGGCTCTCCTTGCAAACCGTCCCCAAGGTGAGCTCCCAGGACGATCAACGCGATCAACCCAAAGCCGACGAGCGTCAACACAAGCCCCGCCGCAAACCGTTTTCCTTTGGCAACCATGGGAAAGCGAGTGACCTTGGCGGCGATCAGATTGATCAGCAAAATCCAACCGATCGTTGCACCTCCTGGTATGGCGAGCACATAGGGGATTCGTTCTGCACCCGGGAAAATCGTCTGAGGTTGGAAGACATCCAAAGGAACGACCGCAATCCAACTATTGAAATACTCTTTCTTGACATCGACGATCGTTTCCTCATCCTGTGCGAGCGTGCCGATGAACAGGATCAGGACTCCCAGGGCAAACATCACGCAGGTTATCTTGAGCGATCCCGCGAGCTTCAACGCTTTCCACAACAGGCGGTCGATGCCGAGGTTCGACATCGCGGTGGATTGCCCGATCGACGGTTTATACGGAGAGGCGGTAGCCATAGGGATTTATTGGAGTTGAAGGGATTGAACGAATTGCATCAGATTGCCTCGCTGGGCTTCGACCAGCTGGGCGGGTCCGCGAAGCTTGACAAAGACGTGAAGCTCCTCGCGCTCGCTGGGCAGCGACGCAACGATCAACATCGGTGCATCGACTTGTTCAGAATCGCGAATGGTGTAGAGGACTCCTTCGCCTAGCTTGGCGGCTATCTTTTCAGCCTTGGAAACGGTGGACTCCGCCATGGCTTTGATCTTCTCTTGATCGCCCTCGCGAGAGATCTGTTGGTACCACATCATGGTGTTTCCCATCGGGTTCTCCAAAGCCATACTCACGGTGACCTCGCCGTCACCCTCAGGGGATGCGATGGCGAAGGTCGCAAGGCGAAATGGAGTACCCGGAGCCGATGTCCAGCCTTCGGGGAGTTCATACTTCAAGTCCGGTTTCTTCGCTTCACTGGTCTCCACGCGAGGAGGAGGCGAGGATTGGGATGTGGCAGGTTCCGATGCTGGACTTGATGGTGCTGGTGCAGGCGATGTTGATGTAGACGAAGGGGGTGGGGATGATGTTGAATTCATGCTTGGGGGGCTCATCCCTCCCGATCCGTTTCCGATGGCATCAAAGATGTAGCCTGGAAGGAGACTACCCGGACGGTTCACGGAGATCAGTTCATCGTTGGGAGTCCCCTCGGTGATATCGGGCAGTTTCAATTGACCACGCCAGCGATTGATGTTGCTCAGCAGGTAGCCCTGCCATTGGTCAGCAGCAGGCATGGCCAGAACCGTGACCGTAAATTTCACGCTGCCAGTGGCTGCTGGGGAAACAAACTCGGCCATCGCGATGTCGTTGCGCGGGTTCATGACCCAACCCTCAGGCAGCTTCATGTCCGGCTTGCCCGTGGAAGCGCTGATGGAGAACTCGGACACGATGTCGTAGAAGTCGGACAGCAGAGGCTGGATCCGCTCGGGAGAGTCGGTCGCCTTCAGGAAGTAGCACCCGGATTCCAAAGGAACCACCGCTCCCAAGATTCGGCGAGGTCCCGAAAGGGGGGGCGATGGTGCGCGACGAACCGGCCCAGCCTGCGCCGATGATGTTTCACGATTGGCATTGGGGCCGGCGACGAACAGGGTGTCCGCTTTGGGTGCATCGTAAACTCGGACTTCCGCCGGCTTCTCGCAACCTATCGCGAAAAATACCAAACCTAGGGCAGCCAAGGAAAGCCATCGCCTGCCCGGAGAGGGATCGCTCCGCATCGACGAAAAAGTTTTTCGGAAGGGGATGTTGGAAACAGGTCGTCGCAAGGTGGAGTGACCGCCGGGGGCAAATGAAGGAGGGGAAAGTCTTAGTTATCGCTCAAAGTCCAAGCTAGGAAAAGCTTTACGCTCGAAAACGAATCCAGATAATGGTTGGGCGGGGTCGGAACGTACCGATTCCGACGGGCAGCGAACGGTCTAGGAATCAAGCGATTCAGGAGTTCCTCATCATACTCCCGCTCGTTGGCGAGCCAATTCACCGACCCGGTTCCATTATATCTCGACGGGTAAGCTGGGGGATGCGGCATTGGGTCCGGTGCTCCCGTTCCGGGCAACTCGGGGACGGGCAACTCGGGGACACACCCCGGTTTACCGCCCAAGGCAAATGCCCGGCATTTCTCGGTCAATCCCCAAAAAGGGTGTGTCCTCAGGACCTAGAAGTGGATATCCCCAAGGTGATCGCACGCCCTCCACGGTGTATATTCCGTCCCGAGATTTTTCCAGGTTGATACGGCTGTGCAGGACAACATGAACCAGCGACGCTCGATCCATTACGACGTGGTTTACGGCCGGGACTGCTCCTCCGAACTGGTGGCTCTGGCAGCGAACCAACGCGTCTTGCTGGTCACCGACCCCCAACTCTGGGATAAATACGGCGAGCGATTCGCTCCGCTGGACCTGCAAGTAGTCATGACCCGTACCATGGAATCGAGCGTCCTGGAACAGGAGCACGCCCTCTTGCAGGCATTCGACATAGCGATCGGTTTGGGGGGTGGCATGGCGATGGACATCGCCAAATACCATGCGTGGAAAGCGGGCAAACCAGTCTATCAAGTTCCGACGGCGATTTCCGTCGATGCGATGTTCTCCTACCCGATCGCGCTTCGAATCGATGGCAAGGTGCAGTACGTTGGAGAGATGATTCCCCAAAAGATCTACTGCGATTTTGCGATTCTTCAATCGGCCCCTCCGGTCATGAATCGTTCAGGAGTCTGCGATCTGCTCAGTTGCCACACGGCGCTGTTCGACTGGAAACTGGCGGTGGCTCGCGGTCACAGCCAAATGGACCAAGCCCTTTACGATCAAACCGCGAAGATCCTGCAGGGGATCAAGGACCAACTGCAGGAGATCTACGACGTGACCGAAACCGGCCTGCGGATGCTGATGGAGGGCTTTCGGTTTGTGGCCGTCGAAAACTACCGCGTCGGCCATTGCCAATACGAAGAAGGGTCCGAGCACTTTTTCTACTACTGCCTGGAGGCGCAGACCCGCAAGCATTTCTTGCATGGCAAGGTCATCAACCTCGGCATCTTGCTGATGAGTCTGTTGCAGGACAACGAGGTGGCATCCATCCGATCGATCCTGCATTCTGCGGGGGTTCCGATCCATCCCGATTCGATGGGGATCACCTACGACGATGTGCGCTCGGCGCTGCGGAACTGCAACCAATATGTTCGCGACAAAGGGTACAGCTACTCGATCTTGAATGAACGGGAAATCACCGACGACTTCATCGATCATGCAATCGATGTGCTGCGTAGCGAATTTGATCCGACCGAGCGCGACGCCCCGTCATGATGCCACTGCCCCAAATTTTCTTGAAGTTCCGCGTAGCTCACTATCTTTACTGGGCGATGTCCGCGGCGATCCTCGGCTATTGGGTTGTCTACTTCGAGAGCGAGCGAAAGATACTCGCCTCCGAAATCGGTTGGATGATGTCCATCTATGTCAGCGCCGCATTATTTGGACAGTATGCTTTTGGTTTCGCTTCCGATAAAGTGCGCAGCATTCGTACACCGGTTGTGGTAGCTGCCTTACTTTTTGCTGCGGTGGTGGCATCCCTACCGTTTCAAACCGAAACCATGGGGATCCGCGTGAACATGGCCCTGATCGGTTTTTTGCAGCAACCGATTGGCCCGATGTTGGATTCCTGGACACTCAAATATCTCCACCAGCATGCGCAGGGGAATCGCTTCGGAGAAATCCGAAGTTTTGGTTCCCTCGGATGGGCGACCGTCGCGCTGCTAACCGCCTATCTGATGCTCTTCATTTCCTGGAACATGCTGTTCGTGGTGGCAGTGGTTGCGGCGCTGCTGCTGAGCGCGATGGCTTTTTCCATTCCGGATATCCCGGAGCAGAATTCGGCCGACCCCTCAAGTCATCAATCACTCACGATGGCTCGATCGTTGGTGGAACTGTTTGGCAATCCCGCCTATGTCTATATCCTTGCGGTGGTGTTTCTCATGTATCTCGGAGTCCAAACCACCTTCAACTTTCAAGGATTGCTCATCAAGGGAATGGGCGGTGGTTTGACGGAGTTGGGCTGGACCTTCTTTTTCGGAGTGATGAGCGAGATGCCCGCGATGTTTCTATCGGTGTGGCTGCTGCCCCGGATCTCGGCGCGGAAACTGATGATCATCGCCGGAATTCTGTACATGCTGCGATATGGTTTGATCATCTATTTCCAGACGTCATGGATCGTGATGCTGACCGCGTGTCTGGAGGGGATTGCGTTTGGGTTGCTCCTTTCTTCTCTTCGCAACTACGTCTTTTCGGTCGTCGAAAAAGAAGTGCAAACCTCAGCGATGACCGTGGTCGATGCGACTTTTCTGAGCTTGACCGTAATCGTTGGGTCGGTCATCGGGGGATGGTTGATTGAGCAATTTTCAGTACTGCATATGGTGGCTGCGTGCGCGATCAGCAGCGGCCTGGCCCTGATACTGCTCCTGGCGGGCGGGCGATGGGAAAGCTCGAAATCCAACGTATGAGTTTTGAAGATGTGTTTGTTGGCTCTTAAAGCCTCGAAGTACCACGATTTCCTTGTTCTGGCCATCGCGGAACAGGATCCCCTCGTACTCGTACTCAGGACGCGTAAGCGTGCGGTACTCGTACTCGATGGCTCGTCGTCGATAGCATCATCGCGATGGTCCGATACTCCGAACCGGGACGCTGCAGAGCATTTTCCCTCCTCGGCCTTTGATTCACCTTTCATCTCGAAATTCCAACGCCGACAAGTGCGGTGACCAGGACGCAGTGGTACAATTCGACGACTCGAACCGAGTACGAGTACCGTCCTGTCGGACTGAGTACGAGTACGAAGAGCAGCCAGAACCAGCCGATGCACCGAAGGACTCGGTCGGCGCGGTTGCTCATGGTGACGGTACTTCTCGCCCTCGGTGATCGTTTTCGTTTACACTGGTATCGACACAGCCGACGAAAGTCGATTTTCGTTTCCATCAGCCTGAGGCGCTAGCCGAGTTTTTGCACGTCGAGCGAACTCGGCTAGCGCCTCGGGCTCATTGTTGTCGGCGGTGTGAGTATCGTCCGACCTGGATACCTTGACCTTGAGACACGCGCGATGGCTGGCTTTCGAATTCGACCGGGTACCCCCCAAGATCAGGCGGCGGCGTATTACGTCTGTCTGAAGACGGGTAATTTTGGTGCGGACGGCGAGCCGTTCTATCGCGAGGATCCCGACGCCTTGGGCCGGATCTTCGTCGGCCCATACCTCGCTTACCAACCGGAACTGAGTTTGATCCTCGAGGACGACCAAGGGGTATGCGGCTACGCATTCGGAGCTCTCGACTCCAAAACATTTTATGCACGGTACGATTCCGAGTGGCGACCCACCCTGTGCGCTCAGTTTCCGATGCCCGACGGGGATCCCTCGACGTGGACTCGATCGCAGACAGTCCATTCTTGGTACCATCAACCCTCGTACTATTGCCCTGAACCCTACGAGGCCTATCCATCGCACATGCATATCGACTTGCTCGAACGTGCTCGCGGCGCAGGCAATGGAAGGCGCATGATGGAAATCGTGATGACCAAGCTCGCTGCGATGGGTTCCCCGGGGGTGCACCTGGGCTTGAGCGCGCTTAACAATGGGGCCTTCGCTTTCTACACCAAGCTGGGGTTCCGCGAACTGATTCGCACCGGAACCGGGAGCGATGGGGTCATCTACATGGGCAAGCGATGGGGTTGAGCCACCAACTTACGGAGTATCCATGACCACATCCCTGGCTTTACTCGGTGGAACGCCGATCCGATCGCGCCCCTTTCCGTCGTGGCCGATCTTCGACGATGCGGACGAACAACGCGTCCTGGCAACGGTGCGAAGCGGCAAATGGGGGCGACTCGACGGCGAAGAGGTGGCTCAGTTCGAGCAAAACTTCGCGCAGATGCATGGTTGCAAACATGGGGTCGCTGTGGTCAACGGTACCGTCTCACTCCGACTGGCTCTGCTGGCGGCTGGCCTCGAGGCTGAAGATGAAGTGATCGTGCCGCCGTATACGTTTTACGCCACCGCAGCTGCGGTGGTCGAAGCCAACATGGTTCCGGTCTTTGCGGATATCGATTTGGATTCGTTCAATCTCTGTCCCGACGCGGTCCGGGCAGCCATCACTCCCCGGACGCGCGCGATTATCCCTGTACATTTCGCGGGTCAACCGGCAGAGATGGATGCGATCAACCAGATCGGCCACGAGC
>JBKDPB010000209.1:0-28266 GCA_046342615.1 Planctomycetota bacterium | reverse complement strand
CCGCACGAGGGAAGGACGCCTGGCAGGCTTGGCGGAATAGTGAGCACTGGCAGAATTGGTCTCAGTCGCGTAGCCCTGCGGTGACCGCCCGTCGACGGTCGCTGGTCATGTTGGGCGACAAGCAGGCCGTCCGCATTCTATTCGAGAAAGTGGCCCCCAGGTTCACCGAACGCAATGGCGGTTACACCCGTATCGTGCGGCTGGCGAAGCCCCGTGTCGGCGACTCCGGTACCCGAGCGATGCTCGAGTTTGTCGGCAAGAACGATCGAGTCTCGAAGAAAGCGACCAAACCGAGTTTCGAGTAAGGCGTGAACCCAGTTAAAATCAGAAGATGGCTGAAAGCGCCGGGTTCTCCCGGCGTTTTTTGTTGACTGACCCGGTTCGGTCCGGGTGAAGTCTATGAAGGAACCGGAAATACCACTATGCTCCGACGCGAAAATTGGAACGACGAACTCCCGGGTCGAGTCAGGGAACGCATCCACATCCTCGACGGTGCCATGGGCACCATGATTCAACGGCTCAAGCTGGATGAAGCAGCCGTTCGAGGCGCCCGATTTGCGGGACATCATAAAGACCTCGTCCGATTCAGCGATCTGCTGTGTCTGACCCGCCCCGACGACATCAGCGATATCCACTTTGCCTATCTCGAAGCCGGCGCAGATATCGTCGAAACCAATTCTTTTGGCGCTTCCCCCATCGGCATGGCGGAAATGGAGTTGCCCAACGAGTTGGTGCGCGATTTGAATTATGCGGCGGTCGACTGCGCTCGCAAGGCGATCGACCGAATGCTCAAACAGGACCCCACGCGTCCCCGGTTTGTCGCGGGCAGCATCGGACCCACGACCAAGCAACTCGCCATCAGCACTCGCGTCGATGATGCCGCTCACCGCGATGTCGAGTTTCTAGAAATGGTCGCAAGCTACAAGGAACAGGTTCGGCATCTCGTCGAGGCTGGCGCCGATCTCCTTCTCCCCGAGACCGCGATCGACACGTTGAACCTCAAATCGTGTCTCTACGCAATATCCGAGTATTTCGCCGAATCGGGGAAACGCATTCCCGTCATGATCAGCGCAACCTTCGACAAGGGGGGGCGAACTTTCGTCAGCGGTCAGACGGTCGAAGCCTTCTGGAACGCCGTCAGCCACTTCCCGATGCTCAGTGTCGGCATGAACTGCGCTTTAGGGCCAGACATCATGCGGCCGCATATCGAGGAGTTGTCGCGTGTGGCAGGGTCCGCGATCTCCTGCCATCCCAACGCGGGCTTGCCCAACGAAATGAGCGAATACGATTTGACGCCATCCGCGATGGCCGATTACCTCGAAGACTTCGCCCGCAGCGGCTGGTTGAACATTGTCGGCGGATGTTGCGGTTCCACACCCACCCACATCCGCGCGATCGCGGATCGATTGAAAACCATCCCGCCCCGACAAGACCCCGAGCCGATCATTTGGACGCGATTAAGTGGTCAGGAAGCCATGACCATGCGGCCGGAAACCCAGTTCACCATGGTCGGTGAACGGACGAACGTCACAGGCTCCAAAGCCTTTGCGAACTTGATCCGAAATGACAAGTTCGAGGAAGCGGTCGAAGTCGCCCGCCAGCAGGTCCAAAACGGAGCGACCATCATCGACATCAACATGGATGACGCGCTGCTCGATGGAGCCGAAGCCATGAAGTGTTACCTGCGATTGATCGCGGGCGATTCCGTGGCTGCAGCCGTACCCGTGATGATCGATTCGTCCAAGTGGGAAGTCCTCCTGGCCGGTCTGCAGAATGTGCAAGGGAAAGCCATCGTCAACAGCATCAGCTTGAAGGATGGTGAAGAGGAATTTCTGCGCCGCGCCGGAATCATTCGCCAGTATGGTGCCGCCGTCGTTGTCATGGCCTTCGACGAGAAAGGACAGGCGACCGAAACCGACGAAAAAGCGAGGATTTGCAAGCGCGCTTATGATCTGCTCGTGCGCAAGGCCGGGTTTCAACCGCAGGACATCATTTTCGATCCCAACATCTTGACCGTCGCCACAGGGATCGAGGAACACGATAACTATGCGGTCAACTTTATCGACGCATGTCGCTTGATCAAGCATCAGTGTCCAGGCGTCCGCGTCTCCGGCGGGGTCAGCAACATCAGCTTCTCCTTCCGGGGAAATGACGTAGTCCGGGAAGCCATGCATTCCGCGTTCTTGTACCACGCCATCCGAGCCGGCATGGATATGGGAATTGTCAATGCGGGTCAGTTGGCTGTGTATGAGGATATTCCCAAGGAGCTTCTGGAGCATGTCGAGGACGTTTTGCTCAATCGGAGACCCGATGCGACCGAGCGGTTGCTGGTGTTGGCCGAGACGTACAAGGGCTCCGGCTCCAAGAAGTCCATCGGCGATAATCTGGAATGGCGAGAAAAGCCGGTCCGAGATCGCTTGAAGCATGCCCTAATACTCGGAATCGACAAGTTTATCGAACAGGACACCGAGGAAGCTCGCCAGACGTGCGCGCGCTGCCTTGAAGTCATCGAAGGTCCTTTGATGGATGGAATGAGCGTCGTCGGCGATCTCTTCGGAGCAGGCAAGATGTTCCTGCCCCAGGTCGTCAAAAGCGCTCGGGTCATGAAGAAAGCGGTCGGTTACCTGCAGCCCTTCATGGAGAAAGAAAAGCAGGATGCGGGGCTCGAAGGCCAAGCGTTTCGCGGGAAGGTCCTCATGGCTACGGTCAAGGGTGACGTTCACGATATCGGCAAGAATATCGTGGGTGTGGTTTTGGGTTGCAATAACTACGAAGTGATTGATCTCGGAGTGATGGTCCCCTGCGAACGGATTCTCGAAGAAGCGAGAAAGCACGGAGTCGATATCATCGGCCTCTCGGGACTCATCACGCCGAGCCTCGATGAGATGACTCACGTCGCACGTGAAATGCAACGAACCGGCATGAAGATCCCTCTGCTGATCGGAGGGGCGACGACATCCGCAAAACATACGGCAGTGAAGATCGCACCCTATTACAAGGAACCTGTAGTCCATGTCCTCGATGCTTCTCGTTGCGTGGGCGTTGTTGAGTCCCTGTGCAATGAGGAGAGCAAGCCGAAGTACGTAAACGCGAACGTCAAGCTTCAGGATGAGCTTCGAGCCAGCTACGAGGCCCGTCAGATCAAGCTTGTGCCGTACGCCGAAGCGCTCGGCAAGAAATTCGACACCGACTGGACCAAGGTCCGAATCGACCAACCCAGTTTTGTCGGACCTCGCGTCCTCAAGAACTATTCGATCGAAAAAATCGCCAAGTACATCGATTGGTCGCCCTTCTTCATGGCTTGGGAACTGAAAGGAAAGTATCCCAAGATTTTCTCGGATTCGGTAGTTGGGGTCGAAGCGAAGAAACTCTTCGACGACGCCAACAAGATCTTGTTCGATTGCATTGTGCAAAACCAATTGGTCGCGAACGCGATTTACGGATTTTGGCCCGCGGCGTCCGATGGGGACGATGTGATCGTGTTCACCGATGAATCCCGGACCAAGGAGAGGACACGGTTCCATTTCCTCCGCCAACAATGGGAACGGAAAGGTCAAAACGATTTCCGATCCCTCGCCGATTACATCGCGCCGATCGATTCGGGACGCAAGGATTACCTCGGTACCTTCGTCGTCACCACCGGCATCGGTGCTGATGAGATGGCTCGGAAATTCGAATCGCAGCACGACGACTATTCCTCGATTATGGTCAAGGCGGTTGCCGACCGCCTGGCCGAAGCCTTTGCCGAACTTCTCCATGAGCAGGCTCGCCTGGATTGGGGGTACGGGGTCGAAGAGCATTTGTCGAACGAACAACTCATCGAGGAAGCCTACCGGGGAATTCGTCCAGCCCCTGGCTACCCCGCGTGCCCTGACCACACCGAAAAACGAATCCTATTTGAACTTCTGGATGCGGAACGGGAGATCGGAGTCAGCCTGACCGAGTCGTGTGCCATGTGGCCGGCGGCCAGCGTGAGCGGTTTCTACTTCGGACATCCCGATGCTCGGTATTTCGCAGTCGATCGAATCACCCAGGACCAAGTCGAAGCGTACGCGAAGCGAAAGGGAATGAGCGTTCGCGAGGCCGAACGATGGTTGTCTCCCAATCTCGGATATGAGCCGTCATGAGCACTGCATTGGCGATTGCCTTGGTTCTTTTCGTATTCGCTCTCGTCGTCTTCGTCATTGATCTATTGATACCCAGCGGCGGCAGTCTCCTGGCCATCACGGGATTGCTGTGCATCGCATCGGTCGTTTTTGCCTTTAGGCATAGCCAAACGAGCGGCATGTGGATGTTGATGGCTACACTCGGGCTCATTCCGGTCATGCTCTTTATATTGATCTATGTTTGGCCGAAAACCCCGGTGGGGAGAAGGATGATCGTCCAACCGGAGCGCGCAGGCGAATTCGTGTGGTCCGATGCCGCCGAATCCGATCCCGCCGAGTTGATCGGCGCTGTGGGTGTCGCGGAGACCGAATTCCTGCCGCGCGGATCCGTCCGGATCGGAGAACGATCCTTTGAAGCGATCAGCGAAGTTGGACTGATCGAGGCCGGCCAGCAAGTCAAAATCACCCGCTTGGATGTCGGGCGACTGGTGGTCATTCCTGTTCGCAAGCCATCCGAATCCGATCGCCCGATGTCGGATGGAACATCGCTGGACAAGCCGAGTTCAGACCTGGGACTGGACTCGCTGGATTAAACGACTGCGCCGAGCGATCTTTCCCGGGCTATTCGGCTTTCTCGGATGGGAAACCCGCTTTGACGAGCTCCTCGTATCCCGGCTTCAGAGCCCGAACATCGTATCCATACTTTTTGAGGATCTTCGCTGCCCGAAGCGAACGGTATCCCACGGCGCAGTGCGTGTAGATAATCAGATCCTTGGATAGTTTCTTGGCCACGTCCTCCTCCTTGAGCTTGTCCTGAAGGTCGCGCCACGGCAGGAGTTTTGCTCCACGAATATGGCCTGCATTCCATTCAACCAGGTCGCGGACATCGACCAAGATCGCCTTCTTCTCTTCCAATCGCCCGCGGACCGTATCCAGGCTGTCCGACGTGTGCTCCTTGGGTTCATCGTTCCGGTCGTCCGCCTGCAAAGCGACAAAACCCATCGTCGACAAAAATGCGGCAAGAACGAACGACAGAGGACCAGAAGAATTTCTCACAGCAGCACGGATCCTTGGCTCGAGTTGGATGACTGAAAGTACACCAGGCGACCTGACATCCGTATTGTATCGAATTCGGGGTCGAAGCACTCCCAACCCTTACAAATGGAATGAAATTCCCCCAGTCTGGCTGAAATCCTCGCGTTGGATTGGAGGAATTGTTCGCGGCCCGGGAGTCAGTCCGAAAACGACCATCGTAGGGCAGGGAGTCAGCCAAGTTTTCGGCGCAAGGGAGTGTGCCATGAAGAGCCTTGTTTGGGGAATGGTTTTTTTCTTCTTTGTCTTCACGGCTGCGTGCGCACCTCGGGTTCGAGTCCGAGCGAACCCCCAACCGCATGACGCGGGAATCCGGTACTATCGGCCCAAGCCCTACCTGCTTTTGACCAGCGCAGCCCAGACGGTACTGAGCGATAGCGGAAAACCGGTCCGGGAGCTGATCGATGAGCGTTTCGTCCAGATCGAGCTGCAATACCTGCCGGACTTCTCCGAGGAATATGCCATCGACGTACGCAGCGGGTTTGGAATTGCGGATGTGGCGATCACCCTCGAGGATGGATGGAATCTGACCTCGATCAATCAAAAATTGGACTCCCAAACCGATGAGAATGTTCGAGCGATGGCGGAGGTATTTCGCGGGGCCGCGGGCCTAACCAACCCAGGGCAACGAACCACGGGCCCAGACGGGAACAAGCCGCCAGCATTTCGAGTCAAAGCATCCAATGTTCCTCTCGGCTATTATGAATCCGTAATCGGAACAGACCCCTGCGGCAAGAAACGGTTGTACGGCTTCCGTTATGTAGGCTTCCTGCCGTATCAGGCATGCCCGATCGCCATGCAAGGCTCCGAGCAGGGGGCTTGTCCAACAACCGAAATTTATGGCCTCGTCTTTGAAGAGGGCGTGATGGTGTTTCGTCCGCTGCATCAAGTCCATTCGCGAGTCGAATCGTCAGACATCATCGAACGCTCGAGCGAGTCGTCCGACGGCATTCCTCAGCGTTGATCTGGGATCCCACGGAATTCACCGATCCAAATGCAGTCACCAACCCCCAGGCGTCGATTCCTGAGAGACTCTCCGCCGTTGGAAGCAAAGCCTCGCAAAAAACCGGGTTTTTCTCCGCCTCTTTTCTGGGTAGAGACCACGCAGGCTGTGTATCATTTCGTGGGACCGATGCGACGGTCGACACGAATGTTCAACCAAATACCAGTGGAGCCTCTCGGCAGGTAGGTTATCGTGGCAGATGTTTCGATCAGGACGCGGATCAGAACATGGAAAACATCGTCGATTTCTCTTGGGCTGATAGCCTTGGTGCTCGGCAGCGCCGCAGCGACGACCGATGAATATCGGACCTGGAAGGATGCGACAGGCAAGTATCAAGTGGATGCGGTTCTCGTATCGCAGACCGATACGGACGTCAAACTCCGAAACCGCGATGGCAAAGAGTTAACAGTCCTCAAGGAAAAGTTGTCGGTCGACGATCTGGCGTACCTGGACAAGCAGGCCAGCGAATCCATGCTCCAGGATGCCGACCAAGCGAGTCTGCCGGATACGATGTCCGACACCGACGCGGATGCAGCGGCAAGCGAAACGGATCCAGGAGCCAAGCGGGTGGAAGCCAATCCCGATCAGGTTTTGATCAAGAAGCTTGCGGAGAAGTTCTTTGCCGACTTGCGCACCGAAGAACGGGCCGAAGCCAAGTCGCTGCTGACGAACAAAGCTCGCTCGCTCCTGGAGGAGGATCGATCTGCACTGCCGTACCTGCCATCTCCCGATAAAGGCTCGCGAGCGATTCGAATCGGAAAGCCATCGGTCAGGAAAGAGGACGCGTCCGTCATCGTCACAGTGCAAGTCGGCAAACGGCAGCAGACAACCATGCTCGCGTTCAGGAGGGATGAAGACCACTGGAGAGTCAATTCGATCAGTGCGAGCCGCGGAGATGTCGAAGTGACCGTGGACTTTGAGTCGCCCTATCAACCGGGCGACCCCAAGAAAGACACGCCAGCAACGAACATCGGAGGGACGGTCGAGATTACGGGGGTTACCCTCGATGGACGCCGAGTCGCCTTGAGCGATTACAAGGGCAAAGTAGTACTCGTCGATTTTTGGGCAACCTGGTGCGGCCCGTGCGTCAAGGAATTGCCCAATGTGTATGAGAATTATCTCAAGTACCACTCGATGGGTTTTGAAGTCTTGGCGATCAGTCTGGATCGTGACATGTCGGACCTTCAACGGTTTTTGGTCGAAAAGAATCCACCCTGGACGGTTCTCGCCGACGCCCATCCGTCGAATCCCCAATCGATGGCGAGCAAGTACGGGATTCGGGCCATCCCGACCATGCTGCTGATTGGCAAGGATGGTCGAGTGCTCGATGCCAACTGCCGAGGGCCAAGCCTGGGGGCCAAACTGGCGGAGATTTTCGGAGGCTAGGCGTCGACTCGTGCCGCCTCCTCGCACGACATGCACCATAGCTAGCATGCCGAAATGGATGCGATTCGCGCCAACCTCGCACCATCCACCCTCGCACCACCTGCACGGAGGCAGCGGGTCGCTCAACGCGGTTCGTGAAACGGGGGGATGCGGAATTGGTCTTGTTTTCAATGCCGTCACCATGCTATGCCGACGTAGCATGGGAGAACGAGTGTCGTCATTATCCAGTTCAACGCGGCTTCAAAACGCTGTTCGGCGTCCTCTTGGATTCTGCGCCTGGGGGCTGTTGTTTTTCGTCTTGGCGGGACCGCACCACACCGGTTGCCATCGAGGACTCCCCGCGATTACGACGAGCCCGACGGGTTTGCTCACGTTTTCACCTCCTGCGCCCGTTGCTGGCTTGCCCCCGATTCCGAGCAATCCATCGACGGCGGCGGCGGCGCCTGCGGTGCCGAATGCCGCGGGTTCCCTTTCGTCGGCTTCGGCGCCCAGCACCACGGCGACCCTCCCGAGCGGAGTTGCGATTGCCCAGAGTAGCGAGTTGGAAAAGCGGATTCGATCGTTGGACGAGGCGAACCAGCAGCTTACTGCGCAGTTAGCACAAGCCCAGCAGCAAACGAAGCTCTACAAGGATCGATCCGATCTGATGCAGCGGCAATTGGCGGATGTATCGGGCCAGCTACAGTCTCGTGTTGCGGCGAGTGCGATTGCCGCGATGCCTCCTCCTCCGGTGGTGAAGCCCCCTCCAGCAATGGTTCCAGAGGGCCGGGAATTCGGCAGCAACACCTCGCGTCGGAGCGGCGCTCGCTTGACTGCGAACGTAAGCCGAGAACTGGAGTCGGATCCCTTGCGCGATCTAGGATACGAAGTGGAAGTAGCGAGCGACGGTTTGCGGCTCCGAATCCCGTCGGACCAGTTGTTTCAATCCGGCTCATCGCAACTCACCCCGAGCGGAACGGGGCTTCTCGACCGAATCGCCCAGATTCTGAAAACCCATTACTCGGATCGCCGCATCGCCATCGAAGGTTATACCGACAATTCCCCGATTTATGGCGGGGCATACACAACAAGCCATCAGTTGACGTCTGCTCAGGCGGAGGCGGTCTTGGAGCAATGGATTCGCCGCAACCAACTCCCCGCATCGCAGTTCGTTACGCTTGCCCATGGATCCAATCATCCGATTTCCGACAATCAGAATCCTGCGGGTCGAGCAGCGAACCGGCGTATTGAGGTGGTTGTTCAAGCGGAAGGGGCCCGATGAATCCGCCAAGGCAATACGATGTGGTGTCGATCGGCGAGACGATGATCCGATATTCTCCGGTCGGTTCCGAACGTTTGGAGCAAGCCCGACGATTCGAGGTTCACATCGGCGGGAGCGAATCCAATACATTGGCGGGTTTGTCGCGTCTGGGGATGGCTACCTGCTGGATTTCACGATTAACCAATAATGCCATTGGGCGCATGGTCTCCGGCGCGATCGCCGCCCATGGTGTCGATACTCAGTGGGTTCAATGGACCGAAAGTGACCGAGTGGGAGCCTACTATTTCGAGCCGGGCTTCGACTCTCGCCCGAGCGAGGTGATCTACGACCGCGCGCACTCGGCTTTTTCGAATCTCCAGCCGAGTCATGTTCCTAACCAACCGTTGCAGCATGCCAAGGTGCTTCATCTGACAGGTATTTCGTTGGCACTAGGAGACGGGGTGCGTCGCTCCCTCGCCGAAGCGCAAAGCATCGCTTCCAAGACCGGAGCCAAACTCAGTTTTGATTTTAACTATCGAGCCAAACTGTGGTCGATGGCTGAAGCTCGCACCCATTGCTCTGAGTCGATGGAGAAGTCGGATATTGTTTTCATCGCCTTGCGGGACGCTTGCGAATGGCTCGAGATTACCGAACGCATCAGCGAGGAATCCGTCTTTGCGCGTCTGATCGCCAGGCGAGCCAAGGGGACGACCGTCATGACCCTTGGGGCTCACGGCGCCATGGCTAGCGATGGACGCCGCACCGTGCGCGTCGGGACAACGCCTGTCGAAGGAGTTGGGCGCCTTGGCGCGGGAGATGCATTTTCCGCAGGATTTTTGTTCGGGTGGCTGAAGGGATGGGAGATCGAGTCGTCGTTGCAATGGGCCAATGCGGCGGCGCAGAACAAGCTCACCACCCCCGGCGATCTGCCTTGGTTCACGCTCCCGGAATTGGAGCGATCGATGGCCGGCAATTCCGCAAATCGACTGAATCGTTAGCCCCTCCGTGATGGATCCCATCGTGCGCGGTATGCTAAGGAGCACACGGTTGGAATCCCTCTCCGCTCCACTGTCTCGCAAGAAGATTATCGATGACCAAAAATGTTTACCTCGCAGCCGGAACACGAACCCCGATCGGTCGATTTTTAGGTGAACTGGCTCTTTGGAGTGCTCCCGAACTTGCTGGTTTTAGCATCAAGGAGTCGGTGCATCGTGCCGGGATTGATCCCGTCGACATCGATGAAGTGTTGATCGGGAACGTTCTCGGAGCAGGGCTGGGCCAGGCTCCCGCGAAGCAGGCGTCGATCCACGCAGGCATCGGTCCGGGCATCGGATGCGCGACGGTCAGCAAGGTATGCGGATCGGGGCTTTACGCGGTCATGTTGGCTTCGAGGGCGATTCGGGCCGGCGACTCGAAACTGGTCGTCGCTGGCGGAATGGAAAGCATGAGCAATGCGCCGCATTTGCTGCGCGGTGCTCGATCCGGTTGGAAATACGGTTCGCAGCCTCTCCTCGATCACATCGAGTGGGACGGTTTACGCTGCCCGCACGGCTCAGCCATGATGGGAGTGTACGCCGAACGCGTTGCGGCGATTCACAAGGTAAATCGCGCCGATCAGGACGCCTGGTCATTGCGAAGTCACCAGCGGGCGACGGCAGCCATTCAAGAAGGGAAGTTTCGGTCCGAGATCGTCCCCATAACCGATCCCAGGGGAAATGTTGTCCGCGACGACGCAGGCCCTCGAGCCGATGCGTCCGCGGAGAAACTAGCCCGTCTCAAGCCCGCCTTCCTCGAAAACGGGACCGTCACGGCGGGAAATGCATCGACCCTCAGCGACGGTGCGGCCTGCGTGATTGTCAGCGATGAATCATCGCGAGACCGACTTCGGTGCAGCGACTTGTTCCGAATAGTCGGTTCCAGCGTCTATGCACAAGCTCCGGAGGATCTCTTCTCCTCGCCGGTCGGTGCGGTTCGCAAACTCCTGGCGGATCGAGGACGAGCGGTTGGCGATATCGATTTGTTCGAGATCAATGAGGCGTTCGCCTCGCAAACGGTCCACTGCCAGCGGGATCTGGGACTGGATCCCGAGCGCCTCAATGTGCATGGTGGCGCGATTGCGATTGGGCATCCGATCGGCTGCAGCGGGACTCGCGTCTTGGTCACTCTCATGCATGCCCTTGTCGACCGGCAAAAAGAGTTTGGGGTTGCCGCATTGTGCTTGGGTGGTGGAGAAGCGGTGGCGATCATGATCCAGCGCGTGTAAGGGGCAAATCCCAAGATGGAAATCGATCGAATGAAGGAAATTGCCGCAAGGCACGGTCTGGACTGGGATTCGGTGAATCCCTTGCCATTGCGGGAACGCGTCGAGGTGCTCGCCCAGTGCTTGGAGCGAAAAGATGTTCCTTTCCCGATCGATCCCGTATTTGGCAAGCCGTATCTCCAAGCGGCGATGAACGGGGTTCCATTCGCCGTCGGCGGCCTATGCGACGACACGGTCGACCTCGGGGAATTTCGCAACGAGCAGCATTACGATCGATATTCGCTGGAAGAGCACTTGAGTTGGGCGGTTCTGGTCGCAGAACAGCAGAAGACCAAGCATCGTTATGCATGCCGGGAGTATCTCGATGGTGAGAGCACATTTGCGATTGGAGGGACCGTCATCCCCGATTACTACTTGCTCAACGCTCGCATTTATCAGCAAACGGGCTGGCAATTAGCAACGGTCAATATGATTATCCCTGCAGAGTTGTTTTTCACCTGCCACAGCCATCGTTTTTTCCCGGTCACGACGTTGATGCGAGGCTTGGAACAGGATTATTTGCAGGAACCGGATATCGGCCATGATGTCGCCGGCCATGTATCGACATTTACGATTCCCGTGGTGGCGCATGTGATGCAGAACCACGGCGTCGCGAGGAATCTGATTTACGAGGAGCGCAATGCGGACCTCGAGACGGAGCAAGACGAAACGCGCCGCAGCAAGATCATGCGTCGGGCGGATGAATTGCTTCTCTATGCGGAGAGGATCTATTGGTTTACCGTCGAATTCGGGCTGGTGCTCCAGGATGGCGAAACGCGGGCGTTCGGTGCGGGAATTCTGTCTTCGCCGGGCGAGACCACCTTCAGTATCGATTCCCCCATTCCCAACCGGATATTGATCGACCCGTCTCGCGAAAAGGATTTGCTGCGGCTGGCCACGACGGATTATCTGATCAGCGAGTATCAGAAAACATATTTCGTTACCGAGCGTTTCGATCTTTTGGAAACGTTGACTCCCGAGCGAATCGTTTCCACAGCCAAGGCCGCATTGCGACTTCCGCACTTCTCTTGGCGAGACATTGTGCCAGGCGATCGGGTGCTGCATGTGGGGCAGACTGCGGTTTCGACCAACGAGAAATACTTTCGATTGATGGCGGATGTTCGTTGCGACGACTGCCTTACCCGGACGGCCATCCGCAATTTGCGATGGTTTGCGCGGCGTTCGAGCGATGGCTCCGAACTCGCGCAAACATGGTACGGTCCTGTTGCACCGGTTCCGGAACGGGTGCAGGCTTGGTTTGTCGAGCACGCGTCGGATCGCGCGTTGCAGGTGCCCTTGCGACCTCTGAGCGAGTCGCTGGGTTCTTAGCCTTCGAGGAGTTCATGCCTGCCGTCGGCGGGCAACGGATTGTTGCGGGACATCGCCGTGAAGTGGGGACGGTGGATACCGCGGGTCGTTCCGGTCGAGGACGGCAAGGTCTCCACGGCGATCGAACGGTTGGGGTCGACGGTTTGTCGAATCTCCGATTCGCGGATCGTAAGCCGTTGAATCGCTTCGGAGAGCCTTTCGAGCCGATCTGCCTGCTCTTGGAGTTGATTGTTCTTGCGCCGTAGCTCGGTCGTTCGCACTTCCAAGCGATTCGTCAATTCGTCGATGGAGATGTCCATCGCGTTCTTGACCCCCGAGAGTCGATTGACTTCTGTTTCCAGCGCATCGCGTTCCTTCTGCCTCGCCTCGGCCTCGATCGCCTCGCGGGCAGCGGAGGCGCGACGCTCGTTGAATCGCTCTTCCTCGGTCCGGACCGCGATCTCCAGCGCGCTCAGGCCGTCGCGATTCTCGCGGATTTGGTTGAGCAGACCGTACAGCGACTCCTCGAGTTCTTCTTTCGCCCCTTTGCATTCCACGATGCGAGCTTCGATACCCTTGCGTTCGCTCGTCGCGTTGCGGAGCGCGGACTGCAGTTGTTCGAATTCCGTGCGGCTTCGATCGTAATCTTGCTGCAGAGCGTTCAGTTTGGACTGCCACTGGGAGAGCGCGGCGATGCTGGCAGCGGTGTTTCGTTCCTGCTCCTGACCCAGGAGAACGATCTCACCTTGCAACTCCGAACGAAGCTCGCGCAGATGGCTCAAGTCCGCTTTGACCGATTCCAGATTGTTGGTGATCGAGTCACGCTCTTGAGCCAAGAACTGCAACTGGTCTTTCAGTTGGTCGATTTCGAATTGGGACTGCTCCCGTTCGACTTCGCATGCGGCTCGTGTCGACGCGCGCACCCTCTCCAGGCTTGCGATTTCCTCGCTGATATTTTCCCGCTGGGCGGCGATGTCAAAAAGATGGTCCGTGTGAGCTTGGATCGACAGTTCCAACTCTTGGCGTTCATTCTCCAAGCAAGTGATGCTGTGCTGGAAGCGATTGAGACGGGACGCTTCCTTCATGATCGACCCGCGAAGATCGGTGAGCTTGGCTTCGTAATCCCGCTGTCGCGAAGCCGCTTCGAGATTTCGTGCTTTCAGATCTTCCGCGATCTCGTTCTGATTCTCGATCGACGAGGACAATTCGTTGAGATCGCGACTCAAACGATGCACTCGGAACTGCAAATCGACTTGGATCGCGGCCAGAGCATGCAACTGGACGGCGAGATCCGAGGCCTGTTCACTGGAGCGACGAAGCATCAATTCCCTGCCGAACCCCTTCACCACGCGATCATAGAACAGGCTGATTGCTGCAACCGCAAACAGAGCGACGCATCCCAGATTGGACAGGGCCAGTTCCTGGATTGGGGTTCGGCCTTGGAGCGAGATCGCATGGATGGCGATACAGAGAAATGCCCCCAAACCAAAAAGTCCAATCGTCGTCGCGGACGGAATATTTTGGCGAGCGGCCAGAGGGCGAATTTCTTGTTCCCAGGAGGCGACTCGTGCGCGATAGCCATCGATCGCTGCCCGGAGCTTTCGCAGAATCGGATCCTCCATCTCACAACCGTCCGTGGAAATTGGCTTGGTTCCCAAGTGGGATGGGGCGACTGTGGTTGATTCCATGGGATGCGTTGGAACGGATTCGAAAATTGCGGGCTGCATACGGCAGTACCTTGATCAGGGGAGTACCAATCTTGCTTAACAAGACACTTCCCGTTCATCGGAAAAGTTCCACCAGGCCCCCAGCTTTTCCTAATCCGCCGGGGCAAGAAGTATTCAAGGGGACGCGTTTGGACGCTACAGACGCTACAAACGCCCCCCTGAAAAGGAAGGGGTGGATGGGGGATCCGATTATGACGCGACCGAATCGCCGGCGGACGCGTCCGCCGCTCCCGTCAATTGATGGAGTCCGTCGAGTCCAAGACGTGCGCAGAAATCGCCAAACGATTCGTTCTCTTGGCGATTCCCTTTGAACGCCACAAACAGCGGGGTGAGGGATTCGACGATCTTTTCCAGGGGGATGAGATCTTTGTAGATGAATCCGAGACGGGTTCCGAGGCGAGCCCCCCCAACAAAGACCGTATATTTCCCCTTGGCTTTGCCGACCAAGCCGATATCGGCGTTGTAGGGGCGGGCGCATCCGTTGGGGCAACCGGTCATGCGTACGGTGAACAGTTCCTTGTCCAGTCCCAAATCCGACAGAACGGTCTCCATCGTATCGATGACGGCCGGGAGGACCCGTTCGCTCTCGGTGATGGCCAGGCTACATGTCGGCAGAGCGACACATGCGATCGACCAGCGCCGCACATGGGAGATCTCGTTGACCAACGGCAGGTTGCGGCGTTTGATCATGGATTCAAGCCGCGAGCGGTCCTTGTCCTCGATATTGCAGAACAAGAGACTTTGGTGGGCCGTCAACCGGATTTCCGGCCGCAGTTCATGACAAATTTCCCTCAAGGCAGCTTTCCACGCACGTTGTTGGTTGTCGTAGAGGCGGCCATTTTCGACGTTGAACCCGTAGAACCAACGCCCATCACCCTGAGCGTCCCAGCCCATGTGGTCGTTGTGTTCGGTCACGTCGTCCGGCGTGCAGTCCGCCAGTTTGGTGCCGTAATACGCTTCGACATGGTGGCGAAACCACTCGACTCCCTTGTCGTGAATCAAGTATTTGAGCCTCGCGCGTTTACGGTCGTCGCGATAGCCGAAATCGCGTTGGACCTTGACCACCGCTTCGGCGACTCCGACGGCTTGTTCGGGAGTCACAAAGGCCATGCGCGAGGCGAGCCGAGGAAATGTTTTCTTGGCACTGGGGGTAACCCCAAGACCGCCTCCGACCACCACGTTGTAGCCGATCACTTCACCGTCCCGAACCACCGCGATAAATCCAAGGCAGTTCGTATAGACATCGGTGCAGTTGTCATACGAGATAGCGATCGCGGTCTTGAACTTGCGAGGCAAATAGGTCTTGCCGTAAATCGGTTCCACCTCTTCGTCGCTACCGCCCTGAAGTGTTTCCTCGCCGCTATCGAGGTCCTTGAGCCATAACTCGTAGTACGACTTGGTTCGGGGAGAGAGATGATCGGAAATCGCAAAAGCGAGTTGTTGAACCGCTGGCCGAACCTTGTCCTGGTAGGGAGCGGGGCAAGCCATCGTGTTTCGATTGACGTCGCCGCACGCGGCCAGGGTTGTCATCAGGACACCGTTGATCTTCTGCATGCACTCGCGCAAGTCCGATTTCAGAATGCCATGCAACTGCAGACCTTGACGCGTCGTGATCTTCAACGTTGAGTTGCCGATCGAATCGCAAATATCAAGATGCGCGATCAGTTGCTCGGCCGTCATGATTCCGGCGGGAATGCGGCTGCGGACCATGAAGCTGTACTGTTTTTCGCTTTTTCCAGAGGCCGTCGCGCCACCGCGTGCTTCCCGATCGTCTTGCTGGTACGTTCCGTGAAACTTCAGGAGTTGCAAATCCTCCTTGCCAAAGTGATCGGAATCTCCTTGCAGTTCCTCGACGATCGTCCCCCGCAAATAGCGACTGGCATCCTTGATCAATTCCACCGCGCTCAACTTGGACTCGGACTCGTTGTTCGACTCAGACATCGTCTCGGTATTCTTATTCTTCAAAGGACCAACAAAGGCTCGGGACATCCCTACGCCGAGCAAGCAAAGCATTATATAACAGGTCTCAGAAATGGTGGCTATGCTCGACTCTGTCGTTCAAAGCTTCCTGTTTCTCCAGATAGCAACACGAGGATTCACGGAGCTCTTGGGGATCGATGAACGCAAAAATACTCGATGGAAAATCGCTAGCGTTGCAGATTCGCGGGGAAATCGCCGAGCGCGTGATGGTACTTGGCCAGCAAACGGGCGTGATTCCCTGTCTTGCGGCGATCCTTGTTGGCGACGACCCTGCGAGCCAAGTGTATGTTCGGAACAAGGAGATCGCGTGCGGCAAGGCCGGGATGGAGAGCCGTTTGTTTCGCTTGCCCGCCTCGACCACCACCGAAGAATTACTAAATCTTCTGAAGCAGTTGAACGGTGACTCCGGCATTCACGGAATTTTGGTCCAGCTTCCTCTTCCTTCCCAAATCGACGAGCGCAGGGTGCTCGATGCCGTGTTGCCGGGCAAAGACGTCGATGCATTTTCGCCGGAGAACGTGGGGCTGATTTCGCAAGGGCGCCCGCGGTATCTGCCGTGCACTCCCCATGGGGTTTTTCAACTGTTGCACCGCTACGAGATTGCTCTGGCCGGCAAGGAAGTGGTTGTGGTTGGACGAAGCGACATTGTGGGTAAGCCGCTGGTGAGCATGTGTTTGCAGAAGCAGGGGCCAGGGGGGGCGAGCAATGCGAATGCGACCGTTACCTGCTGCCATAGCCAGACGCGAAACCTTCGGGAGGTGACTCAGCGAGCAGACATCTTGATGGTCGCGATCGGTCGCGCCCGCGCCATCACGGCCGATATGGTCAAGCCCGGAGCGGTCGTTATCGACGTAGGAATCAATCGGGAGGGGGAACGAATCGTCGGGGATGTCGACTTCGAATCGGTCTGCGAGGTTACCAGTGCCATCACGCCGGTTCCTGGCGGCATTGGCCCACTTACGATCGCCATGCTCTTGGCAAACACGCTGTCAGCGGCCGAGTTCTCCGCGAGTCGTCGGCCCTGATGCGATGCGACGGTGTTGCTGAAGCCCCGACTATTTGACGTTGTCTTTGATGGTTTCGAGAATGATCAAGACATGCTTGGCTCGGGTCAGCGATCCAACGGATCGAATGAAAGCGACGCCTGCCTCAAGCTCCGAGATGCTCATCCCTGCCCCGGGAGCGATCAACGCGGTCGATTCCGTTCGGGTGGTGGCTGGTTTGGATTCGACAGATTTTTTGGCGGTTCGCTTGATCGCGGTGCGCTTCATGAGGCTTTTCACATTCGCCACATCGGCGGCAGTTACCTTGTGTTGCTTGAGGGCTTCGACGACATCGCGGTTCCTGACTTCGGGGTTGTTTTCCAGGTACTCACGGATACGTTGCGCTTTGCTTTGTTCTTTGGCCACGATTTGAGGTTCCTTGGGGCTGTAGGGGCGCGACTCATCGATGAGTTCTTCGGATGCCAAGCGGTTCTGTTCCGCCTCGCGAATGAGTGCTTCGGGGACACTCTCCACCAAGTCATCCAATGTCACAACGCGTTCGAAATCCGTCATGAGTTGCGATCCTATTGATTGTGTTGATATTGGGATGAAACAACGAATTCTACGGGGCCGAGGGCGTGGCGAACTGGCAGAACAAGAGTGGCCTGGGCAACCAGGTTGTTCGGGCAGACGGTCAATCCGTTGGAAGCTAAGCAATCCGTTGGAAGCTAAGCAATCCGTTGATAGCTAAGCACGAAAGCGAACCCGAAATCTTGTCTCGCAAGATTGGGATTCGCGTCGTGACCTCGACGACCTTTTCTGCATCTCATGATAGGCCGAAATAGCGATTGGTCAACCGCTAATCATTGTCCCTGCATTCATGGGAAGATCCAGGCGTTAAACCGCCATACCCTTGGTCACATCGCAGCTGATTTTGGTATAATTTTTCCGTGTGAATCGACGGGATCGCTCGGACGGCGCCCCCCCTTTTCGCTGGCCCGGTTCGTGGGTCTCGAAGACCCCGAAAAATCAGCGGGTTTGTGTTAATTCTCCAATCGAAAACGCGATGACATCTCCAAGCGACAGCGACTCCACCGCCCCCAATCCCCAGGATTTAGGGTTGGATCAATCCGAATACAACGCGGAGGACCTTAAGTATCTCAATGACCTCGAGCACGTACGCGCTCGGCCGGGCATGTATATCGGCGATACCACCCTCAAGGGACTGCACCATCTGGTGTATGAGGTCGTCGATAACTCGATCGACGAAGCGATGGCTGGTTTCGCTCGAATGGTGTCGGTTTCGATCAATTCCGACGGCTCGGTCACGGTCGAGGACGACGGTCGCGGCATCCCGGTCGAGCGACATGCCGACCTCTCGGAAAAAATGGGACGTGAGGTCAGCACGCTCGAAGGAGTCATGACCGTCCTCAAGTTCGGTGGAAAATTCGAAAAGAAGGCCTATCAAACCTCTGGCGGTCTGCACGGTGTTGGCGTGACGGTGGTCAACTTTTTGTCCCAGTGGTGCGAGGTCGAAGTCCATCGCGACGGCAAGGTTTCGACGCAGTCCTACGAACGCGGCGTAGCGACCGGTCCGGTGCGCGAAGCGGGCGTGACGACGAAGCGAGGAACGAAGACGACTTTCAAACCCGATTCCCAAATCTTCCCCAACACGAAGTATGTTTACGATACCTTGGCCAAGCGGTTGCAGGAGCTTGCGTTTCTCAACAGCGGCGTTCGGATCAAGGTCCGAGATGAACGGAATAATCAAGGTGACGAATTCTGTTATGAACGCGGTATCGAAGAGTTTGTCGAATTCCTCAATCGTGCCAGCGACGTCGTGCATAAAGACGTCATCGTCATCGATGGCAAACGGGAGGACATCGGATACACCATCGCGCTGCAATACTCCGAGGAATACACCGAGACCCTTCAGTCCTACGCGAACAACATCCATACGCTCGAAGGAGGCACGCACGTCTCCGGTTTTCGTTCGGCTCTCACCCGCACCCTCAACAACTACGGCAAGAAGGAAAACCTATTCAAGGATCTGACTCCCACCGGAGACGATTTCCGCGAAGGCTTGACGTGCGTTATCTCGGTGCGGGTGCCTCATCCGCAATTCGAGGGGCAAACCAAGACCAAGCTCGGCAACAGCGATGTCGAGAGCATTATCAATTCCGCGGTCGGCGATGCGTTGGCCAAGTATCTCGAGGAAAATCCCAAGAATGCGAAACTCCTCGTTCGAAAAGGCTTGCTCGCCGCCGAAGCCCGCGAAGCCGCGAGGAAGGCGAAAGATGCACTGCGGAACCGGAAAAATGCCCTCGGTGGCGGTGGGTTGCCCGGTAAACTTCGGGATTGCATCAGCAACAAAATGGAGGAGTGCGAACTCTATCTCGTCGAAGGGGACTCTGCCGGAGGAAGTGCCGAGGGAGGTCGATTCCGAGACACGCAAGCCATCCTTCCGCTCCGAGGCAAAATCATCAACGCCTACAAGAGTCGCGAAGACAAAGTCCTTGCCAACGAAGAAGTCATGAGCATGATCCAAGCCATCGGCTGCGGAATCGGAGCGGACCAGGATATCGCGAAACGACGCTACAACCGGGTCATCATCATGACCGACGCGGATATCGATGGCTCCCACATCCGCACGCTGTTGCTCTGCTTTTTCTATCGTCAGATGTACCAGTTGGTTGCGGGCGGACACGTCTACCTGGCCCAGCCGCCGTTGTACCGCGTCGTGCGAGGCAAGCGAGAGAGGTACTACGTGCAGACCGAAGAAGAAATGAAACTGCAGCTGCTCGAACGAGGGCTCGGCGACAGCTACTTCGTCGACGAGGACGGGAACAAGATCGAAGGGGAGAAAATGCGTTCCCTCTGCAAATCGCTGGCCTCGCTCGAAGAAGCCATCCTCGCGCTCGAGCGGCGCGGCATCTCTCTGCGAGTCCACTCCGAACGTATGGATCCCGAAACCAAGCGGCTCCCCGTCTTTCATTTGGATCTCGGACCGGAGGACCACTGGTTCGTCACTCGCGATAAACTCGATGAGTTCCTGGCGACGCGAAAGATTCGCGTCGATGATAGCATCCCCGATTCGGAGTCCAGCGGTTCCGAACCGCGCGAGGCGTCGCCGCGTTCCGCGCACATCACCGAAATCTTCGAGGTTCGCACCATCAATGCGGGACTGAAGGATCTCGACGCATTCGGGTTTACCATCGCCGACCTTATCCCCAAGGAACGCACCGGCGCAACCGACTCCCGTTTCTATCTGTATCGCGAAGACAACACCATCGGTTTGGAAGATCTCCGGGAGCTGCTTCCCGCCATCCGGGAAATTGGTCGACGCGGCTTGACCGTAACGCGATTCAAGGGACTCGGTGAAATGAACGCCGAAGAATTGCGAGAGACCACGCTCGATCCCAGCAATCGAACGATGGTCAAGATTGAGTTGCCCGACGCCGCCGCGGCCGATGAAATGTTCCGAGTTCTCATGGGAGATAAAGTCGAACCGCGGCGCGAGTTCATCGAAAAACACGCGCTCGACGTTCGCAATTTGGACGTTTAGCAGCGATGCGGTTCAAAGATGAACCCCGACGCGGAACGCCTTCGAGCTCATCGCATACGCAAATGCCTCGTTGATTTGGTCCAGACCGAATGCGTCCTCGACCAAATCGCGAATGGGCAGCGTGCGATGAACCGACTCGATAAACTCGACCGCAGCCAAGAAATCGCCGGTGTTGTAATTGTGCAGGCCTCGGATCGCAAGCAGGTTGCGGACGATGTGCTGCGCGTCCAGAGCGATAGGCCGATCGGGATGCACGGCGCCGACCCAGACCGCGACTCCGCCAACAGCGAGTTTTTCCAAGGTCGCTTCCATCGATCCTGGAACTCCGCTCGTTTCGACCACGACATCCACCGCTTCAAAGTTCGAGAGGGCGATGGAGGACGCTCGCTCGGGGACGCTCTCGATTTCGATGGTAACGTCGGCTCCGAAGCGCTTTGCAATCTCAAGTCGGCCTGCATCGATATCCATGGCTGCCACGCGCGAAGCACCGCGGAAACGAGCCATCGCACATGCCAACACGCCCAACATGCCCGAGCCGGAAATGAAAACCCTTCTCTCTTCGATGGCTCCCGCTGTTCGGAGCGCTCCCGCAATCGTGGCGACGGCACAGTTCACGATGGCCGCGACCTGAACCGGGACCTCTTCTTCGATTCGGATCAATGGGGTATGTGGGCGAAGGATGATGTGCTCGGCGAGCCCGCCATGCAGCGTGTTGGTCCCGTCCAGTCGCTCATGCCCGTACTTGAAACGCCCCGGTCCCTTCTGCGGCATGCCTCGCATCGCCATTTCGCTTGTGGGGTCGGAGGCGAAGATTGCCCACGTGATGCGATCACCGACATTCAAGGGAGAGCCTCGCAGGTCGACCCTGGGTGCTCCAGGTCCGAAATCGGCGACGCGCCCTACCACCTCATGGCCGAGGATGGTTGGCGAAAGCTCCACGCGTTTGCCCGAACAGGTCGCCAGATCACTGCGGCACAGGGCTGCCATTTCGTTGCGCACCAGAATCTCACCCGATTGAAGCAGGGGAATCGCGATATCGACGATCTCTATCGGCAATCCGCTGCGAGAAAATACCGCTGCTCTCGAAGTACTCATAGAGGGTGGGGGGGCAATGCGGTCCAGGAATACTGCGCGGCAAGCCTTGGGCTACGAGCCGCCAGTCGGGTTGGCGACAGAACCGGCCGCCAGGGTGCTCAAATCGTTCCAAAACGTCACGTACTTGTCGCGGTGTTTGATGTATTCCTCGTCGAAGACGGCTCGGCGAAGCTCTTCCCGCTGGGCGACAAACTTTCCAAAGTCCCTTGGATCATCGGGATGAAATACCGGGCAGGGACGGTCATAGACAATCGTGGCTCCGAGATTTCCTTCTTCATGAAAGCGAGACATCCCGATCACGCGGTCGGCAACATAGATGGCTTCATTGAGTTCGTGAGTCACCATGAGGATTGTGTACTCCGGGCGTCGGCCTTCCCGTTTCGCGATGAGGTTTTCCTGGTAGAACTTCAAGAGCATCAATTGCAGTTCTTCTCGCATGGCTTCGTCGAGGGCCCCGAACGGTTCATCGAGAAGAACGATTTTTGGTTTCATGATGAAGGCTTGGGCGACCGCGACTCGCTGGCGCATGCCACCGGACATTTCGCCGGGATATTTACCACAAGCTTCTTTCAAGCCGACTCGATCGAGGAAGTCTCGCGACTTGTGGAGATGTTTACGTCGCAGTTTCCAATACTGCGGGAACAAGAACAGTCGGCTCCACAGGCTCGATTCATCGAGCTTCAGGCCGAAGCTGACGTTCTTCTCGGCCGTCAGGAAATCATAGAGGGAGTAATGCTGATAAACGATTCCCACGTTGCGGGTTGGACCGTTGACGGGAATACCGTCGGCGAGGATTTCCCCTTCGCTGGGAGGATGGGTTCCGAGGATGGCTTTGAGCAACGTGCTCTTGCCGCATCCGCTGGGTCCTACGACCGCGACGATCTGGCCCGGCAGGACCTTAAAATTGATTTTGTCCAGGACGCGAAAGTCGCCGAAATAGTGACTGAGGTTTTTGATCTCCAACGCATATTCGCTCATGATAGGCTGAGGCTCAATGTCCCGAGGAATGAGGCGCCGGAGTCTTGCCGGAGACCATGGAATAGACCTTTTTCAATCCCAGGATAGCTGCCAAGACCAGCGCGCCGGCAACCATTCCGAAGAGGGCGTCGAACAGGTACGGGCTCAAGCCCCCAAGAACGTATCCGACGACCGGTGTCGTCTCGAGAACGTGGGCGATACGCTCGCTTTGATGGTGGAGCCATTCGACGTTGTGGGTGACGATTCCGCCGCCGACCAGGAACATGGCTGCCGTGCCTGCGACCGACAAAAACCGCAATAGCCATGGAGACAAGACCAGCAGCCCCGATCCGCACGCACGCAACATCCGGTCGAAGAGCCCAGTACCTGTACGCCCGACCCATCGCAACCCGAGATCGTCAAGTTTGACGATCCCCGCGACCAAGCCATAGACTCCCAGAGTCATGATGACTCCGACTGCACTGAGGACTCCTAGACGGACCCAAAACGTTTCTTTTTGAATGATCCCCAGGGCGATGACGACGATTTCTGCGGAAAGGATAAAGTCCGTCCGAATGGCCGCGTTGATGCGGGTCCTCTCAAAGTCGACCATGTCGACTTCGGGGTCCTGGATCGCTTGGCGTCGATCCTCTTGCGTTGCATCCTCGGGATGGAGCCAAGCGTGAACGATTTTTTCGACCCCTTCGTAGCACAGATACAGGCCGCCGATCATCAGAAGCGGAAGAACAAGCCAGGGGAGCGCGGCGCTCAACACAAGAGCGGCTGGAATCAGAATCAGCTTGTTGATGGCCGAACCGACAGCGATCCGAAAAATGACCGGTATCTCGCGGTCTGCATTGAATCCCGTAACTTGCTTGGCGTTGAGAGCCAAATCGTCCCCGAGAACCCCCGCCGTCTTTTGAAGTGCGACCTTGCTCATGACGGAGACATCGTCGAGCAAGGTTGCGATGTCATCCAGCAAAGCGAAGAAACTTGCTCCAGCCATCGTCTGCCCTTCTCAAAGAGGCATGTTCATCATCGCGGTCGATGGAGCGGGTCGAGCGTTTCGACTCACCCGCTAAGCTTTTTCGACTCGCAATCCACTTGCCTTACTTGGCCGCGTCGTACCGCTTGCCCACTTCATTCCAGTTCACCACGTTCCAAAACGCGGCGATGTAATCGGGTCGTCGGTTTTGGTATTTCAGATAATAGGCATGTTCCCAGACATCCAAGGCGAGAATCGGTTTTCCTTCGATGCCAGCGATCGCCTTGCCCATCAAGGGACCGTCTTGATTGGGTGTGGAGCCGATTTCGAGTTTGCCGTTGTTGAGAACCAGCCAGGCCCAGCCTGATCCGAATCTGCCTGTGCCAGCAGCAGCAAATTTTTCCTTGAAGGTGTCAAAGCTTCCAAAAGTCGCTTCGATATCTGCAAGCAAGGCGCCTGAGGGCTTTCCACCCGCATTCCAACCGATGATTTGCCAGAAGAACGAATGGTTCCAATGTCCACCACCATTGTTTCGAACCGCCATCCGTTTGTCGTCGGGAATCGCGGACAGATTACCGATCACTTCCTCGATCGACTTGTCGGCGAATGCTGTCCCCTCGAGCGCTTTATTGAGGTTGGTCACGTAGGCTTGGTGGTGTTTGCCATGATGAATCTCCATCGTTTGCGCATCGATGTGCGGTTCCATCGCGTTGAAGGCGTAGGGCAATGGGGGGAGAGTAAAGGCCATATCGATTGCTCCTTGTGGACGGAATCGGATTGTGAATGGAATTGGATTTTTTTCTCGAGATGTATAGTGTAGGCTTGTCGCTGGTTTTGGCCAGTAGGAGCCCAGGTCCCCCTATGGCCCAGAAAGTCGTTCGTTGTGAGAAAAACACCCCTCTTTTTACAGGCATCTCGCCTGCTGGTCTCCTTCATCCCACAGGAGGACCGATTTCGACATCGGTTGATGCTGGGGACGTTGGAATGCAACGCCCTGTGTTGCGAGTCGGTGCAGGGGACGAGCCTTGAGGATTGGCCGTCGGATCCACCGCTGCAGCAGCTGGTCCTGGAGACTTGCGGGTCTCCTGCCAAACCCGTCGCCTTCGGCGTTGGCATGTCCGGATCTGGTCATTGGTCGCTGGCCGCCGAGGTCATCGGCGGACCGGTCGATCGGATTCAATTCGACTGGGCTTGCCGAATCCAACGGCCCGCCGCGCAGCTGCGGAGTACTTACCGGATGGAACTGGCATCTCCTCGCGACCCTGTGGTCCTCACCGATCAGCGCGGTGAGTGGCGAATGGAGGACGGCAGCACCTTGGCGGTCCGGGTGTCCGAAGGGAGGTTGACGTGGCGGCGCGAGCATGGATTGCTCTCCATCGAACCCACCAGCGATATCCAGAGTCTGGGAACGCACTGTTGGCGCTACGGTTTTTCGGTCGAGTGAAGGGATCGCAAGCCGGCCAATCCTCCAAAGCGAACCGCGCCCGGAAGCATGTAGGCATCGCGCAACGATTCCACCCGTTCGAAATCGAATCCTTGCGGATCGAGGGACATCGCGCGGATGCGGTCGGGTCGCAGGGCTGCGGCTGCAGCAACCAAGCTCGCATGCGGTCCGTTTCCGATCCACTCCCATTTCTGGGCTTCGCTTCCCTGCGCGTCGAGCAAGGCGAGCAATACCGCGAGACGCCTCAGGAAAAGAGGGGGATTGTACCCGTAGGTATAGCACGGTGCCGGTCTCGGATTCTTAACAAGTGACTGCACCGAAGTCCCCATGTCGATTCCCCAGGCGTCATCGACCGAGAGTATCGAAGGCTGGCCCTCGCCCGGTTTCGCAGATTCGCCAGCGACGACCTGGATGGATCGAATCGCCTGCGAGTTCGAGGGGCTTACCCAAACGCTTCCCACTTCGACTTCATCGGCATTGATGATTTTCCATCGCTGATCGCCGGTGGATGCGGGGACAACCTTGAGCGAAGCCGCGACCCGTTCGGCAGGTCGGAGAATCGCGTTCCAACCTTGGCAGCGAATCTCCGGGGATGCGGCGACTTTCGCGGCGACATCGTCTCCCCATCGTTTCAGCAAGTCGGCTTCGAAGTCGATACCGCCCGGAGGTGCCCGATGGTCTTGGTCCCAGACGCTCAGTTGCTCTCCCCTCAATACCTCGAAATCTTCCTCGAGCACAGGTTCGGGGAGTCCGAGTCCAAAAAGCCGATTCATGAACCCATACATCACCACCCGAGAGACGTGGTTGTAGTTGTGGGGAAAATGGGTGGCAACATGGAGGTTGACTCGATCCTCGGCCCCGTAGAGACCGTAGAGGCGCTTGAGTTCCGGGAATCCGTCGCGCGCCATGTCGCGAGTCCAGTCGTTGGCCGCGTTCACCCCCAGAGGCCGCGGAGCGGTCAGGGCCGCGATCTCGACATTGCCGGTGTTTACGCGAAGCCCCGATGCGTTCTCGCACGTGCATCCCCCCTGCATCGAAGTGCTGACCATCACCACCGGATAAGCCCCTGCGAAACGGGGTTCGATCGCCGAAGCGAGAAAGGTCTGGGTTCCGCCGCCGCTGGCGCCGGTGATCGAGATCCGTTGCGGATCGATATCGGGCCGCTGCAGCAGAAACTCGAGCGACTGAAGGGTATTGATGGTTTGAATCCCCATGATGTTTTGCAGCATCCCTTCCGCTTTGGGGCTGTACAGCAACCAGCGTCCGGCTCCCGCATCGGGATTGGAGCCATGCAGGCCGAATCCATGGGCACGCTGCATGCTGATCTGTTGACTGTCGGCATAACCGAGCATGTCATAATGAAACACGACGATTCCCATGCGGGCCATGTGGACGCATCGGGCTTGAAGCGGACTGTGGGCTGCGGATTCGAATCGCTCGGCTCCCGTTGCGAGATCCCGTTTCGCTTCATCCTGGCTCGTAAAGTAAAAACGCCCGTTGGCCCAGTGACCGTGGGGACAGAGCACGGCCGGCCGCTTGATCGGCGGATCGGTTTCTTTCGTCAGTGGTCGATAGAGGTTTCCGGTAACGAACAATCCTGGCAGACTCTCGAAGAATACCTTTTCGACGACGTAGCCTTCTTTGACTTGTGGAGAGTGAATGGTCGGGAGGATAGGAGCGAGGGTGGGTCTGGGAAACAATCCCAGCGACACCTCGAGTTGCTCTCGCAACTCCTTGGCTCGAGATTCCCACGCCTCCTTCGTCTCGGGAACCGTGAATGGAAAATGGCCATCGAGATCCTTGATGAAGTAAGACCCCTTCGGTTCAGGTTCGGTCGCTGCCGCGATCGACATGATCGACGCGAGCGAGATCCCGATGCAAGCCAAGCGAAAATTCATGATGCGGTTCGAGTGGTAGGCCGTCATGATCGATGCTCCCGATTCGAGGCGGAGGATTTCAAGGCCGAGCGAACTCGATGGCCCTAGTTCAAAGAGAGCATTCTACCCCGGAAAATCCCCTTGCGGTGCGTGCCAGCCACGACATTGGCTTGGCGAGTCCAACGAGAATCGCGGGATTTTGTTGCACGGCATGGAGCTCCATGATGCTGCTGCGCTGGCGAACGGGCGAGCTCGCAACCGCCAATCGCCCTTCGGAACGAACCGGACCGGGCGCGGTGCCTGGGGTGCTTTGCATCCGGCGATCGGAACAATCGAATTAGTCGACTTCAACCGCACCCTTGTTGGTGGAAAAGGTTTCCGGCCAGATAAACTTTTCGACTTGGTTCTCGAGTAGCGCGCATACTCCCCCGGGGTGGATGGGGATATGTCGAAACAAAGATTGCAACGGATTCTTATCTCCGGGGGGGCGGGCTTCCTGGGTTCGCACCTCTGCGAACGCGTGGTGGACGCCGGGCATGACGTCATTTGCCTCGATAACTTCTTCACATCGCAGAAGTTCAACGTCGCGCATTTGCTGGGTCGGTCCAATTTCGAATTGATTCGACACGATGTGACCCTTCCCATTTTTCTGGAAGTCGACCAGATCTACCACATGGCCTGCCCCGCGGCGCCGGGGCACTATCAATTCAATCCGATCAAGACGATCAAAACATCGGTGCTCGGTTCCGTGAATATGCTCGGCATGGCCAAGCGATGCGGAGCTCGAATCCTTCTGGCCAGCACCAGCGAGGTCTACGGCGATCCGACGGTGCACCCGCAACCCGAATCGTACTGGGGCAACGTGAACCCGATCGGAATCCGTTCTTGCTACGATGAGGGAAAACGCGTTGCCGAGACCCTGTTCATGGACTATCACCGCATGAACAAGGTGGATATTCGAATCGTTCGGATCTTCAACACCTACGGGCCTCGCATGCATCCCTTCGATGGTCGCGTGGTGTCGAACTTTATTCGCCAGGCCCTTACGGGCAACCCAATCACCATCTTTGGGGAAGGGGAGCAAACCCGGTCGTTTTGTTATCGAGACGATCTCGTCGAAGGAATTGTCCGCATGATGAATTGCGAGAAGGACTTTATCGGCCCGGTCAATATTGGAAACCCGAACGAATTCACAATCGCGCAACTCGCTGCAAAAGTC
>JBKDPB010000208.1:0-12571 GCA_046342615.1 Planctomycetota bacterium | reverse complement strand
CCCCCACCCCTCCTACAGCGATCGGTTTCACTGCGATCGGTTTCACTGCGATCGGTTTCACTGCGGTCGGTTTCACTGCGATCGGTTTCACTGCGATCGGTTTCACTGCGATCGCGCGTCCCTGCCTCGGATGATGCGTCGGTTCGCCCAGTATTCGATGGGGATTCGTTCGATGGGGAGCGATCCGGCTGCGAACCTTCGTGGAGAGGATCGGCGCGTTGGACGTCGTCTTGCGCAGCATCACCCCGCTGCGAATCGGAGGGTTGTGTTTCGGATGGCTCCGATGGCGGTTGCAGGGACTCGCGTGCGCGATCGAGTTCGCGCAGCGCGCGGTTGAGCGATTGTTGCTCACTTCCCAGCACGCTCTCTGAAGATTGCTCAAGCTGTTCTCGCAAACGACGGATCCCTTGTCCCGCTTGATCAGCGAGGGCCCGAGCGGGTTCATCCAAACCGCGTTCGAGCAGTTGCGACGTTTGCTCGAGCCGCTCCCCGACGCGTTCGCGCTGGGCTTCGCGATAGGTATCGTAGAGTTCCTCGGCCAGGACGGGCTCGCTCGACTCCGACTCGGTGACCGTTTCCTTCACATTTTCGAGGAGATCCTCGAGCGCCTTGCGCTGGGCTTGCCAATCCTTCGCGAGCGAATCTTCAGGATCCGGATCGGACTCGGGTCGGAGAACGGAGTTTTTCCTTGGCTGTGCCTCGCCTTGTCCTCTGGAGGGTGTCGTTTCATCGGCCATGGGGCGGCCGGGCATCCGCTCTTGCAATTGTTGTTGGCGTCGCTCGAGCGCATCGGCTTGATCGAGCAGTTCTCGCAAGTCCTGCTGCAAGCCGGACGCGGATTGCTGTCTCAGGGACTCTCGCGTTTCCTCCATCATCTGCTGCGCGCGGGAGCCCGATGCGAGAGCGGACGAGGGTTGTTGCTGCTCGATGGCCTGGGACGATTGCTGCAACTGCTCTCGAGCCTGCTCCATCTGCTCCCGCGAATCTTGCATGCTTTGTTGATTGGATTCGCGGTTCATGCGATCGAGAACCTCGTCGGTATCCTGCAGCAGTTCTTGCTGGCTATCGCGAAGCCGTTTCAACTGCTCTTCGATCTCCTTTTTCTCCGTTTCGGTCTTTGCCTCTTGAAGGGCGAGATCGAGTTCGCGGAGTTGATCGTTGAGATCCTGCTGTCGGCGCGCGAGTTCATCGAGGCGGCTCATGACCTGCCGCATCTCGCGTTGCTCGGCCTCATCGGTCGATTCGGGCTTGCTCTCGGTTTCGTACCGATTCTGATCGTTATCGAGTTTCAACTGCTCGATTTGTTGTTGTCGAGACCGTTGTCCGGCGGACTGCGAGCGACTCGAAGCCTGCGATTGCTGGGATTGGCTGATTTCGAATTCGCGCGAACGCAGCTTCAGCAACCCCTCGTAGGCGGATCGTTCCTGTTGCATCGCCTGGCGTAGCGAATCGGTTGACAGATCGTCCAATGCGCGGCGCAGCGAATCCATCGCATCGTCCATCGATTGCTGGACTTGGTTGAGCATGGTCTTCGAGTCTTCACTCTGGATGGATTGAGACAGGGCGTCGGTTTGGGAGCGTGCCTGCTGTTGCGATTCGATCAATGTGTTGATCGCAGCGCGTCGTTCCTCGGCCGACGGGTTCGCAAAATCGCGAATCGTATTCCAGGTTCCGGTGAGGATCTTCTTTTGCAGTTCTCCCAATTCTTCCGCCATCCCTGCAGTTTGGGAACCTTGACTCTGCTGACCTTGCTGCTGGCCCGCGGCGTCGTCCCCTTGGCGGAACAGCTCTTCAAACGGCCGCACCTCGGCAAAGAACATGTCGCCATCCGTCCTGCGAGGATTTCCCTCGCGATCGAGATCCTCCATCCAGAAAAAATAAGACAGCAATTGATCGCTCTGTGCCTTCAGGTCCTCCAAGGCCAGCGAATGCGCAACCTGTTGTTTGAGCGTCATCGACGAGAAATCGGTGGCATCCAACAAGACAACTTCGCGAACCTCTTGGCCGGACAGAGAGTACGTCAGCCCTCCCCTGCGGAGACCATAATCGTCGGTCATTGTGGCGGCCAAATCGAGTTCCTGAAGAGGCGATACGCGCTGATCCGCGGGCCGAGCCATCTGGATCGCCGATGGCTTGTTTTGAAGCACCCTCGCCGACAATTGTTCCTCGATTTTTGCGTTTCGACCATCGCGATCGATCAGGCGGACGGCCCACTTATTCGATTGCTTCATGACGAACGTCGCGCGATAAACCATCGCGCTTTCGGAATCCGGAACCAGCGGCGTTGCGTTGTCGTCTTCATCGACCAACTCTGCAACATCAACCCTCTTGTTCAACGTGCAAATCCAAGTCAGCTTGGTTTCCTCGGGGACGGTGACACGCCGCGTGTCTTCGATCCGTTTCTCGGGCTGCCTCGCATACGAGGGTGGCTCGATCGAGGCATCGCATCGCATGAGCGCCGGATACTCGAACACCGTCGCACGGTACGTTGGGCTCGAACGCCCACCGGCTTCGACCCGATACGTGAATGATTCCTCAACCCGCCGAACCGCGGCTCCGAAGATGGAATCGCCCAAGGCCCGCGACATCGCCAACATGTCGCGCGCGTCGGATCGATCCACGACGAGATGGGCATCGAACCTGGTTTCCGCGACCCGCTGCGGATCGTATCGGAGCGTGACGAACAAATCGCTCCCACGCTCCACGTCCACATCGCCCGGCTCGACTTGCCAACGATTGGACTCATGCAATAGCGAACTCGCCGAACCGCCCGCAAGCGACCCGTTCCAACCTGCGGTCCAAGCTACGGAGATCCATGCCACCAAGCCGGAGAAAACCAGCCATTGCACTCCCCAGGCACCCCAAAATCGAAACGCCGACAACGCCTGCTTCCAATCGTGCGTGAGGGCATGGCGGATCACGTCCTGCGTTAAACGGCGACGGAAATAGGGAGAGCTATCCGTCGATGCATTCGCCGTTGTCAACAGGCGTTGCTCGAGCGTCGGAAAGGCTTGCTCCACCCGCCGGGCTACCGACCGGAGATCGCGATAAGCCCACCGCGAAATCAACCATGAGGCGACAAGGGCTGCCAAAAGAATCCCGGCGGGGATCGCCCCCTCGCGCCATCCCCCCTCGCGCAATGCGGGTATCGGGATCCATCCCGCAGCGATCGCCAGAGCAAGCAGCCCCCACACAAGACTCAAACTGTAAGCCCATCGCTGGCTTCGATAGCGCTGGGCTACCCTGGTAAGAAAGTACTCGATCTGCGGATCCATGTTCCTACTCCTTGGCCAAGCCCAGCCCTGGCGCTGCCGCTCTGCTCCAGCATACCAGCGATTCCAGCCCTACGGCGATGAGACAGGCGCTCACCAGCCACCACCACCATGCTTGCCTCGCTTCCAATTCCGTCGCCACCAAGACGCGATGCCGCTCGGATGCCACGCGTTCGGAAGTCCTGTCGGTTGCCAACCGAACTCCAAAGCGCGAAAGCTCGGAGGGATCCAAGGGATCGGTCCAACTCTCCCGCGGGTCTAGGTTTGCCGCGAAGCGTTGCAGGGCTTCGGTGTCGTTGCCGTGGTTTTTGGCGCGCGAATAGATGCCAGGCTTGGGCGCCCACTCGCTTCCAGCCAACCATTCCTTCGGACCTCGCGATTCCGATTCGGCCTGGGCAAAGATGCCTGCAATGAACGGCACAAACTTGCTCGACAACGCCAGTTGGCTTTCCACCGGCTGCCAACCAGCCGTCATGACCTGCACCCGGCCGCTGCCAACCGTTCGTTCCATCAGAGCCGGCTGATTCTCGCTAAACCACGCCACCACGCGCCACGCCGACAGGTCCACACGATCGAGCTGCCGATGTCGCCAAAATCGGACCTTGGAAAAATCGTTGAACTGGGAGTTCGCCAGCGGCGCGAAGATCGGATGCCCAAAGTCGAGACGCTGCAAAAAGTCGAACTCGCGCACCCTCCCCTCCGACACCGTGCCGATTGGCACTTCGGCGCATCGACTTGTTAATTTTTCGATCGAATCGCCAAGGGTACCTCCATCGCCAAGCGGGGTGTTGGCTGGACGATCCCAGACGAGGGTGACATGGCCACCGGTTTGAAGCAAGCGCAGGGCCTGATCCGCGTCGCGCAGGGTAGCAGCGTGCGACAGGATCACCCAGGAAGGGGACTGCGACTGGTCCGTCAACCAATCCGAGCCGGGTTGACCGCGTCGGATTGCGACCTTGCGATTCGGGGTGTCCAGCGGAACGCGTTCCAAGAAGTAGGACAAAGATTGCTCGGGCAACAGCCCTTCGTCTTCGATCACGCAGACCATGGATAACGCTGGAGCATCCATCAGCAAAAATCGTCGATTATCGAATGGGCAATCGTCACCTTCCAACTCGATCCCTATCGTCGGCTTGGGGGGTGGCGAAAGCTTGACGATACCGTGCGAACCGCGGGGCACAGTGCATTCGACGGAGGTGGAGGCTAGCCCTTTGCCTTCTTCGTCCAGCCAACGGATTCGAAACGACTCGGCCGTCGAATCCCTCGCATTGGAAACGCGGACCCGGTAGTCGCCCGATGCATCGGGATCGAGCAAGACCATCGAAGCATTTCCCGGCTTGATCGGGGTCGCGCGGAGCAACCGTACGGTCACATTTTCGGGCCATTGGCATTCCTCGAGCATTTGCACATCGCAACCGGTGGTCAAATCCGAAACGACGATGATTTCTGCGGGCCCGGCGGCAGCCTCGTCGTTCTCCGCGCTATCCACTTGCAGCGCATCCAGACACGCAGCCAAGGCAGCGCCGAGGTTGGATTGCGACCAGGACGGCGACAGGGCATCGATCGCCGCGAGCGCGGAGGAAGCCCGTTTTCCTACGGGCAAACCGTTCGCCTGCGAGAGCGGCAGAACCGGATGCCAACCGGCATCAAAGCCATAGATAGCGATCGTGTCCGTGGGAAGAGAGCTGCGGATCGCTTCGCGGGCTTGCTGAACGGCGTTTTGCCAAACCCCTTCGCGCTGCATGCTCGCGCTTTGATCGATCACGATGCATTTTCGTTTTCCGGCAGCCGCCCCGGCGGCGGTACTGACCGCTTCGCTCCAATAAGGTCTTGCAAATGCGAATGCGATCATCAGCAGCACCAACGATCGAAGAAAGAGCAAAAACCAATTCTCGATCCGACTGTTTCGAGTCAAGCGAGGTGGAGACTCGTGGAGAAACAGGAGCGAACTGAACTCAAGTCGATTTTTAGGTTGCTTCCGCACGAGGTGGAGCAGGATCGGCACAGCGATCGCGAGGGCAGCCACCGCATACAGTGGGGTCAAAAAATTCATGGCGTCCCGACCTCCGTGCCAGGCCGGCCAGCCCCTCGGCGCTGACGCTGCGACAGGAACCGAACCAGAGCCTCGTCCATCGGCAGATCGGTGCGCAAAGTCTCCAACGAGATGCCTGAGGATTCGCAGAGCGTTCGCAATCCGCGTTCATGCTCCTGGAATCGCTGCCGATAGATATCTTTAGCTCGGTCGGGATCGACAAAGATCTCGCGCTGCGATTCCGCATCGCGTACCAGCGCGGGACCCGGGACTTCGAAATCGATTTCGCGGGGATCGAGAATACGCAACAAAACAACCTCGTGTCGC
Organism: Planctomycetota bacterium; assembly: GCA_046342615.1. Taxonomy (GTDB): domain Bacteria; phylum Planctomycetota; class Planctomycetia; order Pirellulales; family Pirellulaceae; genus JBKCUI01. Next base: position 6,940 of record JBKDPB010000208.1, on the reverse strand, counting down.
CGAGCTCGAAGCAAGCCGAGTGGAATCCGAAGCGAATCGAAGGGTACCAAAAAGTCCGAAAGAATAATGACGAGGCTGCGCTGCGAGACCAACTGAGCGACTTCAGAAATCGGTTTAGCGATATCGGTTTGGTTGCCTGAAGGCTCGCGATCCAGGAGGCCCAAGATCCGTTTCCATTGACCATGGCGAAATCGGGCCGGGACGATTTCTTTGACCGACGCATCGAACGTGAGCAGGCCCACCGCGTCGCGCTGACGGATCAAATGGAGGGACAGCGTGGCCCCCAAGGTTCTCGCATAATCATGTTTGCTGTAGGCAATCGAGCCGTAGCCCATCGATCGACTCTGATCGACCACGAGGTAACAACGACGGTTGGTTTCATCCTCGAATCTCTTCACGTAGTGGCGATCGGATCTCGCATACAGTTTCCAATCAATCGTTCGGGGATCGTCCCCTTGGCTGAAGGGGCGGTACTCGCTGAACTCGACCGAAAAGCCATGGAGCGGACTGCGATGCAAGCCAGCCGTGAGGCCATCGACCAAGGTTCTCGCTCGCCACGGAAGATCCTGAATGGCCATCAGCGTTTGCATGTCGATCCACGGTTCACGCGTGGCCTGCGTAGGGATCACGGTCGCACTTCCTCGAGGAGTCTCGCGATGCAATCCTCGACAGTCACTCCCTCCGCTTCGGCTTTGTACGACATCAAAATGCGATGGCGAAATACCGGTGGTGCCAGCGCGCGAATATCCTCATGGCGCACATGGGATCGGCCGCCCAGGAGGGCACGGGCCTTGGCCCCGAGGACGAGCATTTGCGCACCTCGAAGGCCCGCTCCCCAGGTGACCCATTGATTGATGAAGTCCGGGGCCTGCTCGCGCCCCGATCGCGTAGCGGCAGCCAATCGAACGGCGTAGCCAGCCACCTCCTCGGCGATCGGCATCCGCCGAACCAGTCCTTGAAATCTCAGGATGTCCTCGCCCGAGAACAAAGGCTCGATCGGTTGCGGAACTCGGCTGGTGGTAGCGAGAACGACTTGAAGTTCATCGTGGTACGGCAAGTAATCGATCATGACGTTGAACATGAAACGATCGAGTTGCGCTTCGGGAAGCGGATAGGTCCCTTCCATCTCGATCGGGTTCTGGGTTGCCAGGACAAAGAATGGTTCCGGGAGCGGATAGCGTTTTCCGGCGGCAGTCACCTGATGTTCCTGCATCGCTTCGAGGAGCGCGGACTGGGTTTTCGGTGGAGTGCGGTTGATTTCATCGGCCAGGATGACATTGGCGAAGATCGGTCCGCGAAGGAATTGGAGACTGCGCCGACCCTCGACTTCGGCCAGGATCTCCGTCCCCGTAATGTCAGCGGGCATCAGGTCGGGGGTGAATTGAATCCGCTGGAATTCGAGGTGGAAGACCTGAGCGACACTTCGCACCAAAAGCGTCTTGGCTAGCCCCGGGGCGCCGGTGATCAGACAGTGAGCGCCGGAGAAAAGGCAGATGAGGAGTTGTTCGATGACCGGCTTTTGACCGACGATCACTTTGGACAGCTCGCGTTCGATATGGGCTCGACCGGTTTGCAGTTGTTCGACGAGTTGGGCATCTTCATCTTCGGTATCAAGTCGTTGCATCGATAGGGATTTCTAAAGGTGGGATTCTTCGTTGGATGCAGGAGCGCGAGGAGACGATTCAATGAGTCATGGCGTAGGTCACAATGTTGATTCCCATAGGATAAGCTTTTTTGACGGAGAACTCTTCAAAATACCAGGGATCCTCCCCCTCGCGTTCCCAGCCATCTCCCAGGTCGGTGTTGTGGCAGATGAAGACCATCATGCGACCCGCGTCGTCGTAGATCGCGCGGTAATGCGGGATACTCGTGTCGGAACCAGGTCGATACTCCCAGAAAACGCCGGATTGCCGCCCCTGCCAAGCGGCATGGATCGAAGGGAGCTGCGGTTTCTCCTTGAGGTCATAGACGCAGTGGAAAATTTCGTGCTCGAGGGGGACGTCCTGCGGCTCCCGATCAGGGAAGACCCGTTTGATTTCTTGGTAGAAGTTCTCGTATTCTTCGTCACCCCAGAAGTCGTCGACCAGCAGAAAGCCCCCTCGCAGCAGGTACCGTCGCAGGGCCGTCACTTCGTCGGCATGGAACAGCAGTGCTCCGGGCTCGATGATGTAGATAAAGGGATAATCGAACAAACGCGGGTCGGTCAACTGCAGCACAATCGGCTCTGGATTGACTTTGAGCGTCGTGAGTTGTTGCAGTCGCAAGGAAAAATTGAGTTCGCTGTCGCGAAAATCGGTCGCCCAGCCATACCCGCGAAGATAGGGATGGTTGTCGTATCGGATACGGACAAACGTGAAGGTGTCCTTGATGAACTTGGGATCGACTGGCCAACTCGGGACTTCGCCGCGACCCGAGCTTTGCCAATCCCGGTTTCGGGACCGCCGCATCGGGCCCTGGGCGACCGCCATGGCGGTAATGCCGATCGCAACCAGACAAATCACCCCCGCCAGAATGCGAATCGCTCGCGAGGATTGGAATCTATTGACCATCGTTGGATCTTCTACCGGAGGAAATCGACGTACCCCACCCGATTGTGGGGGGTGGGAGCGTTCGAGGCAAGCATTCCTCGGAAGAAAGAAAGAATTTCGTTTGAATCAGCGGTCTTGAGAGCGACGCAAGATCCGTTCGGACAAACCGGGAATCGATGGATGTGTTGAGTTGACTTGCCGGAGCTTTCGCAGTGTATCGGCAGCCTCGTCCCAACGCTTGTTTTGAATCTCCAAGGTGGCCAATCGAACCCACGTCGATTCATCATCCACTTTCCATTGCAGGTATTTCTTGAGGCTCTCGATCTCCAGCATCGAATCACCGGCTTCGTTCGCGACGTCGGCCGTCAACATCGCGGCGCGGTAGACCTCGATCTTGGGAAGGTTCGATATCGCCTCGATGGCGCGATCGCACAGTGCTTGATGCGTTTTGGGAAAAGTCGATTGGACAAAGACTTCGCGCGCCAATTTGTAAAAGTAATAGACATTCGTTGGAAAGATATCGATAGGCACGTTTCCGTCGGCGTATTGAGTTACCATGATGCGTCCGATCCCCATCGCTGCATCGGGAGACGTCTGCATCGCCGCTTTCCAAAGCCGCAGTCGCGCATCCTCCGACAACTGATCGTTGAAGAATATCGATGCGGAGGTCAACAATTGCGGCAGATGTCCGCTGGTTCTTTGCAACACCGGTACGAACACGATTGAATCCGATACGGGACAATCGAGACTCGTGTAGATGCTTCCCCATAAGGGTCGCCAATCCAGCGGCGATCGAGCCCTCGCTTTCGCATAAAAGCCGCTCGCTTTGCGAAGCGTTTCGAGTCGCGCTTCGCCGCCTATCGAACGCAGCCATGTATCGCGATTTGATTCGTCTGTCCGATCGTATGCAAGACGAATGAGAAAAGGTGCGGTTTCATTCCATACGAACTTGGGATCGGAATTCGCAGGACGGGATTTCCATCGCCTCATGCGATCGTCGTAGCAAAGACTGTCTCCGATCAATTGAAGAATCTGAGGGGAGTCATCCAGCACCGCGCGATTCTCGGCCACCCGTTCAACGAGCTGATTCAGACGACTTTGCCCCTTTTCCTCGAGCGGCAATCGATCGAGCCGCGTGAACTCTCGATCGACCGATTCGGCGACAGCCAGTGGAATCGCAGCCTCTCGACCGTAATACAAGGCAAACATACAGAACGTTAGCATCGCGATCGACCTCGCGACAGACCACCCACTGCGATCGGACGGCTCAGTGTGACTGGTTCGCGAAGGACGTTCCCCGCCCGATCGACCCTTCAACTTGCGAATCACGCGGTGAGATTCGAATCGCGAACCCAAGGCTGCGCCCATCAAAAGAGCCGCTGGAATATACACTCCGGGGAGTATCAAGGCAAAATCCACAGCCGCGTGGATCGACTGGCTGACGAGCACGAAGAATCCCGCGGCTTGGATCGGCGCAAAATCCCGGAACCTTTCGGAAACATAAATCGAACGAAGGCTTCGATAGATCCATGCAAGCGCCATGAAAACGATGGAGCACCCCACATAACCCATCGTGACCAGGGTTTCGCAATAGATGCTCTCGGCATGATAGTACCATGCCGAAAACGTGGGGCGCTGGAAAGGCAAGGAAGCGAAATGAAATGTTCCTAGACCACTACCCAACCATGCGTAAAACTGTGCGGCTTGCCAACTCACATTCCAAATATAGAGCCGACCCGCCGTCGAGTCCGACTCGATATCCAGTTCCCCAAGGCTTTCCAGGCGAGTTAACACGCGCTCATCCAACTGGAAAAAAATCATGAACCCCACAGTGAGGGCAGCGATGATCAACGAGGCTGCTACGGCAAGGGGAGATCGCCCGCCTCGAAAGGTCAACACCAGTGCAACAAGCGCTGCGACAAGACCCGATACGATCGCGCCGCGAGACAGGGTCTGCAAAAGCGCCGTGCCAATCAAAATCAATGCCAAGAAAGAAGCGATCTGGATTTCATCCAATCTCGCGAGGAATTGCTGCCAAGGCTTGGTCGCAAGTCCCTCCCAGGGCCTTCCCCCCTGCCCATGGCGATCCATCGAGTGTTTCCACGCGCGCTGCACACTCCACATCACCAATCCCAAAGCCGCAGCCAACGCAACATTCAGAAAAGCGCCAGCGGAGTTTTTGGAAACAAAGGTCGCGAAGGAATTCGACCGCTCCAACGCCAACCATGTACGCGTGGAAGGAACCAGGACATTTACGATTCCAAACAATCCGATCAGGACCCCCAGAAGCGTCAACGCGACAAGCAAAATGGGATAGGCTCGCCGGCTGCAAAAGACAGCGCTCCCTATGCAAACCAAAAGTGCCGCCAGAAAAAGATTACCCGCTGCTGCTCGCGTGGTCATCGGTTCGACACTCATCGCCAAAAAGCGATCCTCCGACGCCACAGCCTGCAAACTACAGGCCGAGGACTCGGGTGAACCCGTCCCGCCGACGGGACTCGTTTGGATCAAATCCTCGGCGATCGAACTCGGCGCGGGTATCAAACCCAACGCCCAACGTTGCATCTGTACCGAAGGAGGGCTGTATCCACCGGAATCTTGCCACGGATATCGAGGCTGGCACTGCAGAATCGCCAAACATCCCAAAATGAACAGCATCCATGCCAAACCGCCAGGCGACCAACTCCACTCGCGAGAAGCCGACGCGACCGCAACATGGAACGCCATCAAAAGAGCCAGGACTAATCCAGCACAAAATATCCACTGCTGGACCTGCCAATCGGCTCCCCCATACCACCATGGGGATCCAAGGAGGAGAACGACGCTTAAGGCTTGCAGCGAACCAGCGGTAAATCGGGTCATGCGAATGCCGTGCGGGTCCAGGAAATGCATACCTCAGCCCATCCGAGGCAATTCATCAAGGGCACTGCTTACCACGGTAATCGCCTGGCGCTGCCAGAACAATGCAGTGTCGCTTCGGACACTCCGGACCGCCTGACTGGGGATGGCTCCCGTCCATCCAAAGATCATGATCCGTACTTCAGGAAAAGAGAAGAAACTCCTCGCCGTCGTCACAATCCCTAAATTCGCTATCCAACACAGGGCGATAAAGGAGGCATGGGAGAATTGTTTGGCTCCCTCGCTGCGCGGAATGCAGGCATTCCGAGCTCCACGATCCGAAACAACAGGGGAATCGTCGATGGTCGTCGATGAAATCAGCAATCATGACAGCGTCGTCGGTGGGATGCCCACTCGAAAGTCGAGAAAGGGGTACTGGGCAGCGGTCCTGGTGATCGGCTCGGCCCTGGTATCTTCCACGGGATGCACCGCCTGGACCGGGGCGCAGAACGCATGGCAGTACAACCACTATTGGAACGATAGCATGATGGGCTATCGCCAAAAAAGCATGGCATCCAAGGCTTGGCACAACCGCAAGCATTGCTATGCGAATCAGCGCTATCTGAAGGAATTTTCGCGAGGTTTCAAGGCGGGATACATGGATGTTGCATCGGGTGGAACCGGTTGCACTCCCGCGTTTCCCCCCCGAGAGTACTGGGGCTGGAAGTATCAATCATGCGAAGGCCAAAGTCGCGTCGCAGCGTGGTTCTCTGGCTACCCGTATGGTGCCCAGGCGGCCGAGCAGGACGGAGTCGGCAATTGGACTCAAATCCAAACCTCCAAGGCGATTCAGAATGAGTACGTGTCGCACGGACGGATGCCGTCGGACTACAACGGGATCTATCCCGTGCCGCCGATCGATCCCTATGCGCAACAGAACGTATCGCCTCGCCAGGACCTGCCCCGATCCGAGATTATTGAATCCAGTTTGATTGAGCGAACTCTGGAACCCTCCGGAGCGTTCCGAGTGGAGTCGCTGTCCGATCCAGCACCCGTGCCGAACCTACAGTAACTCCCCGACACGTTTATTCCTAGGACAAGCTTCGCGCTAGCTCGTTCCGCGATCCAGAAGACGCGACTCAAGGTTTGCGAGGAAATTGAAATGCCTTACGGATTGAATCAGAAAACGCTTGCACGTCATCAGGGACGGGGCCGAAGCCAATGGCTCAACCGCTTGTGCTGGCTTGGAATAGTCATGCTTTGGGGACTCAACATCGGTTGCACAACCATTACCCAACCGATCTCTGGGATACCTGCCCAGCGATTACCTCCGCAATTCCTCGCTCAGTCCAAAGCGAATCTCGTGCCGTTGGATCCGTCGCGATTGTCTCAGGAACCACCCCGAGAGTACTTGCTCGACGAAGGTGACATTCTGGGGGTGTACATTGAGGGAATCCTTCCTTACAACCCACCCGATCGCCCACCCGAACCGCCGCCGGTGAACTTTCCGGAAACAGATAGCCAACTCGATCCGTCCTTGGGATTCCCAGTGGCAGTGATCAACGATGGAACCA
>JBKDPB010000207.1:0-9276 GCA_046342615.1 Planctomycetota bacterium | reverse complement strand
AACGGGCTTGCCCTATCCCGCCCCCCGGTTGCCTTGTGCAACCGGAGGCAAAGCTTCTACAGCTAGGGAAGTGATCGCAACGTCCCCTAGCTAAGGAAGCTGATTCACCGGTGGCACAAGGCCACCGGGGTCTTGGGCTCCCCGGTGGCCTTTAGCCACCGGAAGCCAAGCTTCTACAGCTAGACATCGGCCTTGCCCGATCCCGCCCCCCGGTCGCCGTGTGCGACCGGAGGCAAAGCTTCTACAGCTAGGGAAGTGATCGCAACGTCCCCTAGCGAAGAAAGCGAATTCACCAAGCGACACAAGGTCGCTGGGGTCTTACACGGCGGATCTGCGATGCCCATTCCTCCACGACGCGGAGCGTCGTTTCACGATGGTGACCGAAAAAGCGACTCGACTCTGGGCTCCGCCCTGAGCGACCCTCGACGTTTCGATCAACCGTCTTGTTGGGCTCGCCATCGTTGCGTTGCCAGGCAAACCCACACAGCGATCGCAACGGCTCCGGCATAGCGGATCGGACCCGTCGCGAAAACGACCGCCCCAAAAAAAGAGATCCCGATCAAGAACAGATCGATGGCGATCTCCAGCCATCTCGGTCCCGACGCGCGCCCGTTCCAACGCCAAATTGCATCCAGCCACCACACCGCCACGAAGGCATAGTTGACATAAACACCGGCTCCGACACGCAGGCCCAGCAATCCCTCGGTCCGTCGAGCGGTCGACTCGATCGCCTCGGCCAGGCTCCCTCCATGGAACGCGTCCAGTGCGGTCCAGGTGTGGTAGGTGGCGAACGCCGCTCCGATCGACCAGAACGCGGCTAGTCGCTTGGAATTGCGCACTCCCGAACGGAATTGCACGGCATAACCGACGGCGAGCAAGGCCATGGCGATCCGAATCGCCCACAGCGAACTGGCAGGACCGAGGAGCCAATTCCCGATTTCCACTCGATTTGGACCTGTGTCCCTTTCCGTCGCGTTGGCTGTAGCTCATTCGCCCGAGCCGCGCGCTCCGTTCTTGGCGAACCTCCGCCGGCCGTGTATAAACTTCGGCTAATAGTAAAAGCTACCTTCCGATTTTACGAGGATAAGGCTGCGTCATGGCAGAGTCGGACAAAAAAGTGGGCGATGTTTTCGACATTGATCGGATTCGCAAACTGATCGAATTGATGAAAGAGCACGATCTCGGCGAAATCGATCTGCGCCAGGATGACCAGCGAATCCGCCTGTGCGGCGCCGGACACGGCCACGCCTTCCTCGCTCCTCCGATGATCTCGGCGGCTCCTGCCGCTGCCCCGGCAGGCCCCGCATCGAGCCCCGCATCGACGCCCGCAGCGGCCGATTCGCTCGATGGACCCCATATCGCGGTCATCAAGTCCCCGATGGTCGGGACCTTTTATTCGAAGCCAAACCCCAACGCCAAGGATTTCGTCGAAGTCGGCTCGGCCGTCCAGAACGATACCGTGATTTGCATCATCGAGGCGATGAAAGTGTTCAATGAGATCAATGCGGAAATGCGAGGCAAGATCGTCCAGGTCTTGGTCCGAAACGAGGAAGCCGTCGATTTCGGCAAGCCTCTCTTTAAAATCGACACTCGAGGTTAGGGCGCACGATGTTTAGTCGCGTCTTGATCGCCAACCGAGGTGAAATCGCGCTGCGAGTCATCCGGGCCTGCAAAGAGCTCGGGATCGAAACCGTAGCGATCTACTCCGAAGCGGATCGCGGAGCCCAATACTTGGATCTGGCGGATCAGGCGATCTGCGTCGGAACCGCCAAGTCCATCGACAGCTACCTGCGCATCGATCGCGTCATCGCCGCCGCAGAACTCGGCAAGGCCGACGCGATCCATCCAGGATACGGCTTCCTTGCTGAAAATGCGCACTTCAACGAAGTTTGCCGCGAATGCAACTTTGAATTCATCGGGCCGTCCCCCGAAGCGATGGAAAAGCTCGGCGACAAAAACACGGCGCGCGAAATGGCGATCGCCGCGGGCGTCCCCGTCGTCCCAGGCAGCGATGGCTTGATCGGAAGCAACGCCGATGCGATCGCCGCAGCTCGCAAAATCGGATTCCCGGTTCTCATCAAAGCCACGGCCGGCGGTGGTGGCAAAGGGATGCGCGTGGCCGTCGATGAGTCGGCTCTGCAGTCCGCCGTAGCCCAAGCCCAGACCGAAGCCAAAGCCGCCTTCGGAAATCCCGGCGTGTATCTCGAACGCTACATCGATCGACCCCGCCACGTCGAGGTTCAGGTCATCGCCGATCAACACGGTCACGTCGTGCATCTGCATGAACGGGACTGCTCCGTGCAGCGACGGCACCAGAAATTGATCGAGGAAAGCCCATCGCCGCGACTCCCCGAGGCCACCCGCACCGCCATGTGCGATGCCGCCGTCCGGATGGTCAAACAAGCCAACTACTACAACGCTGCCACCGTCGAGTTCATCGTCGATCAAAACGATGAGTTCTACTTCATCGAGGTCAATGCCCGTATCCAAGTCGAACACCCTGTCAGCGAAATGATCTCGGGCGTGGACTTGATCAAAACCCAAATCCGGGTCGCGGCCGGGGAGAAACTCCCGTTCACCCAGAAGGATATCAAACCGCGCGGGGCGGCGATCGAGTGCCGTATCAACGCCGAAGATCCCGATCGCAACTTTCAACCCTGTCCAGGGCGCATCGAAACCATGTACCTGCCCGGAGGCCTCGGCGTCCGCGTCGATTCGCACGCCCATCCCGGATACATGGTCCCGCCCCCTTACGAGTCGATGATCGCAAAACTCATCGTGCACCAGCCGACGCGCGAGGAAGCCATCGAAACCATGATCCGAGCCCTGTCGGAACTAAGAATCTCAGGCATCAAAACGACTGCGAACTTTCATAAAGCGGTGCTCAAGCAACCGGAGTTCGTCGCAGGCTCTGTCGATACCAAATGGGTCGAACGGGAACTGCTGCCGCGACTCAAGCCCTAGCCATCGGTCGATCATGAAACTCGAAGCGGTCTATCGGTACTGCCCAGCCTGCGGAACCCAACGAGCCAGCTTCGAGCCCTACCGCCCCTACCGCTGTCACGCTTGCGGACACACCACCTTCTTCGGACCCGTGGCTGCGGTCGGAGCGATTGTCACCGATGAAGACGGCAAAGTGCTCCTGGTCCGCCGCGCCAACGACCCCGCCAAAGGAAAGCTCGGTATGCCCGGCGGATTCATCGATCCGGACGAGTCGTCCGAGGAAGCCCTGCGACGTGAAATGCTCGAAGAGGTCGGGCTCCCGATCCTGTCGATGCAGTACCTGACCTCCGCACCCAACCAATACCTCTACCGAGGGATCGAATTGCCCGTCCTGGATATGTTCTACATCGTCGAAGTCGAACACCGCGATGTCCGCACGCTCGATGGTGAAATCTCCGATTGGATCTGGACCGATCTGTCGGAAGAGATCCTCGACCAGATGGCGTTTGTCTCCAATCGTTACGCGCTGACACTCTATCGCGGTCGGATGAACGCCAAAGGAACCTGAGCCCAACGGTTGGCTCGGATGGCGATCAAACTCAGATCGTCTGGCTTGCACGCCCCAGCCCGCTCGCCGGTCATCCGCTCGCCCGTGATCTGCATCAGCCGCGACGAGGACTCCTCCAGAGACCCCTTCCGCAACAACTGTACACCCTCATCGATGGACACATTGTCGAACAGCCCGTCGCTCGCGATCAAAACCGTGTCGCGCCTGCCCAAGCGAATCGCTGGGCCAATTTCGATCCGCATCCGCTCGTAACCGACCACGTTCGACACCAAGTGCCGATCCGCATGGCGCATCGCTTCCTGCTCCTGCAACCATCCCGACTCCACGGCAAACCCCACCGGTGAGTGGCAGATCGACTGATAGCGAATTCGTCCCATGCCTCCCATGATGACAATCTTGGCATCTCCGACATGGTAAGGACGAACGATCCCATCTTGCCATTCCACAACCGCCAACGTGCACGCTGCACCGATCCTGCGTCGACGGATAGCGTCGTTCGCTTGTTCGATTCCATCCAGAATCGCTGGCCGCAACTTGGAGGAACTGTTGCTGGAAATCGAGTCCTCGAGGCATTCCAACGCGATCCTTGCCGCGATTTCCCCACCTCGCATCCCTCCACATCCATCGGCCACGGCAAAAACCGCCGCGGTATCGTCCACCTGGAAGATAGCCAGTGTGTCTTCGTTCGGAGTCGACTTGAAGGGATGCCGCCGGCTCGCGTAAGCCGCGCACCAACGAGCGCTCTCCCAGGTAGCGATCGCTCCGCCGAGTTGTTCCGTCAAAATTTGCGATTGGAGTCCCGTAATCATGATCCATCCAAATATGGGATGTTCCGCAACACGTTTCCTCCGCGATGGGAATTTCTCAAGCAATCCCCCTTGAGATGGTCCGTAGATTGTAGCGACTTTATCGATTAACGCGATTCGCCTCACCTCGCCCCATGCGACTGCCGATCTGAACCTCAAACCGAAGAAGCCCACCAGATCACGGGAATTGCTAGCATGGACGTTGAACAAATCGCTGCACCGAATGCAAATCGCTCGCAGCCAAGCCGTTGGGATCGAAGAACGTGGTTTGCCTCGCTGATCGCTTCGGTTGCCCTGGAGCGGGTGTTGTCGGACGCGACTGGCCCGTCGGCTTGGGGAGCCGCGCCGCCGAAAAGCTCGAAGAAAACCCCCACCTTTCGGATTCGCAGCGTTTTGGAGTTGCAGGGTGAAGTCCGCCTCAAAAATCAAGGCGCTGCACCGGAGCGACGCAATGGCAAGCAACTGGTCGCCAGGACGGCACCGGTTCAGTCGACGACGACGCTGGACTATGACGAGCAGTATCAGCGCGAGGGGGATCTCGGGGACACATGCTTGCAGTACTTCCACGAAGCAAGCACCGAAATCAAGGTCGATACGAACGTGACCAAGACGGAGTTGCGGGAATCCTGTCGCGAGATTGTCAAGCATGCCGTTCCCTCGGGAATCGTTTCCGCATCGCCGTCGCAGCCGATGTTCGCCGCGGAACGCGACTTGGTCGAGGGTTCGCTGACCACGATGTATCTCGATGATCTGCTGACCAAGGACGATGTCGCAATCGGCGATAAATGGAATGTGGATGGCGCTGCGGTCGCCAAGCTCTTGAATCTCGATGCCGTGCATGATGGCGCGCTGACGGTGTGCCTCGTCGACAGCGACAAGGAGCAGGCGCATCTCGTCATCGAGGGACAGTTGACCGGATCGGCGAGAAGCGTTTCCACGGAATTGGTGATCGAGGGCAAGGCGATCTTGGATCGCCGAGCTGGCTACATCTCCTGGTTGGCGATGCAAACGCAGGAAACGCGCGAAATCGGCGAGGCCGAACCGGGATTCAAGGTCACGGCGACACTCCGTATCCTCAGGGCGCCGGCGGATGCCATGAGCCACGGGCGCACGTTGGCGGAAGCGCTGCAGGATGTTCCCAGTTGGGAGTCCGCTGCCATGCTGCAATTTCAATCCGATCGCGGTTTCTATCGATTCCTGGCAGACCGCCGCTGGACGACCTATCGAGACAACGGCGAGGAAGCCACCTTGCGATTCATCGTCGGGAATCGGAGGGTGGCTCAATGCAACATCGCGAACTTGATCGATTTTGAACCGGGCCGGCAATTGAGCTTGGAAGGATTCCAATCCGACGTGCGTCAGTTGATCCGCACGGGAGGATACGAAATCCTCGAAGCATCGGAGAGGCTATCCAACACCCAGCATCGACTGCTCCGAGTGGTCGTCGCCGGGAGTACCGAAGGGGTTCCGATTCGTTGGCTCTACTATCATATTTCCAACGACACGGGGCGTCGCCTGACCATGACCTTCATACTCGACGAGGCGTCCTTGGAGACATTTGGGGAGCAGGATCAGCAATTGGTAGGGACCATGGAGCTCCTCGCCTGGCCGAAAAAGCTCAATCCCGAGGAGCTCATCGACGAGAAAGTGGGGGTCCAGACGGAGTCGGCAAAGGGCGCTTCGAAGACGACAACGCGATGAAATTCGGACCCAGGTCGCGACGGGTCTATTTGGTGACGCTGTTGCCTCTCAGGAGGAGAACGCCGACCACGAAAGTGGCCGAGCCGATGACGAACCAGTACGTCGCCGGCATGGTCTCGATACCGTGCTTGATTTCGTTGAGGTATTTGCCGAGGTAGTATTCTGCGTACCGCATCGATCAACCTTCTTCGTTTCGTGGGATCGGATCTCTCAGATGGCCAACCCTAGCTCGTCGGGCGGAACGGACGAGGTTTTTCGGCCACGGCAACGAAGGCCCCGGTATCCTTTCGGTGATGCGATGGGCGCGATCGCTACAGACAGACCGATTCCGGTCTCGTTTTTGGTGAGTTATCCGGGATACGAAGAAAAAAAGAGGATTTCGAAGACCTTGCAGGTCCCTCTCCGGCAGCTATACTTCTGAGTCCTGTTCGCGAGGGGTCGTAGCTCAATTGGTTAGAGCACCGGACTGTCGATCCGGAGGTTGCGGGTTCGAGACCCGTCGACCTCGCTAGTCAAAACCCTTGGTTTTCCAACGAAAACCGAGGGTTTTTTCGTTTTCAGGGAAGGCCTGCTCCCGCGATCGGGTGAAGAAAAGCCTGAAAAATCTTTCTCCGTCGTGCGCGGCGGGATACGGTCGAGCATCGGAACGGGCGCGAGTGCGAAAACCTCAAAGGAATTGCGTATTTCAACGTCGAGATCCGTGAAAACCGCATCTTCCATACCCACGCTTCGGGTTACGATAAATCCCCGCAACGCGATGCGTCCGCTCGGGACGACCTCTCCAGCAACCTCGGATACCACCATGAAATTAAGACTCGCGGCGTTCCTCTTCGGACTTCTTGTCGTCGCCCTCCATCATCCACTCCACGCCGAAGTCCGCGTCGCTGATATCTTTGGCGACCATATGGTGCTGCAACAGCAACAGACGGTCCGCGTTTGGGGTTGGGCTGACGCGAACGAGTCGGTCACGGTGACCCTCGGTGCCAACCGCGCCACGGCTCGCCCGGGCGCATCCGGGCGCTGGCAAGTCGAACTCCCCCCGATGACCGCGAGCAAAACTCCGACGACCATCACCATCCAAGGCTCCAACACGATCGAAATCAAGGATGTCCTCGTCGGTGAAGTCTGGTTATGCTCCGGTCAATCGAACATGGAGTGGACGGTTGCGATCAGCGCCAATCCCCAAGAGGAGATCGCGGCCGCCAAATATCCGCTCATTCGGCACATCAAAATCCCCTTGGTGCAGTCCAATGTCCCGCTCGATCATTTCGCATCCCAATGGCAAGTCTGCTCGCCCGAGACCGCAGCCAACTTCACCGCCTGCGGCTATTACATGGCTCGGCAACTGCAACGGGAGTTGGACGTGCCGGTCGGTTTGGTCAACTCCTCGTGGGGAGGCACCCGCATCGAACCATGGACGCCTCCGGTCGGGTTCGAGCGTGTGGAGAGTCTCAACGGAATTTATCAGTCCGTGATCGGCAGGACGCCGGGCACTCCTTCCTATCGCGAGCGATTGTCTGCTTACCTCCGCAGTATCGAGGAGTGGACTGCGAAAGCAAAAGCGGCCGTCCATACCACCGAACTCCTTGCTCCAAGCCCGAGCTACCCTGCCGAGTTGACTCCCTTTGGCAGCAACCAGGATCCCACGATGCTCTACAACGGGATGATCCATTCGCTCGTGGGTTTTCCGATCCGCGGCGCGATCTGGTACCAAGGAGAGTCCAATCACGAGGAAGGGATGCTTTATCTGGAGAAGATGAAGGCGCTCATTCAAGGTTGGCGCGAAGTTTGGGGGCAGGGGGATTTTCCGTTCTACTATGTGCAGATTGCTCCATTTCGGTATGGCGATCGGGATCCGACGATGCTGGCGAGATTCTGGGAAGCCCAGGCCGCCGCGCAATCGATCCCCAAAACGGGTATGGTCGTTATCAACGACATCGCCACCATCAATGATATCCATCCCCCCAACAAACAAGATGTCGGCTACCGGCTAGCGCTTCTCGCTCTGAAGAACGATTACGGGCGCAAGGAGCTCGTCGCTTCCAGCCCCGAGTTCGATGGGCTCGAACAGCTCGGGGAACGATTGAAGGTTCGGTTCAAGAACACGGGCGGATCGCTCAAGACGCGCGACGGGAAATCGCCATCGCATTTCGAAGTCATCGGGCCGGGCTCGGCCGGATTCCACCCCGCTACAGCCACCATCCAAGGGGATACGGTCGTCCTCGCCTCGGAACGCGTCCGATCGCCGGTCGCATTCCGATACGCTTGGAATATGCTCGCTGAACCGAATCTGACAGGGAGTACTGGATTGCCGGTGAGTGCATGTCGTGGCGGGACGCTGCCGAGCTTCTTCGATTCCGTGCCCGATTCCAAGGACTACGTTTTGGTTTATGAGTTGGACTTGGCCAAGCTCAGTGCCAACATCAAGTACGACGTCGACCGGAGCGATAGCGTACCTGCGTTTGATCGAATCGGATACTTGGTCGAGTTGGCTGGTGCCAACGGCGAGGAGACCGGTGTCTTTGTTTCGATGCAAGCCTTTACCGGCGATGCCAAGAGAATCGGCATTCCGACCGCCGTATCCCAGGCGCGATTTCAGATGCCGCTCAAGGACATGAACGTCTTTAGCAATGTCAGCGGGATCAAGACCGGGACTGGGATCACGACGGGGAACATCGAGTTTTGGCCGGACAATTACGCAGCGGGCAATGGTGGACAAGTGGTCGGGGCATCCGACGGGGTCTACGATTTCGGAGACGAGACGGCTCCGCCAGTGGATGGATACGGTTCGATGCAGATTCACAATCAAGCCGAGGGCCAGACGCTCTTTGCGATCAATCACTGGCGAGCCGGAGATCGCGCGGACATCGGCATCGGAAACCAGGAGGGGCAGCAGCGCGACTGGACCTTCTCGGCAAACGCGGGCAACTACACGAGCAAGCGGCTTCGCGTGTACGTCCGCCCCAAACAGGCCCAGTAGTCAGCAGGGCCGCGTGCCTCCAGCGTGGGCTATGTCATTTCAGGCTTTCAGCCCACGGCTTTCAGCCCACGGCTCTCAGCCCGCGAGGAGCGTCGCTGCTTCGTAGCGAAATGATCGGCTCGGGTGGTGGATGCTGGTTGCGATTACCGTCCGATGGGGACGAGACCCATCGTCACGAGGAAATCGCTCGACGCATGACGCGTTGATGATCCCATTCCCCTTCTTGCTCCCTTCTCCCCTGCGGGGGAAGATCGCATTCCCCTCTCGCTCCCTTCTCC
>JBKDPB010000206.1:0-87756 GCA_046342615.1 Planctomycetota bacterium | reverse complement strand
GGTCGAAGAAGGTATCCTCCCGGGCGGTGGCGTGGCTCTGCTGCGATGCCGCGAAGTGGTTTCCAAGGTCGCGAAGGAATTGAGCGGCGACGAGCGAACCGGTGCGGAAATCATCCTTCGCGCTCTGGAAGCTCCTCTGCGTCAGATCGCTGACAACGCCGGTATCGACGGCAGCGTCGTCGCTGACGAAGTGAGCCAGAAGCCGCACAACTTCGGCTACGATGCCAACAAAGGCGCGTACGTCGATATGCTCAAGGCCGGGATCATCGATCCGGTGAAAGTGGTGCGAACGGCTCTGGCCAATGCAGCCAGCATCTCCGGATTGCTCCTCACCACCGAAGCGTTGGTTACCACCTACGACAAGGAAGACAAGAAGAAACGATCCGTCGAAGGAGCGGTTCGCTAAGAAATCGATCCCGGGATCGAGACTTGGTTGAATCGCGACGATGTATCGCGATGGACTCCAAAGGGTCATTCGGAATAGCGAATGACCCTTTTTTTCGGGTAGATGCCCCTGTCGGTATCACAGTCGCCTCGACCCGAGATCGAAAACGACGATTGCAAAACATGCCGTTCGCTGGTTCGTGTAAGCGGATCAAAACCAACAAGGCCCAAAGCTCGTGAATGCGAATGCCAAACGGGACTACTACGAAATCCTCGGCGTAGAACGCTCCGCATCGACTTCGGAAATCGCCAAGGCATATCGCAAACTGGCGGTGAAGTATCATCCCGACTCCAATCAAGGAGACCAGGATGCAACCCACATGTTCAAGGAAGCCGCTGAAGCCTACGAAGTCCTGAGCGATGAACAGAAGCGTGCCCGCTACGATCGCTACGGCCACGCTGGGGTCGATGGCCAAAGCGGATTCCGCGACGTGGGAGATATCTTCGAAGCGTTTGGCGATGTCTTCGGCGGAACGATTTTCGAAGATTTCTTCGGTGGCGGGAGAGGGCGCTCGCGCGTCCGAAAGGGAGCGGACCTGCGATGCGATGTCACACTCGAGCTCGAGGAAGCAGCTCGGGGTGTTGCCAAAACCGTTTCTCTCACACGGCACGGCGCCTGCGAAACCTGTTCAGGGACCGGAGCCGCGGCAGGCTCGCAGCCGGAAACCTGCAAACGGTGCCAAGGCCGCGGACAAGTTGTGCAGGCGACCGGCGTCCTTCGCGTCCAAACCACGTGCCCCATCTGTCGCGGCAGCGGCAGAACGATCAGCAACCCCTGCCGCACCTGCGATGGCGTCGGCTTGAAACCCTTCCAGGTCGATTTGGAAGTGAAGATCCCGCCCGGTGTCGACGACGGAATGCGGGTTCGTCTTCAAGGAGAAGGCCAACCGAGTCCCGACGGAGGCCCCCGCGGCGATGCTTACTGCTTCATTCATGTCAAACCCCACCCGCTCTTCAAACGGGACGGCCAAGATCTGATCCTGCAATGGCCCATTGCCTTCAGCCAAGCAGCTCTCGGAGCAACGATCGAAGTCCCAACACTCGACGGTCGCAAGAGTCTCGAAATCGCGGCGGGAACGCAAAGCGGGACTGTATTTCAAGTGCGAGGCGCTGGCATGCCCGATCCCCACACCGGCGCCAAGGGAGACCTGCTCGTCCAAACACTGATTGAAGTGCCGAAGAAACTCAACAAGCGTCAACAGGAACTTCTGCGCGAGCTGGCGGAACTCGATGACAAACACATCACCCCAGAGCGCAAAGGATTCATGGATCGAATCATGGCATACTTCCAAGGTCAATCCACCCACTGATTTCCCAAGGTAACCGATATGAATTCAGCTTCGAACCCATCCGGGGAGCTCCCGGATTCCATCGAAGACGCCAACGAGGCCTTCTTTGCCGAACAAGGGGGCGATCGGACAGGCAGACAAGAGGAATCCCCGGAACGACTCGTCGATGCGCTGGAACAGCAAGTCGTCGACTTGAGACAGCGAGAACTCAAGGCCCAAGCGGAGTTAGAGAATTTCCGCAAACGCATGGTTCGAGAAACCGAATCCCAAATCAAGTTCGCCTCCCTTCCTCTGGTTCGGGATCTGCTCGATGTGGTCGACAATCTGCATCGCGCCATCGAGTCATCCGCGGCCTCCGCTGGTTCGGAGGGATTGGTCGAAGGCGTCCGGATGGTGCAGCAGCAACTTGTCGCCGTCCTCGAGAAACATTCCTGCAAGCCGATCGAAAGTCTCGGAAAGACGTTCGATCCCAATGTGCATCAGGCAATCGCCCAGCAACCCAGCCCGGAATTCCCAGCAGGAACCGTTTTGCAAGAGGTCAGCGTGGGTTATCGGATGCATGATCGAGTCGTCCGACCCAGCATGGTCATTGTCTCAACAGGCCCATCGTAAACGCGAGCGATACTCCAATGCCTACCTACGACTATGAGTGCGATGCGTGCAATCATCGCTTCGAACTATTCCAGTCCATCTCGGCCGAGCCAGAACGCAAATGCCCGAAGTGCAAGAAGCTGAAGCTGCGCCGGCTCATCGGAACAGGTGCTGCGGTTGTCTTCAAAGGCTCCGGCTTCTATCAAACCGATTACCGGAGCGAGTCGTACAAGAAATCCGCTGCAGCCGACAGCAAAGCCAGCGGCGACAGCAAAGCCGCGGGCGACAGCGCCAGCGGTGAATCAAAGGGATCCAAGCCGGAGTCGAGCAAGACCGGATCGGCAAAGCCTGCCGCTTCCGATTCTTCAGGAGAATCCGCCAGCAAACGCTCTAAGAAGAAGGCGTCAGACTGAACGAGGCTCGCGGACGCTCCATCGCGTGTGCAGTCGGGAGATAGCGATCTTGCCCGCAAAGCAGCAATCGACGTCGGACTGAGGCCCCCGCGGCCGAGATTGATAGTTGCTGCGATACAGAACTTGCTCATACTCCGATCGCTGTTGCAGGTCGGCCAAATCCCCGACGGATTCGTATTCGAAGTGGAGCATTTGGGATTCCGGCTCGCAATGCGCAAGATCGAGATCGATCGCCGTTGATGTATCCACAGGCAAATTCACATTCCAGAACTCCTCATGCCCCAGGGCTAGGCATCCAAGCCGCTCAAAGGCCGATCGGGCCCGCACGGCAGAGCGTTGCCAGTCCCGCGGCACATCGCGCCGGAGATACTGGGAAATGGCCATCGAAGGGATTCCGAGCAAGCGAGCCTCGCGAGCTCCCGCGACGGTGCCGCTGTAGTGAATATCGACCCCTAGGTTTCCTCCTTCGTTGACTCCGGACAGCACCCACGCCGGTTCAATCCGCAGCCATTTCAAAGCGACTCGCACGCAATCGGCGGGAGTTCCTGAGACCGTCCAATGCCGATCCGAGACACGCCGCACATGCAACTCGTCCGCAGTGGTCACTCCGTGCGAACAGCAACTGCGCACCGAATCCGGCGCGACGACATATACCTCGCCCAGCATCGACATGGCACCGGCGAATTCCTGAAGGCCGCGCGCGTCGTACCCGTCATCGTTGGTGAGGAGCAATTTCACGATATCGACAAACTGCTCAAAAGCTTGCGAGACGAATCCAGAAGATGCTCGTAGTCATACTCCTCGACATCTTCACCGAGAAGCTCCACTTCGTAGAAACCTTCATAACCATAGCGTTCAATCGTCTGAATGATCTCGGCGATCGGCACGCAACCGTCCCCCAAAAGACAACGATTCTGCATGCCCAGCGGAGCGCATTTGGCATCGCCGCACTGCACCAGGCGAATGAACGGAACCGCACTGGGCAACCAATCCAAAACCTGCGGATCCTGAGCCATGTGATAACAATCGAACACGATTCCCATGTTGCTGTGCCCGATCCCACCGAGGATATCGAGCGTATCAGGGATGTTCGTCAGAAACGTAAAATCCTGAGCGCAACCGGAATGCATCGGCTCGACCGCCAATTGCACTCCTAATGCCTGGGCGCATTCCGCCACTTCGCGAAGTGCGGTCGCAAAAATCCGACGAGCATGACTTTTGGTATGCCCCGCGCGGGAGCCGGCCAGCACCGTCAGGCAATCGGCCTGGAGATCGGCAGCCAACTGAACAGCGTCCAAAGCATCGTGCAGCGACTCGCGGAACGTACGACCGTCATGCCCCGTAAAACCACCGGCCCAGTGCAGAGACGAGACACTCATTTCCATCTCGCTCAGAAGCTCACGACCCTTCGCCTCGCCGCAATCCGACAACTTGGGACGCCAGACGCCGATGGCACGGTAGCCATGCTCGTGGTATCGGATCACGTCATCCTCGAAACTCCAACGCAACGTTGACAGTTCCAAAACGGACAGCCGCGAGTTCCAACACTTGTGCATGAACCGCTCCACGGGTCGATCGTGTGATGAATAAGGTCGGGACAGTATTGCGAGCCGGTGCGGCCGAGTAAATAGTTCTTTCGGGAACTTTCCGAGGTGCTTCGGTTCTCTTCGCCTCGTGCCCAAAAACAAGGCAGTATTCCGAGACGATCCCGTTTTGTCGATGGATCCCTGAAAGTCGTACTTCTTTTTGCTGACCCATCTTCGGTCATGTTGGAATCCTTTTCCGGCATCTATCGGCGGAGGAACACCCATTAAGGGGAGATCCGTTTTATTTTCTCATCGCGGTTCGATATCGCTGGCGGTTTTGGCACAAGACATGCACATTGTTCCGAAGGTTATGAGAAGGTGGAGAGTGCGTCCAAAGCCGATTCTCTCCTAACCATGACGAAGGCACTGCGACCGCAGCGGAGTTGACTGGAAGAGGGAGAGGACTTCCGGCCAGCGTCGCGGAGTTGCAGTGCCTTTTTCGTTTTCCTATTCGCTACCCGGACGGTCGAAAACAGCCAAAGGGTCTGCTAAACTTGCCGCTTCGGTCGATTGGCCTGCAAACAGATCGAGGGCTTGGATTGGCAAGGCAAGGAGTTCCGGGAAATCCCATCCAGAAACCGCACCCGCCCGTCGCGATGGAGCGATGGCGGGTTTGGGGCTATATCGTTTGGGGCCTGTGCTACTGGGCTGGCCAGCCACCGATGCATTGGCCGATTGCGGGCTGGATGAGCGCTTTGACGTTCGCAGCCTGGGTGATCCACGGGCCGGCTTGGACGAAACGGGAAGGCTGGTGGGCTTGGGTGGTGGCGAGCGCGGTTTGGCTCGCCCTGCTTCACGGGATCCGCTTGGCGTATTGGCCCCTGACCTTCGGTTGGATCGCCCTGTCGTTGTACTTGGCGGTCTATTTGCCGGTATCGATTCTGATGGCCAGATCCTTATCGTCTCGCTTTCGGTTACCGATGCCTGCGGCCTGCGCGGTGGCCTGGACCGCGTGCGAGGTGCTGCGAGCCTACGTCGCGACCGGGTTTGCAGGTTGCATGCTGGTGCATTCGCAGACACCGTGGCCGGGAGTCCTTCCGATCGCTTCGCATCTTGGAGGCTATGGGGTGGGATTCATGATGACTTTGTCCATGGCTTGGATCGTCGCTTTTATCAAGAGCCTTCGCGCCGATGTGCGGCCGACGTGGTGGGAGCGATGGTGCCGGGACACGGTTGCGGTCGTCGTGCTGGCTTGGCTGACCTCCAGCATGCTGGGATTGTGGCGGCGCGATGCCTATCTGCAAGACCTTCAGCCCATCAAGCCGATCGGTCGCTTTCTGTTGATCCAAGGAAATATGCCGACGATCTTCGATGCAACCCAGGAGTTGCTTCAACGCGGTTGGCTTGAGTACGAGCAGACAACGCGTCGGGCGGTCGCATCGGTACCCGATCCTTCCTCCATCGATGTGGTGATTTGGCCGGAGAGCATCTTTGGGGGCATCGCTCCATTCATGCGATGGGATCGAGGAGCGAATATTCCCGACGAGTTCGGCTACAGCCGCGATCAATTCGAGCGGATGCACCTCAATCTATCCGACGCGCACGAGGAAAAAATGAGGGTTCTGCGTCGCATCTTTGGAGGCACCGGCAAGCTCCCGCATTTCGTGATGGGCACGGATGTTTTGTCCATCGCCGAGGGTCGCTTGGATCGTTACAACGCGGCGCTCTGGATCGACAACGATCCCTCCTCGAATACCGACTTCTACGCCAAGCATCACCTGGTCATGATGGGCGAGTACATCCCTGTGTTATCTTGGTTTCCAAGGATCATGAGGGTCATCGGTTTAGGCACGCTGTCGCAGGGAGAGGCCCCCAAGTCATGGCGACTCGATAATGGGCGTCGTATCGCGCCCAGCATCTGTTTCGAAAATATGGTGCCTCATGTCATTCAAGCCCATGTACGAGAGCTTTCGGCGGTGGGGGAAGCTCCCGACGTTCTCGTGAACCTGTCCAATGATGGATGGTTTCGCGGTTCGAGCGCCCTGGACCATCACCTCAACAGCGCGATTGTCGCGGCGGTCGAAAACCGAACACCGATGTTGATTTCCGCCAACACCGGAATCTCCGCCTGGATCGATGGCAATGGACGCGTCGTGAAGAAGCTCGACCGCATGACATCCGGATGGATTCTCGCTGAACCTGTGCCCGATGGGCGCTACGGCTGGTGGAGTTGGTGGGGAGATTTTCCGGCGCGGTGTCTGGCCGTTTTCGGCTGCATGCCATGGGCTTTGGCACTGATGGCCAGAATCACTCCTCGGAGAACGCAGCCAGTATCGGCTCGAGAAACGGTTGATTCTTGAAGGCTCGTCCTTCGACGGTCGGTTCCGCAAAACGGACGACAACCAACTGCCGATCTGGAATGATATACAGCCTCTGCTTGCCGAGCCCCGCTGCAATCCAAACTTTCAGCGTTCTGCCATCCACCCTCAAATCTGCATCTGCTTCTTGATTCAGCAATCGCATTTGCCATGCGCCGCGGCCGGCCGATGGGACGTTGCCTCCATCGGCGACATCGCCGCTGCCATTGAGCCACCATGTCAGACCATAGGATCGATTGGCATCCGAAGGGACGAAACACTCGGCCAACAAGTCGGGCTTGAGCAACTCGAGTTTCGTACCGTCTTGTCGAGTCGCGGCTCCCTGATCAAGGACGAATTGACCAAATTTGGACCAATCCCGCGCGGTCAAGAACATCCCACCGGGAATATTCACATTGCCAGACTGATCTTTCGCCCAATAACCAATCTGAATCCCTAACGGATCAAACAGTCTCGTGCGAGCATATGCTTCGAATGACTTGGCCTGAATATCGCTGCGCGAAGCCAGTTTTCGATGGATCAGCTCCCCGAACGCGTAGAAATGACTCGGCCCATATTCGAATGCCTCACCCGCTTCGTGATTGGAAGGAACCTTGAGGGAATCAGCGAACCAGTTCCCGGTCGCTAATTCCTTCAATCCGACGTTGGCGTCTTTGCTCGCGATTCTCTGCTGACGCTGCCGAAGAATCGAATTCTTGTTGTTGAACGATTCACGACGGTTGGGGAAAACCGCATCGCCTGGGTGCAATCCTGACGAAAGATTCAGTAGATGACGGATGGTGATCTTGGATTTCTTTGGGTCGTCCTTCCACTCCGTGAGGGTCGCGCAGGCAAGTTCATCCAACGACAGCAGCTCATCCTGAACTGCCAACATTGCAATCACTCCCGAAAAGCTCTTCGTGCCGCTCGCGAGCATATGCGGACGCGAGGCGGACCAACCGTTGTCGTAGCGTTGGTAGGCCAATTCGCCTCGGTGCAAGACGAGAACAGCTCGACCGCTATTCTTGCTGGAGTAATCGGCCGCTTGGTCCAGGACCGATTTCTGACCCGAGGCCAACGGAGACGTCATTTCGCTGGCGGAGTTGCTCTGTTGCGCTCGACTATCGATCGGATCCAACGCGAGAATCCCCGAGGCTAACCCGAGCACCCACATGAGTCTCGCCGTCGCTGCCCGCGCCGACGAAGCAGACGGCTGAGAAAAGGTGTATTGGGAATTCATGTCGCATACCCTGTCCAATAAGTCCGATGCCTTGCACCATGAGACAGATACCGTCATGCAACCCAGTGCATCCACCAGGATTCCCATTTCCCCGGAGCGTCATCGATTTCGGGCATCGCGATGCGGCCAAGAACAGGCCGAACTTCAGGCGGAGACCCCTGAAGGAGGAGGTGCGAGAGGCATCGTGGATGGAGCTTGGCTATCCGCAGACTCTTGTTCGTCGACCACTCCTCCTTTGATGGCGATAAATTCCTCGACCATACTGTGCAAATCGGAACGCATGGTTTCGAGCAATTCAGTGAGTCGATTCATGATTTCCAGAGTATCGGATTCATCATGTCGACCCACGAACTCCAGGCGGCCGAGAACTCGTTCGCGGTAGAAAAGAGGCAACCGAATCTGCCATCGCTCCGAGTATTCCGGCATTCGGTCCCGATGCCAGTTGGCATGGAAGCCTTCGTGGAGCCACGGCATATTCAAATCCATACTGACCCGAGCCAACCCGTGCTTCTCTGCGAATTCGACCAAGGTATCCCAAACCACATCCCAATCGCGGGTCCCTTGCAACTGAACGACGTGCTGGTGGCTTGCAACCACTTCCCCCTTTTTGACGGATATCACCGAGGCAATGAAATTGAGCATCCGCTTCCAAAGCAACTGCAATTCCGCGAATCCGAACAAACGCGTCAGGACCAAGGTTCCGAGGGCGAAGACCATGGTCGACAAGGAGATCAAATCGGACTTGAGCACCACGCCGGCCACCGCTCCGCCCGCTGTAATCGAGCACAGCAAAGTAACGACACCAACCAGGGTGCGATTTCGGATGCCGGCCCTCATCAAATTGTGATGCAAATGACCTCGATCGGTGGTAAAAACGCTCCGACCAGTCAGCTTGCGCCTGAGAATCGCCATCATCGAATCGAACAAGGGGATGGCCATCAGAACGATGGGAATGGTAATGGACAACGGTGAATCCTCGCTGAACCATGAACGCATGGTCATCACTCCGAGGATCAAGCCGATCAACATGCTTCCCGAGTCGCCCAGAAAGACTTTGGCGGGGGGAAGATTGTAGAACAAAAATCCCAACAACGCGCCCGCCATGCTCGCTGCGATAATCCCTTCGATATGGTTATGCGTGTGCACGCTGATTGCAGCAACTGCAGCGAAAGCAATCCAACCGACCGATGCGCAAAGACCATCGGCACCATCGATCAGGTTGGTCGAATTGATGCACAGCAACAACCACACCAAGGTAACCGGCCAAGCCAACAACCCCAAATTGATCGACCAACCAAAAAGCTGCACATGATCGATCGCAAAACCAAAGGTGATAATCGACAAGCATATCAGTACCTGCCCGATGAGTTTCTGTCGACCTCGCAGACCGAAGCGGTCATCCAACAAGCCCAGAAGAACAATCGCAGCGGAGCCTATACCGAGGGAAATCGCCTCCGGCCAATCCTTCACCAAGTGGATCGCCTTTTGAGGATAGACGAGGAAGACGAGGCTGAAACTCGTAAAGAGCGTGAAAAGAATGGCGATGCCACCGCAGCGAGGGATCGGCTGGCGATGCAGTTTGCGATGATTGTCGGGATAATCGACGATGCCCAACGCGCTCGTCAAGCGCTGAGCGATCGGAGTAACCACCAGCGAGATGCTGAGGCTGACAGCCAGTGCGACAAGGGTGAGAATCAAAGGTGCAGTCATCGTGATGAGATCGGAGGATGGCTGAACGGTTAAACGCTCGGATCAAAGCGGCAATCGATCGAATCAACCAACTCCTCCCTATGGTCTTCGCCGCCGGAAGCTTTGTCCAGATCCGCAATTGCGAACATTTGAAGAAACTTTTCGCAAGCCGGATAATCATCACAAACCGATGCGAAAACCGGGCCGAAATCACGTCGCCGAAAGATACCAGCCGCCAGGCTGGGTTTCCTAACCGGCAGAATCGATTCCATCCCCTCAAACCACCCATCCACCCAGCATCCGAGGAGATCCCTCAGGCAAGCATCCGAGGAGATCCCTCAGGCAAGCATCTGGGGAGATCTTTCAGGCCGGCGGCGTTGCTTTGGGCGAAGAAAGCCCGGGGGTTGTCGTAGACGATGCGTTGGATTCGTTCCCGCGGGTGCCCTCGCCGTTTCAATTCCATGATCAAGTCTGGGATGGCGGTCGGCTTGCTGGGTCCCCAGTCCCCGGCCGAGTTGGCCATCAGCCGCTCGGGACCGTACCGTTCGATCATATCGGCCGCCCGCTGAGGCGTGCACTTGGTGACCGGGTAGAGGGTCATCCCCGCCCAGAAACCGTTCTCGAGCACCGCTTCGATCGTGTGCTCCTCAACATGATCGACCAAGACGCGTGATCGATCGATCCGCGAGTCCCCCATGAGCATATCGAGAATCATGCGAGTCCCTTGGTATTTATCCTCCAAGTGAGGTGTATGAATCAGGATCTGCTGGTTGTATTTGACCGCCAAGTCAACGTGCTCCAAGAAGATGGTCGATTCGTTCTTGGTGTTCTTGTTCAATCCGATCTCACCGATCCCGAGCACATTGGGAGCGGACAAGAACTCGGGGATCATGGCGATGACTTCGCGCGAGAGCGTCACATTCTCCGCCTCTTTGGCATTGATGCACAACCATGTGTAGTGCTTGATTCCGTACTGGGCGGCCCTCTTGGGTTCGAACTGCGTCAATTGACGAAAGTAGTCTCGGAAGCTTTCGACGCTGCCGCGATCAAAGCCAGCCCAGAAAGCCGGTTCGCTCATGGCGACGCAACCCATGCGGGCTAAGGTCTCGTAATCGTCGGTGGTACGAGACACCATGTGGATATGGGGATCAATGTAGTCCATATTTTTTTTGCCAAGCGGGGTCGTAGTCGCGGCTCATCAACAACTGAACGCGGCGGGCTTTCCCGACTTCGTCATCGCAAAGAATTTCTAATCCTTGCGTCAGCAACATCATCTGGGCTGCCTCTTCGGCCGAACCGGGAGCGCGTTCGAGTCGATCAAGAAAAGCAGCCAAGTCAAGGATGCGGGATCGCGCCTGGAGGAATTCCTCAGCGAGGATTTCCTCGGCAGACCGACGATGGGATTGGGGATCAATACTCATGACTTGTGGTGTGGGTTGGCTCTTCCGCTTGCTGGGCGGGTTGAGAGACGGTTTGACGTATACGCCGAGTCGCCACTTCCTGTTGCAGCATCGCGAGGACTTCTTCGATCGGTTTGGCTCCAATGTCGCCGTCGATTCGGTCGCGGAGCGCGATGGTACCCGTCTCGGCTTCCCGAGGACCAATAACGGCCATATACGGGATCAATTCAAGCTGTGCGTCCCGAATTTTGGCCTGCACCTTGGCTCCCCGCAGGTCGGTGGTGACCCGGAACCCCGCTTCCGTAAAGCGGCGTTCCAATTCCTTAGCATAATCGTTGGTCTTCTCGCTGAGGGGACAAATCCGAACTTGTTCGGGAGCCAGCCACATCGGAAACGCCCCTGCGAAGTGTTCGGTGAGCATACCGACGAAGCGTTCCATCGATCCGAACGGGGCGCGGTGGACCATGACCGGACGGTGGGGTTTATTGTCGGTACCGGTATATTCCAGCTGAAATCGCTCGGGCAACGTGTAATCGAGTTGGACGGTTCCGAGCTGCCATTGCCTTCCGATGCAGTCCCGGACCATGAAGTCGGCCTTGGGCCCGTAAAACGCGGCCTCCCCCTCCGCTTCGGAGAACGGCAGTCCGGATTCCTCAAGCACTTTGCGCAGGGCGGCTTCGGCCTTTTGCCAGTTCTCCTCGCTGCCGACATACTTGTCGCTCTTCGGATCGCGGAGGGACAACTGCACTCGATAATCTTGAAGTCCCACCGACTCGAGGACAAAGCGAACCAAATCGATGGTGCTGCGAAACTCGTGTTCCACCTGCTCGGCTGTGCAGAAAATGTGCGCATCGTCCTGGGTCAATCCGCGAACCCGAAGCATTCCATTGAGTTCGCCCGTTTGCTCATACCGATACACGGTACCGAACTCGAAGAGCCGCAAAGGCAAGTCTCGATAGGATCGCGGTTGCGCCTTGTAGATCTGGCAATGGTGGGGACAGTTCATCGGCTTGACAAGAAATCGTTCGTGCTGGCGCTGCCAATCGTTGAGCGCCGCGAGTTTTTCCTCCTTGGACAATGCCTTGCGATATCGACCGCTTTCGAAGCCGAGAATCTCTGCCGACTGCAGAAAGTGCACTTCCTCGACGGCATTGAGCCCCTGGTCCGAATTCAAACGCCTCGACCACGCGTCGACCAGAGCCCCAGCATCATGGACGAACAACGGAGGGAATTGGCTGTCGCGGTAATAGGGGAAATGGCCACTGGTCTCATACAGCTCCACTCGCCCCAGATGCGGGCTGTAGACCGGTTCATAACCGCGTTTGAGCATCTCCTTGCGAAGAAAATCTTCCAACAAGCTGCGAACGCGAGCCCCTTTGGGCAACCACAGACACATCCCTTGACCCACTTCGGGCGTAATCTGGAACAGCCCGAGTTTCTTGCCGATCACGCGGTGATCTCGCTTCCTGGCTTCTTCGAGCTGATCCAGGTAGGCCTGCATATCCTTGGGGCTAAACCAGGCGGTACCATACAGCCGCTGCAGGTGCGGACCCTCCATGTTCCCCTTCCAGTGCGACCCCGCCACGCTCATGAGCTTGAAGGCTTTGATGCGCCCCGCATCGGGAATGTGGGGACCGCGGCACAGGTCGACAAACTCCCCTTGGCGATAGAATCCAAGCGACTCGTGGCTCGAGAGTCCAGTTTCAATATGCTCCACCTTGAGCAACTGATTCATGTCGCTGCACAGCGCTACGGCATCGGCGCGCGGCAGCGAGAACTGCTCGAACGGCTCCCCCTTCTCGATGATGGCCGCCATCTCCTGTTCGATCTTCGGAAAATCTTCCTCGGATAGTTTGTGCGGCAGCGAAAAATCGTAGTAATACCCATGGCTGATGGTCGGCCCGAAGGCAAGGGAAACGTCCGGGAATAATCGCATCACCGCCCGAGCCATGATGTGGGCACAGGAATGCCGGAGCACGTCGATCGCCTCGGGATCCCTCTCGGTCAACAAGCGGAGGGGTATCGGCGACGGACCCGTGTAGGATCGCAAGGGAAATGTCGCGTCGACGACCTTGTCTCCAAGTTTTGCCGCGATGACCGCCTTGGCGAGGCGGCTGCCGATCGACTCGGCCACACTCAGCGGGGTTGCATCCTCCGGATGGGAAACGATGGTACCATCAGGCAGCAAAATCTGGAGCATTGAGTTTTTCGCTTTGTGGAAGAGGGCAAAATCGTCAAGACAAACGACGAAGTTCCAAGACACGCCATGGTCGCCGGAGTTCAATGCTTTTTCAAGTAGGGGCACCCCCACTTGCTCGTCGTGTGCGTCATTTTTGCAACTGATGCTCCACGCAAGGTTGTGCTACACTCCCGAAAATCTTCTCGAGTGCGTTTTCCTTTAACTAGCATTTCCCTTCGACCGAACCTCCGGACTTGGATGGTTGTTCCATGAGCATTCTCGTTTTCGGGCATCGCAACCCCGACACCGATGCGATCTGTTCCGCGATCGCCTACGCGGACTACCTCCAACAGACCCAACGGCCCGAGGCCGTCGCGGCTTGTTGCGGGACTCCGAACAAAAGGACCGAATACGTGCTCAAGCGAGCCAAGGTCCCGGCCCCGCGCATCGTCATGGACGTGCGACCGGAACTATCGGACATCTGCAATCGCCATCCCGTCACCGCAACGATGGGCGAGGTGTTTTACGAGGTCTACCAGCGGATGAAGGAGCACGACGTTCGCGCGGTTCCCATCATCGACTCCGAAGGGCGCGTCCTCGGACTCCTGTCGCTGCTGCAACTGATGGATCTGATCTTTCGCTATGACGCCGATCCACTGATGTCGCGCACCGTGCACACGAGCCTGGGCAAGGTATGCCATATTCTCGGCGGATCCTTTCAACACGAACTGGAGCCCAACAAGCTCGATGAGTTGATGGTCATGGTCGGAGCCATGAGCGCTGGTGGCTTTACCGAACGGATGCAGCGATTCCCCGCCGAGAAACTGATCGTGGTCAGCGGCGATCGACCCACAATCCAACTCCCCGCGATCGAACACGGAGTCCGCGCTCTGGTCGTCTCGGGAGGCTATGCGCTCTCGTCGGGTTTGGTGGAACTGGCCAAATCGCGCGGAGTCGCGGTCATCCAAAGCCCCTATGACACGGCAACGACGACGATGCGCATCAAGTCGTCGCAATTCATCGATTCAGCAGTCGACACGGGATTCGTGCCGCTGCTGGGCAAACTCCCGGTCGACGAGGCGCGAGCCAAAGTCGAGGACACCTCCGAACCGATCTTTCCCGTAGTCAATGACGCTGGGGTCTTAATCGGCGTGATCTCCAAGTCGAATCTGATCCACCCCCCAAAAACCAAGATCATTCTGGTGGACCACAATGAATTGAGCCAGGCGGTCCACGGCGCTGAGGACGCGGACATCTTGGAGGTCCTCGACCATCACCGTGTCGGCGGCAGCTTGAAATCGACACAGCCGATCCGATTCATCAATGAGCCCGTCGGTTCGACATGCACCCTGGTCGCGCGGCATTTTCGAGGCTCGGGTTTGGTCCCCAAACCAGGCATCGCGCTGTGCATGGCCTCGGGCATCATCTCCGACACCCTGTTTCTGCGATCACCGACGACGACCGATGTCGATCGGGAAGCTCTGCAGTGGCTCCGCGGCCTTGTCGAGGTCGATCTCGATCAATACGCCAAAGAATTCTTCGAAATCGGTTCGGCTCTTCGCAATGGAACGCCCGCGGAAGTGGTGCGCGAAGACTGCAAAGAATTTTCGGAGCGCGGCAGCCGATTCTCGATTTCCCAAATCGAGGAAACCGGCTTCGATCTGTTCTGGGACCGCAAGGAGGATCTGCGCGCCGCACTGGAAGAACTCGCTCGCAAAAACGGCCTCGACTTCTCCGCGCTGCTGGTGACCGATGTCGTCAGCAACGGGTCGCTGTTGCTGCTGTCGCATGAATCGGAAGCATGGGACGACATCAACTATCCATGCTTGGACCGAAGTTTGTATTCGTTGCCGGACATCGTCAGCCGGAAGAAACAATTGCTGCCGCTGGTTTCACAATTGCTCGCGACCGCCCGCAGCTAGTCCCCAACGAGGCAGGTGACGCGAGCAACAGGCTCGTTGTCCATGGCGAAGATTCCCAAGCTCGTAGTGTTCACCGGACGGACGCAGGTCGCCGGAGGCCGCGGGCTAGGCGGCGCGGCGGAATGCGCCGGTCATGTAGAAGGATTCGACCCCTTCCACCACCGCTTCCTGCTCCGACTCGGTCAGTTCGGGATAGATCGGCAGATGCAGGATCTCCCGCGCGGCGGTTTCCGTGTTGGGAAGGCAACCCAGCGAGTAACCCAAGTCCGCGAAACACTCCTGCATATGGAGCGGGACCGGATAATAGATCTCCGTGCCGATTCCTAGATTGGCCAAATGTTGTTTGAGCGCATCGCGTCTGCCATAGGGGACACGGATGCCGTATTGGTTCCATACGTGAAGACCTCGCGGATCCCGATGCGGCAGATGAATCGTCTCCTGCAACTGTGCGCTTCGGAACAACTCGGTGTACCGATCTGCGTTTCGCTGTCGAGCTGATGTGCACTGCTCCAGGTACGCGAGCTTGACCAGCAACAACGCCGCTTGCACCGTATCCAAGCGACTGTTGATTCCCAGGAGTTTGTGATGATACCGAGGCTGCATGCCGTGGGATGCGAGAAGACGCAATCGGGCCGCGGACTCATCATCCTGACATACCATCATGCCGCCATCTCCCATCCCCCCCAAGTTTTTGGTGGGATAGAAGCTGAGGCAACCTACCCATCCCATGCTCCCTGCAGGCTTCCCTTGCCAGGCGGCTCCGATGGCTTGGGCTGCGTCCTCGATGATCGGCAAACGATGCTTGGAAGCGATATCCTGCAAGATATCCATCGATGCGCATTGACCGAAAAGATGCACGGGGATGATCGCTCGCGTTCGCGAGGTGATCGATTCGGAGACGCTTCTCGGGTCCATGTTGTAGGTTTCGGGATCGATGTCCACGAACACCGGTTCTGCTCCCAAACGAGCGACGGCGCTGGCGGTCGCAAAGAACGTGAAACTGGGCACGATCACTTCGTCGCCCGGTTGCACATCCAATGCCATCAAGGCCAGCAGCAGAGCATCGCTTCCTGACGCGCAGCCGATCGCGTGCTTGGTCCCACAAATTCCGGCGACGGCGCATTCGAACTCGCCGACCTCGGGGCCGTGCAAGAATCGACCGCTGTCGATCACTTTCGCAACCGCCTCCAGATAAGCTTCGCGAAGGGGCTGATTACCCCGACCTACATCGAGCAAAGGCACGTTTCGCTTCGGAGACGCCGGTACCGAGCTGTCGTTCTTCATCCCAACCCCCATCCTTAGGTGTAATCGCGTCCGGACCAATCCATTTTCCGGTCCAAGGAGATTACCGGCTCAGCTCGCAGTGGGTCAAGTCGAATCATCAGCAACCTGCAGATGCTTTTCGACCGTTCTGCAATTGCGGAAAAATTCGAAGATTTGCTAAAGACTCCTTCATGGTCGCTCTCACGTTCTCCTCGCCACTTCCGCTCTCCAAGCCTTTTCGCATCTCCTGGCCTTTTCGCACAACACTCGCCAGCTCGCTTGTGGCTTGGGTGCTGCTGCTGATTTGTCCAGTGCTATCAATACCTGCAGCCGCTCAGGATGCTGGTCGCGAATCGCTTTTGGAACGGACGCTTCGCAACCGACAGTCGAACCCGCTCAACGACGTCGTCCGTCGCAACATCGCTTCCTCTGGAGTGGACGAGTCGGAGGGGAAACCCGGAGAGTCCTTGACCCAGCAACTGCTCGGCGGCCCCGACGTTTGGCTCAGTCCCAAGGGCTTGACCAACTCCCTTCAGGTGGTCGGTTTGCTGACGCTCCTGAGTGTGGCACCTGCGATCTTGCTCATGACCACATGCTACGTGCGAATCATCGTCGTCTTCGGGCTTCTGAAACAAGCGATGGGGATGCAGCAATTGCCTCCCAGCCAGGTCATCACCGCGATTTCCATTTTTATCACGATCTTTGTGATGAGTCCGGTGTGGACTGAGGTCTACAGCGATGCGATCGAGCCCTACACGGCCGAGGGGAGTCAGATGAGCGCTTCACAGGCTTGGGACAACGGCATCGCGCCGGTGCGGCGGTTCATGTCGCGGCAGATCGCGATGGCCAGCAATTACGACGATGTCCATTTGTTCTACAGCCGTTATGCGCCCGGCAGCCCTGAGCCCAAGAACTTTGACGAGGTCCCGTTGCAGGTCCTCTTGCCTGCGTACATGCTGAGCGAATTGAAGACCGCGTTTATGATGGGGTTCCAGATCTATCTTCCTTTTCTGATTCTCGACATCGTGATCGCCTCGGTTACGGTTTCGATGGGGATGATGATGTTGCCTCCGGCGATGATTTCGATGCCGTTCAAGCTGCTGCTTTTCGTACTCGTGGATGGTTGGCGATTGGTGGTGCAGATGCTGTTGGACAGCTTCGGCACCTACAGCGGATAACTTTGCGCGTGAAAGGGATAGATATGACCTCGCAGGATGCTGTCGATTTGGTTCGCAATGCGATCGTGATGTCGCTGGTGCTCGGAGCGCCGGTGTTGGTGATCGGGATGCTGGTGGGATTGTTTGTCGGGCTGGTTCAAGCCTTGACCCAGATCCAAGACCAAACCGTCAGCACGGTTCCCAAGCTGGTTGCGATGACCATTGCTATCATGATCGCGCTTCCCTGGATGACCGATCAGCTGCTGGAGTATTCGCGGAATTTGATCCGTGATATCCCTGCCAATGTCATGCCGAAGTAGCGACTCGACAAGGCCGATCGGTCGCCCCATGAACACTTCTGGAAGTTTGGCGAACGACTTGCTCGGAACCGCTCTGATGGGGCCGGTTTGGGTCTTCTTGTGTGCACTGAGCCGTCTCGGGCCGATTTTGGCGATGATGCCCCCGGTGCAAGGTTCGCTGGTCCCCAATCGGGTGAAAGTCCTCTTGGCGTTGATGATATCGGCATCGATCACTCCGATGATCGGATCCGTCGCTGCGGAACTGCCATCGCATTTGCTCGACGCCGTCATCGCCCTGGCGAAGGAACTGCTGCTCGGATTGATGTACGGCACCTCCGTGATGATGGTGATCACCTGTTTGCAAGTCGGCAGCCAAGTTATCAGTTCCTTGAGCAGTATGGATTTAGCGACAGCGGCGGACCCTTCGACTCAGGAAACCGTATCGGTGCTCAGCCAGATGATGTCGTTGGTCGCGATGGCATTGTTCGTCGCTCTGGGTGGGCATCGGATCATGATCGGTGCATGCTTGGACAGTTTCTCGTACTACGAAGCGGGGCGCGTGCTGGCAGAGAAAAATTGGCTGGTTCACGTCCATGAGTTGGTAGGCCTTTCCCTGGCGATCGGTATTCGAGCCTCGGCCCCGGCGGCGATTGCCTTGCTGCTGGCGAACTTCGTAACCGCATTGATCGCCCGAACTCTTCCTCAGCTCAATATCCTGGTGGTTGGCTTCAATATCAACGTGACCGCAATGCTGATCGTCTTGGGACTGACGCTGTCGAGCGCGAGTTGGATTTTTCAGAACGAGCTGATCGATTGGGTCGATCGCACGTTGGATGTGTTGCCTCAGAGCGTATCGGTCCGCGGCGACCTAAGTCGGGAATCCGACGATGGCTGATTCGGCGGGGGACAAGAAACATGAGGCGACGGAATACCGTCGCCGCAAAGCTCGCGAGGAAGGGAACGTCGTTCGAAGCGCGGACCTGGGTTCCGCAACCCTGCTCCTGGTGGGAGTGGTTCTGCTCGACGTCACTGGCCCGAGCATGATCGAGGCCTTGTCGCTGGTTCTGCGGGATCAGTTGGGAGGCTCGTTTGAGTGGGCGACCGATTCCCGCACGTGGCTGACGCGATTGCTGATGGCGACCGCCCGCAGTTCGTTGGCGCTGGCTCCTCTCTTGGCAGGCGTGTTCCTCACTTCACTGATCATCCACTTCGTCCAAGTGGGACCGCTTTGGCTGCCGGACAAACTCGCACCGGACCTGCAACGCATCAATCCTCTTAGCGGATTGCAGAGGATTTTCTCCATCCTCAATGCATCGCGATTAGGGTTCGGCTTGATCAAGATCGGTCTGGTTGTCGGATTGCTGGTGATCGGTGTGTGGTCGCGGTGGGATGCGATCCTGTCGCTCGGGGGAGCGACATTGGAAACGGCCTCGAGATACGTCTGGCAAACACTCATCGATTTGTGTCGCAATGTCGCGATTGGCCTCCTGCTGCTGGCGATTGTCGATTACGCATTCCAGCGTTGGAAATATGAACAAGATCTCCGGATGACCGATGAAGAGCTTCGGGAAGAGTTCAAGATGACGCAGGGGGATCCCCAGACCAAGGCTCGAAGGCGACGCGTCCAACGCGAACTTGCCAACCAGCGTCTCCAGACAGACGTCCCAAAAGCCGACGTGGTCATCACGAATCCTACCGAGTTAGCGGTGGCGCTCCAGTACGATCCGCTGACCATGAAAGCTCCCATCGTACTTGCCAAAGGGGCGGATTTGGTCGCGGCTCGAATACGTAAGATCGCGCTGGAGCACGGGATCCCAATCGTCGAACGCAAACCGTTGGCCCAGGCTCTCTTCCGAGACGTCGATATCGGCAAGCCGATCCCGGCGAACGAATACGCAGCTGTTGCAGAAGTGCTCAAATACGTCTACCAAGTCCAGGGTCGCAAGCTGCCTGATCTCGACTCCATCAAGAACCCCGGCGCAGGCTCGCGCTGAGCGATGACCCGCTACGCATTTGGTAAACTTTAACGCCAGTTCGCCAGGCGCCGCATCTTGGGTGAAACTCGTGCCCCAAGAAGCTGAACCCGTCCCACCCATGGAGAGCCTCCGCCATGAATAGCCGACTTTGCATCGCCTTGCTCGTTGCAAATTTCCTCACCGCATCTCTAGCGACTCCGTCGTCGGCCCAGCAACGATGGACACCCGAGCAAGCCCAGGCATGGCAGGCCAAACACGGATGGCTCGTGGGTGCCAACTACATCCCTGCCTACGCGATCAACCAGCTCGAGATGTGGCAGATCGGCAGTTACGATCCCGTTCGGATCGACTTGGAAATGTCGTGGGCGGCAAGCCTCGGATTCAATTCCATGCGAGTCTTCCTGCACGATCAACTGTGGAGCGGCGACGGCAAAGACTTGACCGACCGCGTGGATCAGTTCCTCGCCATATGCGACAAGCACAAGATTGGAGTCGTCTTCGTGCCGTTCGACTCGGTATGGGATCCTCAACCCAAGGGTGGCAAGCAGCGAGATCCGAAACCCGGAGTCCACAACAGCGGTTGGGTCCAATCCCCAGGCGCGGCGATTCTCGGCGACCCCGCAAAACATTTGCTGATGAAGCCGTACCTGCAAGGGCTCATCCGACGATTCAAAGACGATCCAAGAATCCAGGCCTGGGACCTCGTCAACGAATTGGACAACGACAACGCCAATTCCTACGGGCGAAACGGGACCAAGACGGAGCTTCCCAACAAGGCTGAAATGGGATTGCTGTTCGCCCGGAAGTGCTTTGAATGGGCCCGCGAAGTTCAGCCCTCCCAGCCACTGACTTGCGGCGTTTGGATTGGACACTGGGAAGACGAGTCCAAACTCAGTCCCATGGAAAAACTCTGTCTCGAGCAATCGGACATCATCACCTTCCATAACTATGGCGATGGCGAAAGTTTAAAGCGAGCAATTACATCGCTTCGCCGCTACCAGCGACCGATCGTGTGCACGGAATACATGGCTCGAGGAAACAAAAGCTTCTTCGATCCCAATCTTCGCATCCTGCGGGAAGAAAATGTAGGGGCCCACAACTGGGGGTTCGTCGACGGCAAGAGCCAGACGATTTACCCCTGGGATAGCTGGCAGAACCCCTACGGCAAAGAACCGGAAACGTGGTTTCACGATATCTTTCGACGCGATGGGACTCCTTACCGTCAGAACGAGGTCGACTTGATCCGCGAAGTCACGGGAGTGACGAAGAAGACAGAAAGCAAACGGTAAAAAGAAAGAAGCGAACCTGGCAGGTTCGCTTCTCGCTTGTCTTCTCGGCTGGTCGACGTGCCAGGACTATCGGTTGATGGCGAAACCGAAGGTTAGGCCAGGCATCACGAGTTGCTGACTGTTGTCGTTCGGATTGAAGTTGGAGATCGGCGTGGCTCCCCGCCAGATTCCCTGTCCGAAGTAGAGCATCTGGAAGCCTGCTCGGAGATCAACATATCGGAAGGGGTGATACGCTCCCTCTGCCCGCAAGTCGAATCCGACTGGCGTCGCGTTGTCTCTCCTCGAAATGGTTGTCGTTCCCGTCAGATCGCCATCGAAGAGCGGTGGATCCCCGATGGTGACTGGGTTGTCATACGTCGTGGTCCGGATGATTCTCGAGTAGTCTTGGCTCTGAAAGGTGTGACCTGCGAATGCCTTGAACTCAGAGGACATCGTGAATTGGTTCCAATGCTTGAAGTAGCGGAAACCGAGTTGCCCGAGCAACATATCGTTGCGAGACCAAACCAAATGGTTGGTATATTCTTCGACAACCGCGATCGGGTTCCCGTCGATGTCGACCACCCCGAAGGCATCGTACGTGTCGTTCCGAGCCAAGTCTTCGAATTTGGCATATCGCAGACCGATCATCCACTCCATCATGCCGCCATAACGATAGGGCTCGATTCGCCACGTTTTGTTCGCTTCGAAACTGTTGAAGTCACCGACATTCACACTGTCCCGAATGTCGTATGTTCGCTGGCGAGTGATCGGATCATTGCCGAAGTCGGTCGGCAGGAAAGGATCGGCGGGATCTCCATCGTCGTCATCCGTAATGGCGTTTTGTCGCAAACGGGTATAACCGTTGTAGACATTGGGGCCCGTAATGGTCTGCGTCGAAAAATACCAACCGCTCTCGCGATCATTCATCCATCCGAAATCCCAACGGTTGCCCCAAGTGCCATCCAGCACATAGCTTCGTTGGCTGTTCTCCGGCCGGCTGACGCCCGTGTAGATTCGGTTGTACGACAAGAACAGACCGTGCGCCGCTCGTTGCCTCGCGGTAAGGTCTTCAACGTCTTGAAGGTAGCTTGGGGCAAAGAACTGCCAATCCGGATCAAACCGAACAGGCTCTGAGAACGGATGATATCCCGTGTCTGCTAGCCCCAATTGACCAGCCATCGCGGCTGCACCCAGTACAAACAGACGTAACGTTCGCTGCAAAATGGACATAGTCAATCTCACCGTTCCTCAAGGGTCACGCGCCTCCCAGCTACGGAAAGGCTGGGCGCATTCGATCGGTTTGTGCAGCTAGTATCGGAACTGTGGCTCGGCGAAATTGAGTCGGTTTAGGTAAAGCGTATCGAAAAGTCCGAAGCAAACGGCGGCAAAGAAATGCCAGCACTCACAAACCGACCGGAAAAGTTCCCCGAGTCGGCAAAGGGTTCCTAACAGAAATCTATGGAGAAACGAAGCAAAACAAATGCTTCTCCCCTCGGATAAACAGCTCGCTTCCTACCAGTGCCGGGGTGGCATCGACTCCCTCCCCCACTTGATTGGTCGCCAGGACATTCAGGTTCGGCGCGTCTTCAATCACCGTGATCGCCCCTCCCCGATCGGTCAAATAGATCCGGCCGCCGGCGGCCACGGGAGAAGCATAGGTGCGGGTTACCCCGGGAACGCGTGTCGCGGAATAGAGCGTCTTGCCCGACTCGGCTTCCACGCAGGTCAGCAATCCCGTCTTTTCCTTGTAGTAGTAGAGTCGTCCATGGGACAACAAGGGGCTTGCGACGTCGGGGGTATCCTTGGACTGGGTCCACCGCACACTTTTGGATCCCTTGAGATCGCCCCGGCCGTTGAGATCGAACGCCCCGATAAACGATCCACGAAATCCGCTCGCGACATAGGCCACACCATTCATTGCGACCGCGGACGCACAGGGCCGCTGGGTTTGGCCTCCGCATCGCCACAACTCCTGGCCGGTCTTCAGGTCGTAGGCTCGAGCTGCAGTCTGTCCGTTCATGACGATTTGCTTGCGCCCGGTGGTATCCGCGACGATCAACGGCGTTGCCCAGCAAGTCGGTTCATCCCGGGGCACTTCCCAGACGCTTTTGCCGGTCTTCTTGTCGAGGGCATAGAGCATCGATTTGCCTTCGTGGTCCCAGGGGACAATGATGAGGTCGTCCGCCAGGGTGGGGGAGCTGCCTTCGCCGAAACCATTGCGGATCCGCATATCCCCGAAGTCGCGTTGCCACATCAATTTCCCGTCCATCGAATAGCAAAACAGACCGCGCGATCCAAAATGGGCCCAGACATATTCTCCGTCGGTGCAGGGGGATGCGGACGCAAATCCGTTGGTTTCGTGGGTTCCTTCATGCGGCACGGCCGTCACCGCGGTTTGCGACCATTGCACCTGGCCGGTTTCCCGATCGATCGCGAACACGCGAAAGTCGAATGGATTGGACTTGGCGGCCGGTACGGCGGAAGTGACGAAGACTTGCTTGCCCCAAACCACCGGCGAACCGCTGCCACTGCCGGGGATCGCGAGCTTCCATTTCAGGTTCTTGTCGGGCCCGAACTCGAGCGGGGGTGTTGCGTCGGGGGCTACCCCATTCCCGGTCGGTCCTCGCCAGTGGCCCCATTGGTCCGCATAGGCCCAATTTCCCAAAACTGCGACCCAGAGCCACAGCCCCCACGGTCTCCCAAGGTAGCCTTGCATGATGAGCCTCCAGAACTCGTAGGAATCGCGCGACCCGAACTCGAAAGAGAAGCGACCGACGCTTCCCGACACCGATCTATTGTAACGCATGCGCCAGACTCGTTTTGCGAGTTCGGGCAAGGCTGCTAAAATACACTCTTTCGAACGCATCCTCCAAAGCAGAACCATGGAAATCCAACGCAATCCCACTCGCTCGGTCCGAATCGGCACGATTTCAATCGGATCGGGACATCCCATCGCAGTCCAGAGCATGACGGCGACGCATACCACCGACGTCCCGGCCACGGTTGCCCTGGTCAACGATCTTCATCGGGCGGGAGCGGATGTGGTCCGGATCGCGGTCGATAGCGACAAGGATGCCGCAGCCTTGGCGGAGATTCGTCAACAGACGGAGGCGAATCTCTCGGTCGACCTTCAGGAGAACTATCGGTTGGTGGTCAAGGTCGCGCCGCACGTCAACAAGGTCCGTTACAACCCAGGTCATCTCTACCACCATGAGAAAACAAAGCCGTGGCAGGACAAGGTCAAGTTTCTTGTCGAAGCGGCAACCGCCAACGACTGCGCGATTCGCGTCGGCGTGAATTGCGGCAGCGTCGATCCGGCGATCAAGGAAAAGTTCGATCCGCACGATTCGATCGGACCGATGCTGGCGTCGGCGACGGAGCACTGCGAATTGCTCGATTCCATCGGCTTCACCCGATACGTCGTCTCACTCAAGGACAGCGATCCGACCAAAGTCGTCGAAGTCAACCGACGCTTTGCGGAGATGCGGCCGGACGTCCCTTTGCATTTGGGGGTGACCGAGGCCGGCTTGCCTCCCGACGGGATTATCAAAACGCGCATCGCCTTCGAGCAACTGATCGGTCGCGGGATCGGGGATACGATTCGCGTTTCGCTCACGGTCCCCAACTCGAAGAAGTCGATGGAGATCGAGGTCGGCCGCCAGATCATCGACGACATTCGTCATGGTCGGCTCCGTTCGGTCGTTGCTCTCGATCCGTCCAAGCTCAACATCATTTCCTGCCCGAGCTGTTCGCGCGTGGAGAATGAAGCGTTCGTCGACCTGGCGCAACAAGTCAAGGAGATGACTCAGTATGCCAAGGACTACGCCGTCACCATTGCTGTGATGGGATGTCGCGTCAACGGTCCAGGAGAGACCGACGATGCGGATCTCGGTCTGTGGTGTGGTCCAGCCAAAGTCAACCTCAAGCGGGGGAGCGAATCGATCGGCGCCTTCGGATACGATGAAATCCTTCCGCGATTGCGAACCGAGCTCGACGCCATCATCGAACAGCGCGGCGGCAAGAGCAGTTCATGAAAAACTCCTCCTTTCAAAGCGTCTAACGGCAATGGATTCCGATCGTAAAGCTTTGGTGGACGCGCCGACGTGGATTGTCAAAGTCGGTTCTCGTTCATTGACCGATTCCGCGGGCCGACTGGATGCTGACCAAATCGCTTCGCTCGCGACCCAGCTGGTGGTTCTGAGGGAAATGGGCAAGGAGGTCGTCCTGGTCTCCAGCGGCGCGGTCGCCAGCGGCATGGGCCGGCTCGGCCTAACGGCTCGCCCCACCGATCTGGCGACGCTGCAAGCGGTCGCGGCGATTGGGCAAACCCATTTGATCCAAGTGTACGAACAAACCTTTCATCGCCATGGTTCGAGGGCTGCCCAGATCCTGCTGACGGCAACCGAACTCGACGATCGCGTCGCCTACCTCAATGTCCGCAACACTCTCCTGCGACTGCTGGAACTGGGTGCAATCCCGATCATCAATGAAAACGACTCGGTTGCAGTCGACGAATTGAAGACGACCTTCGGCGACAACGATCGACTCGCAGGCATGGTCGCGGGCCTGTTCCACGCCTCGGCGTTGGTCATTCTGAGCGATGTGCACGGCCTGTACGACCGCGATCCGCGCGATCCCAACGCGTTGGTCTTGTCGACCGTGGCGAAGATCGATGAGTCGATTGAGGACCTCGTGCGCGATCGCTCCACGGGAATCAGCAAAGGGGGGATGGCCAGCAAACTATCGACAGCCCGGTTTGTCACCAGCAGCGGACAGGCGGCGGCGATCGCGTGGGGCCGCGAACCGGATGTGCTGGTCCGTTTGGCAAACGGCGAGTCGATCGGCACGTTGTTTATACCGCAATCCCGAGGACTCGCCTCGCGCAAGCGCTGGATTGGCTTCTCGGCTCAAACCGCTGGCGCGGTGATCGTGGATGACGGGGCGGCTCAAGCCATGAAGGATGGAGGGCGCAGCCTGCTCGCGATCGGCATCTCCAATGTCGAAGGGGAATTCGGCAAGGGAGACATCGTCTCGGTGCGAAACCGTGAATCCCACGAAATCGCTCGCGGGCTCACCAACTATAGCGCCGAACAAATTCGCAAAATTCGAGGCTGTCGATCCGACCGTATCGAGCAAATCCTGGGACAATGCCCCTACGAGGAAGTCATCCATCGCGACAACCTCGCCATCGTGTGACTGTATCACCATGCAACCCTCCGCCACCCGATCCTCGATGTACCCTTGGCAGGAACGAGAACAGCATTTGCTCGCTTCGTTTGCCATGCACTCGATCGATTCCACGGGACGGGAACATGACGAGCCCCAGCATCGGTATCGCGGGCCTTTCCAGCGAGACCGAGATCGCGTACTGCACAGCGCTGCCTTCCGTCGCTTGAGCGGCAAGATGCAAGTCTTTACCGGCGACATGGGGGATTACCATCGGACCCGATTGACCCATACGCACGAAGTCGCATCCCTCGCGCGAACCATCGGACGAACACTCGGACTCAACGAAGACTTGATCGAAGCCCTAGCCCTGTTGCACGATATCGGGCATCCACCCTATGGCCATTGCGGCGAAGACGTTTTGGACGAATCCCTTCGCGACCATGGCGGGTTCTCGCACAACCAATTCGCTCTCGATCTGGTCACCCATCTGGAACAGCGCTACACGGAATACAATGGGCTCAACCTGACACGCGAGGTCCTCTCCGGTCAACAGTTCCGCAGCCACAAGGACCAGGAAGCAACGCCGATGCTCGAGATCCAAGTGGTCGATGCAGCGGACAGCGTCGCCTACGACGCACATGACGTCGACGACGCGATCAAACTCGGATTGCTCGACTGGGAACAACTGGCGGGTTTAGCCCTCGTGCAGCGCGCTCGAAACGCCGTCCCTCTCGATCAAACCGAACCCGAGCGACGCCGTCAACTGCTCGTCCATACCCTGATCGACTTGCAAATGAGCGATCTGCTCGAGCATTCCAAGCGCGTGCTGGTACCCCTTCGCGGCATGACCTCTCTCGCCCTTCAACAAGCCCGATGCCGACTCGGGATGACCGATGCGTTCGCCCAGGACAAGGAGGAACTCGAACATTTCCTCTTCGAAAATGTCTATCGCCACCCCCGTCTGGTCCATATCCGCGAACAAGCCGCTCAGCGATTGCGTGAACTGTTCGAATTGCTCGTCGCAACACCGGAACGGCTCCCCGACCGTTTTCAATCTCTCGCAAAATCCTGGGGCTTGAAACGGGCCGTCGGTGTCTACCTCGCGGGAATGACCGATCGGTTCTGCGAAGAGCAATACCACGCACTTAGGATGGAAAAAAACGAGCGAGGGGCGGATTGGAGTTAGAATAAGTCCGGCGGACCCACAGGAAAATTTCCAAGATCCGGCTCCCCTCTACGAATTCGAGAACACTATGAAACATCTGCTCACCCCCCTCGCGTCGTTGTTTTTGACGGTAGCCTTCGGTTTCGCTCCAGCTCTTGCCCAGCGACCGACAGCCCCCCGTTTGTTTTCCAATAAAACGTTGGCCTACCTGCGAATCGATGACACCCGGGACCTGAAGGACCGAATGGCCATCACCGGAATGGGCAAAATGGCGGAGGATCCCCAGATCAAACCGATTCTGGGAACGTTCTACTCGACGTTGATCGTAAACTTCCAAGGAATCCAGGACGCGATCGGCCTCGACCTGGAGGAACTTCTCTCGGTCCCGAACGGCGAGTTCGCGATCGCGTTGGTAGGCACCAAGACCGAGCCCGCTTTCTGCGTCATGCTGGAAACAGGAGATGAATTGCCAGCCCTGCAGATGCTGCTCGATCGAGCCCTGCAGGCCGCCGACCAGGCGGGCCGAACCCCGGAGACCAAGGAGGTCGGAAAGATCACCCTCACCACCGTCTCCGGTCGCCGCTCCGGCGAAGCCGCAGGGTACTTTATCGATTCCGGAGTGTTTGTCGCCTGCTCCAAAGCCGAATACCTCGAGCAACTCGCACTGATCTGGACGGGCAACGGCATCGATCACAAACCCCTGGCCGACAACCGCGACTTCACCACCATCATGAGCCGTTGCGTCGGAACCGAAGGGGAACGCCCCCAAGTCTCCTTCTTCATCGATCCATTGGCCATGGTGCGCGAGC
The DNA here is from genome assembly GCA_046342615.1 of Planctomycetota bacterium. Classification (GTDB taxonomy): domain Bacteria; phylum Planctomycetota; class Planctomycetia; order Pirellulales; family Pirellulaceae; genus JBKCUI01. The sequence continues at coordinate 59,600 of JBKDPB010000206.1, read as the reverse complement.
TCGGCAAGACCAGCAGCAGCTCGGTCGTCGTCCTTTCGGCCCTGAAGACCCTCGGAATCGACGGGATCAAGGGGGTGGGGGGAAGCATGATCATCGCTCCCAATGAGTTCGACTCGATCATTCACGGGCATCTGCTGCTCAACCCGAACCGGCAAGGGATCATGCGCGTCCTGCGGCCCAAGAGCGGATCGACGGAACCGGAACCGTGGGTCAGCGACCAAGTCGTCTCCTACACGACCATCAACTGGGATTTCCCCAAGACCTTCAAAGCCGTTCAGGAAATCGTCGATACCTTCGCTGGCGAAGGAACCTTTGAAAAGAATGTTATCGTTCAAGGAAACAAGAATCTCGGAATCGATATCCGAAAAGACATGATCGATGTCTTGAACGATCGTTTGACGTTGGTCCAGACCATCGTGCCTCCCAAGAAGATCAACAGCCAGTCGAACATCTACAGTTTGCACGTCAAGGAGGCCTCGCGCGTCAAGACGGAGATCCTTCCAAAGCTCTATGAGAAATTCAAGGACTCTGGGCCAGGTCTCAAGTCCAAGCTCGTGGGGGATGTCACCGTTTACTATGCAGACATCCAGAGGGAGGCTCCCGAAAACTCCAGAATTCGACTCCCGCAACCCGCCTTTTGTGTCTTGGGTAATGAGTTGATCGCCAGCGATTCTCTTAAAGCCATCGAAGAGGCGATCGCCTTCGACTCCGGAGGGGACGGTCTACTGTCGGACTCGATCGAGTTCAAATTGGTTCGCGACCGCATCAAGGCCCAGACCAAGAACGCCGATATGTCGATCATGGCTTACCAGCGCCCCGAGGAAGGAATGCGACTGATGTACGACCTGGCGACCGATCCGGACAACATCAGCAGCCTGGAAGAGATGTCGGAAAACAATCCCTTTTTCCAGGCGCTCGTTACGGCCCTCAAGAGCAAGAAACTTCCTCCTTTTGAAGTGATCGCCAAGTATTTGGCACCTGGGGGTGCGTTTGTGATCGACGAGGAAACCGGCTTGCATTACACCGGCTTCTCGATGCGTCGCGATTAGCGGCCTTTGGGGCAAGCGACCTACAACGGACGAGAGAATGGGATTACCATACGGGGAATTCCTTTCCCTCGGTCCTGTTAAGGCAATCACCATCATGACGACTCCCTTTCGCGCTCCGCATCGGCGGCAATTCCTGTCAACCACTCTGGCAACCGGCGTCGCAGCCGCGTGCGCCGCGGCGGCGAGCTCAAGCCAAGCCGAAGACCAGGTTTTGAAATCCAAAGGAACCACGATCGTTCCACCCGATGGAAAACGAATCCTGCTGTCTTGCAAGTTATCGATGATTCAGGCCGAAGCGAGCGGCCGAGCTCTGTCGCTGGTCGAGCGCTTGAAGATGGCGCACCAGGCCGGGTTCGATGGAGTCGATTTCGATGAAGCGGGAAAATTCACGGTGGACCAAGCCAGGTCCGCAGTCCACGAGTCGGGGGTCTTTTGCCATAACGCCATCAACCATGAGCATTGGAGCAAACGGTTGACCAGCCCCAATGAAGACGAACGACGCGCCGGAGTCGCCAATATCGCCCATTGCATTCGCGTGTCGCACGCGATCGGAGGGAGCGGCGTCTTGATCGTCGTCGGTCGAGGCGACGATGGATCGGAATCGGAAGTCAATCAGCGGGCTCGCGCTGAAATCAAGAAACTGCTGCCGCTGGCAGCATCGCTAGGCCAACCGATCTTGATCGAGAACGTATGGAATAAACTGCATTACGATCACGACAAGCCACCCGAGCAATCGCCGAATCGTTTCATCGAGTTCGTCGACAGTTTCTCGAGCCCTTGGGTAGGGATGTATTACGATATCGGCAACCACTGGAAATACGGCCAACCGCGCGAGTGGCTCCGAGCGTTCGGCCACCGCTGCGTAAAACTCGATATCAAAGGCTTCAGCCGCGCCAAGGACAAGTTCGTCGACATCACGTCTCCCGAGGACGACGTCCCCTGGGATCAAGTTCGCCAAGGGCTCGACGAGATCGGCTGGAGTGGATGGACCACCGCGGAAGTCGGAGGAGGGGATGTCCAACGACTGACGACGGTCCGCAAGCAGATGGAAAAAGCGTTCGCGTTAGCGTAAGCCTGTCGCGATCAATCCTGGCCTGGAATCCACAGCTTGCTTCCGCCTCCGGCGGAACTGCCGCTCGGTGCGGATTGCGCCGGTGCATCCGGTGTCCACAAGCCGCTCGAGGTGGCTCCGCCACCCGCCATCGGCGAGGAAGCTGCTCCGGCGAGTGCTGGATCCATGGGCATCCCCCCCCGGGCGCGCGCAGCCATTTGCTGCTGTTGCAACATCGCGGCCTGCAGGAATTGCAGCAGCACCGGATCGTTCGGGTTTTCCCGAAGCGATGCCTCCAGGAACTGCCTGGCCTCCGCGCGGCGCTCGAGCATGTTCAGGATCTCGAACCGCTCCAAAATCGCATTGCCGATAGGGAGTTGCAACTGTTTACCCACCTCGATGATCCGAGCTAGTAACTTCTCCGCTTGGAGCGGGTCGGTAACCATTCGCGTCTTGAGGTTCAGCACCGTGTACTCCGCGGACAGTTTGAAGTCGTCCGGCCATGCGACCGTCTCCGACTTGGCAACCAACGGACGATACATCGTGGATACCGACCGCGTCAGCACCGATTGCATCAACTGAATCAAGCTTCGCGGATCGATGTTATCCAAATCGGTCCAGTAGTATGCTGCGCCGCCTACCCGATCGAAGACGTCTTGGTCCGCGGAGAGGGAAGGTCTCGAGACTTGGAGGGCATGATGCAGATTCCGGAAGTCGGAGTCATCCATCGTGCTGGGGTTTTGCGACTGCCACGACAGGAGCAGCGCCTGCAGAGGCAGTCGATGCTCGGACGTGCCTGCACAATCGCGAGGGGTACGATTTCCCAAGCAGTCGAAGGAAATGTCGAGCGTTTCATCGAGCATCAACTGGCGAATCGCATCCCGAAGCGCCTCGCGTCGTTCCGCAGGTACTTCGTGACGCAGGACGATTTGCCCATTGCTCATCGCCAACGGAGCGACGTGCAACTGCTCGAGAAGCTCGCGCTTGAGACTGGTCAATCCCAACTCCCGCTTGACTTGGTCGATCAGCGTTTTTCGGAATCCGAACCCAGGCTCCAAGACAACCAGCCGCGCGGGCTTGTCGGTTTGCTTCCCGTAATAAGCCATCCACGATCCGGGCCGCTGGGCTTCGATTTCGGCGAATTGCTCTTGAAGGACGGGCTGAACCGTGACAAAGGCGGCCTTGGGTGGAACCTCCTCATCCAGGAAAGCCTGGAGCATCCCTCGAACTTGATCGACCGGAATGCTGGTCAGCGACTTGCTGGACGCCAAGGCTGTTTCAAATTCTGGGTCTTCGATGGTATAGACGGACAGATCCTCCGTCTGCGTTACCCCGCCGGTTTTCGGAGCCAGTTCGTACACCATCGCCTGATAGTAAATCCGCTGCGGCTCATCGAGCTGGGTGCAGGCAGCCAGCTTGCGGCAGGTGAATGCGGCGCTTTCCAGATCCGTTAACAGCAATTGGCAGTACAAGAGGTTTTGGAGGATCGGGGGCTGCTGACCGAATTCACGTTGCATCGACTCGAGTTTGGTCTTGGCAGCGGAAATGCGATAATTCGCGATCAACGCCTCGGCTTCGGCCAAACGTTCGCCGTACTGCGTTCCCTCGCCAGACATTGCCGACGGAGGCGTTTCTTGGGAAAGAGTCCCGGCTTGCGGATGACCGATCAGGGACTCCACAGCGCTGGTCGCGACGCGAGCCATCAAATCGCCCATGTCGAACATGATCTCGGCGAGCATCAGAGCCGGAAGGACCATGCCCCGCTGACCCATCATCTCGATCAAGTTGACCGCGACGGTCGCCGTCATCGGATGCATGTTTTCTCGGGACTCGGCGATCGACTGGAGCAGGAGCGTGGACCCCTCCTCGGTATTGCCCCGAATGACCGCCACCAGGGCCCGATTCAATTTTGCCAGCGGGTTGTCGGGTTGCAGGCGGATGAATTTGGCGGAGGTCTCCTCGAGGGACTCCAGTTCGCGCAATTGGAGGAGGAGCTCGCACTTCATCGCCAAAAGCCATGGTTCGGACGGCATCGTCTTGAGATTGGCGTTGATGCGGTCCAGTGCGGCGACATTCTGCTCCCCGACCATCATGCGGTGGATCGTCTGCATTTCCTGGAAATGCTCATTGCACTTGCAGAACTTCACTTTTTTACCATTGCCGCAGGGACAAAGGCTGTATTGATCTAAGGTCATAGGGCCCAACCGTGGAAAAAGGCGAAATACCCAAAACTGCTGGAAAAGTGCCGCAAGTGTATCACAATTTTCTACAGTTGCCCATCGCGGGATTCCGCCGGTTGGACTGGGGCGGCGATTGCGCTAGCCGACCGGCGGTCGGCTTTGTCTAATAGCTTTCCGACACACCGTCCTAGGAATGAAAATGTTGCCCCTGTTGCAAGATCGTCCCATGAAAGACATCGCAAATCGCTTGGTTTTGGTATTGGCGCTCAGCGTCGGCCCGCTCGGAGTAAGCCCCCTCGCGGTGGGGATCGCATCCGGCCAGGAGTCCGCGTTTCTGTCGGGCGTGCGGCAATTGACCTATGAAGGTGCTCGGTCCGGCGAAGGCTACTTCAGCCGCGATGGCCGCTACATGGTCTTCCAGAGCGAGCGGGAACCCTCCAATCCGTTCTACCAAATCTATTGGATGGACCGTGAGACCGGGGATATCGAGCGGGTATCACCCGGTTTTGGAAAAACCACCTGCGCCTGGATCCATCCCGACGGCGATCGCGTTCTGTTCGCTTCCACCCAACAAGATCCCGATGCGATCACCAAACAGCGCAACGAGTTGGCGTTCCGCGCCAGCGGTCAATCCCGCCGCTATGCCTGGGACTACGATCCCCAATTCGATCTGATCGAGTGGAATCGCACGACAGGCCAATACACCAACCTCTCGCAGATCTCGGGATATGATGCCGAAGGATCCTACAGTCCCGACGGTCAGTGGATCGCCTTCACTTCCAATCGCGAAGCTTACGCCAAACCGTTGAGCGAGCGGGAACAAACCCTCTTCGCGAACGACCCATCGGTCGCCCTGGATCTGTACATGATGCGAGCTGATGGATCCGACGTCCGCAAAATCACCGATGTCTTCGGCTACGACGGCGGCCCTTTCTTCTCGCCCGACGGCAAACGAATCTGCTGGCGACGGTTCAGCGAAGACGGCGCGACTGCCGAAATCTTTTCGGCCAATCTCGATGGGTCCGATGCCAAGGCGCTGACGCGATTGGGTGCCATGAGCTGGGCGCCATACTTTCACCCGAGCGGCGACTACCTGATCTTTGCAACCAACCTTCAAGGTTTCGCAAACTTCGAACTCTACCTGGTGGATGCGGCAGGATCGCATGAACCCGTCCGTGTCACCACCACCGAAGGCTTCGACGGACTGCCCGTCTTCACCCCCGATGGCAAGGAACTGGCATGGACCAGCAATCGAACCGCCGACAAGAAGTCGCAGATCTTCATCGCCCAGTGGAATGATGCCGCAGCCCGAAAAGCCTTGGACCTCCGATCCCCCAGTCAGCCCAAAGAAGCGCCGATCCAGGCAACCGCCATTGCGGAAGCCTCCGGACTCGCCAAAACCAACGCGGCTGCAACCGACCAAGACTATAAAGCCTCCGATATCGGTCGGCATGTCGATTACCTGTGCCGCCCCGAACTGGGAGGCCGATTAACCGGCACCCAGGGGGAACAACTCGCGACGGCCTACGTTGCCAGCTACATGGAATCGCTTGGTCTCGAACCGGCCGGCACCCAAACTCGACCCGGTCCTCCCGATTCCGCGAACGGCGCTCAAGCCGCGATTTCCACCGACTCCGCCCGACCGTTCTTTCATCCCTTCCCCTATACGGCGGGAGTCGACGTTTTGTCGAGCAACCTGCTGCAATCGGGCGACACCACGTGGAGATTGGACGAGGACTGGCGACCGTTGGTCTTCTCCAACTCGACGAGTATCGAGCCGAGCGAAGTGGTCTTTGCTGGTTATGGCATCGTCGCTCCCGCGGATCAAGGCTTTCCGGAATACGACTCGTATGTCCACTTGGATGTGGAAGGCAAGTGGGTGCTGGTCCTCCGCCAAATGCCCAGCGATGTTTCTCCCGAACGCAGGCAGCATCTGGCGCGGCACAGTTCTCTGCGCTACAAAGCCATGGCAGCTCGAGACCGCGGAGCGAAGGGGATCATCGTGGTCAGCGGACCCAAGAGCGGCGTGCGCCAACAACTGGTCCCGCTGCAAACCGATGGCTCCCTCTCCGGCTCGAGCATCGCTGCCATCAGCGTCGCCGATGCCGTCGCAGAAAAGTGGTTTGAAAAGAACGAGGAGAAACTCGCCGACCTTCAATCCGAACTCGATCGTGGCGAAATGATGATGGGCTTCGTGCTCCCCGATGTCAGCGTCCGCGCCACCATCGATCTTCAACAAGTCAAACGCCACGGAACCAACGTGCTAGGCATCCTGCGAGCCGGCGACAAACCCGCCAACTCGATCGTGATCGTCGGAGCTCACATCGATCACTTGGGCGCCGGCGCAAGCGGATCGAGCTTGGCCCGCGACGAAGAACGCCAAGGAATCCATCGCGGTGCCGACGACAATGCATCGGGCGTTGCCGCCATGCTCGAGATCGCCCAGTCCCTGGCTCTCCAGAAGCGACAAGGCAAACTTCAACTCAATCACGATATCCTGTTCGCCGCTTGGTCCGGCGAAGAGATGGGGCTCCTGGGATCCGCTTACTTTGTCGACCACTTCCATGATATTTATCCGAACCTCCCCAAAACCGACGGGAACAAATTGTACCCAACCGTGGCAGCATGCCTGAATCTGGATATGGTCGGTCGGTTGCGCGATCAATTGGTGCTGCAAGGAATCGGGTCCTCGCCGTTCTGGAAAGGGGAAATCGAACGCCGCAACGCCGTGGTTGGACTTCCCGTGACCCTGCAGAACGACAGCTATCTGCCAACCGATGCCAGCTCGTTCTACTTGAAGGGAATACCGATCCTGTCGGCCTTCACCGGTTCGCATTCGGAATACCACACCCCGCGCGATACGCCGGAATTGCTGAACTACGAAGGGGCTGCAAAGATCGCCAAACTCATGGGCTTGATCACCCGCAGCGTCGCCAGTTCCGAATCCGCTCCCGAGTTCACCGAACAGAAAGCGCCAGAAAATCAGGGGACCCGGGCCGCGATGACCGCCTACCTGGGGTCCATCCCCGATTACGCGCAAGGAGACATCCAAGGGGTGCTCCTGTCAGGCGTCTCGAAAGACGGGCCCGCCGCCAAGGCCGGGGTGCAAGCCAAGTATATCGTCATCGAACTGGCCGGTCGCAAGGTCGAGAATATCTACGACTACACCTACGCCATCGAAGCCCTGAAAGTCGGCCAGGAAACCGATATTGTCGTCCGCCGCAAAGAGGAAGTCCTTCGATTCAAAGTCACTCCCCAATCGCGGCAATAGAGACGACAAACCCCGTTCGGGACGCAATGCAAGGTCACCACCCCGCTTCCCGAGAGATAACTCACCCCGCTATGGACCGTCCCGAGGATTACCCCCACCCGGTCGCTGGAATGATCGAGGTCCACGAGACCCATATCTCGCGCGTCTACCTCGCAGGTCCCTTCGCCTACAAACTCAAGAAACCCGTCAAGACATCCTTCCTCGACTACAGCTCCATCTCCCTACGAAAAAAGGCTTGCGAAGAGGAGGTTCGACTCGGACGCCGCTACGCCGACGACCTCTACCTGGGCGTTGTCCCGATCGTCCAGACAGGAGATCGACTTGTCGTCCATTCCTCGCAAACGCTCGATGGCGACAGCCTCATCGTCGATTACGCGGTGCAGATGCACCGTTTCGAGGATGACGCAATCCTCAGCCAGCGACTAGACCATCGCCAAGTCACCGATACCGATATCCTCGATCTCGCAACAACCACCGCCCGCTTTCACCAGCACGCCGCAGCGATCCAGGGGTCGTTCGAATCGTTTTCCAAGACCGCACTCCACTTTGCCATCGACAACCTCGATGTGATCTCTGAACACCCCCACCCTTCGATCGATCGCAAGATCGAATGGCTCCGATGCTGGACACGCGACACGTGGGAACAACTCGCAGCAACCAACCTCGAACGATTCCTCGCTGGCAGAGTCCGCGAATGCCACGGTGATCTACACTGCGGTAACATCGTGCAATGGTCCGGTCGATGGATCCTCTTCGACGGTATCGAATTCAATCCCGATTTGTCGCGCATCGACGTTATCGACGATGCGGCATTCCTGATGATGGACCTGTACGCTCGAGGCCGTCCCGATCTGGCCCACCTTTGGATCAACGCGTACCTGGAAGCGACCGGCGACTACGACGGACTGCACGTCCTGCGATGGTACCTCGTTTACCGCTCCATGGTCCGCGCGAAAGTCGCTGCCATGCGGGAGCATCAACAGGAATCCGATCCGCAGGCGATGCGAGCCTCGCTGCGGGAATTGGAACGCTACACCCAATTAGCAACCGAGTTTGCCACCAGCCAACAGGCAACCGAACTCTGGATCACCCACGGCTTGAGCGGCAGCGGCAAATCCACTCAGTCGTTGCGATGGATCAAGTCGCATCGCGGGATCCGCATCCGTTCCGACGTCGAGCGCATGCGGCTCTTCGGACCGGGGCAGTACGACACCTCCGCGAACCAAGCGACCTATGAACGGCTCGAGCAACTGGCCCAAACCATTCTGGATACGGGCTATCCCGTTATTGTTGATGCAACCTTTCTCCAGAAGGCACAACGGACTCGACTGCTGCGATTGGCCCAGAACCAAGGTATCCCCTTCCACATCCTCGACTGCCACGCGGACCATGAGACGCTTCGCCTACGCATCGCGGACCGTCTGGCTCTCGGCAAGGACCCCTCCGAAGCCGACCTGTCGGTACTCGAAAAACAAATCCAGTCGCACGAACCCCTCGATCCCGACGAACGAACCCTCGCCATTCAAGCCGATACCGGCGAATGAAGGGCTACTTGGTCAAAATCAGCTTCCCCTGCCGGGTCCGGCGAAGTCGATAGAGCTCGCCGTCGTTCTCGATCCAGATCTCCTCCCCACAACGGCATAACTCGCGAAACGGCACGATTTTGGGAAGCCGCGGTTCAACCCGTTCCGCGCGCGGGGAAGCCCCTTCGCTGCGTCGACGATCCCCCGCCTCCCCCTCTTCCGGCTGCCGTTCCGATCCCATCTCTGTACCCCCACCAGCACATTTCCCAGCCAATTTACTGCGATCATTCGAAAACAGGGATTGTAATGAGACTGAGTCTCAATAACAATATGCGGTGTCGAGAATTCCAGCAAGCGATTGGGCGCCTTGGGCGCAGTTCCTCAGCCAGCCACAACTCGATCGATTCCCTTCGCCACGGTGGCTTGAGGGGACGGGAGCACGGCCGAACGCGTGCGATGGAATGCGACTGAGGAAGTCAAGATGAAGCGTTTTAGGAACCACGGGTTTACTTTGGTGGAATTGCTGGTGGTGATTGCGATCATCGGCATCTTGATTGGCTTGCTCCTGCCGGCGGTTCAAGCGGCGCGCGAGGCAGCGCGGCGGATGAGTTGCCAGAACAAGCTGCGGCAATTGGGTCTGGCGCTTCACAATTACGAGAGCGCCATGAAGCGGTTTCCCCCATCGACCTACGCGGTCGGCGGGGCCTCCAATCAACCCTGGTCGGCCCAGAGCTTTCTGCTCCCCTACGTCGAGGGGAACACGATCTACAACCAGATCAACTTTTCGGTCGGCTACCACCATCCCGACAATCGCGGCGTGCTGCCCCCCTTTGGCGTTGCCCCTACGCGGGTTCCCGTGTTGATGTGCCCGAGCGAAGTCGAGGATCGCGCCAGGCTCAATGCGACCACAGGGGAGCCGGAACACTACCCGCTGAATTATGCTCTCAACCTCGGGGAGTATCTGATCTATGACCCGGTGACCAAGCAAGGCGGCAGCGGAGCATTTGCGCCCAATGCGAGGTTCTCCACATCGCACTTCGTGGATGGACTCAGCAATACGCTGGCTATGGCGGAGGTCAAGGCATTTCAGCCCCGCTTCCACGACGTTCCCTCCATCCCGATTTCACCTCCTTCTCGTCCGGAGGACGTTTCTGTGGCCTACATCGGCGGAGCGTGGTCGGCTGCGGCGGGACATACGGAATGGGTATGCGGACGCGCGATCCATTGCGGGTTCACAACCACCTTTGTGCCCCAAACCCGCATTCTTTACACCGCCCCTTCTATGAAAATCTACGACATCGATGTCAGCAGCTCGCGCGAGGGGCTCTCTGCGACGCTCCCCACCTACGGAATCATCACCTCTCGGAGCTTCCACGCAGGCCTCGTCAGCGGTCTGAGCATGGATGGCTCGGTCCGAAGCATCACCAGCAGTATTCAACCCCACGTGTGGCGGGCTCTAGGAACACGCGCAAATGCCGACGCGATCCCCGAACTGGATCCGTGACGCCGAGTTGTCGGAAAGACCTCGATCGGCACGGGCGATTCAAAACCATCGCGGAACGTCGCGCGATAAGGATGGGTGCGATCCTACGGTGAACCAGCGATCACCGTGCGTGTTACGGCTGATCGCCGACGGGAACCCTCTTGAGGACGACAAATTCCTCGTCGATGGTTAAATCGAGACCATCGGCGAAGATCCATTTCCCCATCGCGATGATGTGATCGCGATCGGCGTAAAAACGCTCGACCAACTCGTATTCCCGCCACGACGCGGGATGTTCGCGTTCCAATTGCGCCCATTCCGCCGGACGCAACACGAGCCACTCGGGTTTTTCGCGATCGATCAAGGCTAACAGCGACCGCTTGCGCTCAGGAATCTGCGCGATCGCGCGAACCGATCTCGGTGAGCATAATCCCGGGTAATCGAGAATCGGGCGATTGGAGTAGCTTCCCAGATAACCGAGGCACTCGCAGGCGACCCACTCATCCGGAGGGACATGTTCCTGGAGCCACTTGCCGATCCTGACCCGGCACGCGTTCTCGATACCGAGCTGAATGTGGCGCTCGGCAAACGTTCCGCAGAACGTCGCAAACGCATACACCGCGACGTACCCCACCGGGATCGCGTAGAGGAGGCGGACAGGCTTCTTGCGGGCGACGAACTCGTAGATTCGATCAAAACCGAGGGCAAAGAGGATCGCGACGATATCCAGCCATGGCAGGATGTACCACCACGCTGGTTGAATCATCATGATCACGAGGTAACTTGCGAACACGAACACATACAACGGAAAAACCCTCAGGGCAGGTTTGCGTACAGCATCGATAAATCCCACGAGGGCAATGACGAGATAGAGCCCCTGGAGCGGACGGGCACCTCGCACAAAATTCAGGACCGAACCGGTCCCGCCGTAGAGCGGCGAAAACCACAATCGCAAAAAGTTGATGCGACGCCAGATCTCGGCAGCCCACAGGTTCACATACGTCCAAGTATCCGGCGCGTCGGAAAACGTTCGAAAGAAGGTCAGCTTCTTCGCAACAATCGTATGCGGAACATACGAACCGAAGTACATCTCGGTGAACAGGATCCACGGGGCGAACAAGAGCAACGCGAGGGCCCCAACCCCAACCGCATGCAGGATCCGTCGTTGCAGCAAGAGTCCGAGGAGCAATACCGCGACGAGGACGATCCCATCGGGACGAGCCCACATGACGAGCGAGAGGGCAACCCCCAGGGATGTCGCGCCCCCGGCCAAAAATCGCCAGAACGCGAACAGGTTGATCAGCACCACGCACTGCGTTTCCATGCCCGCCATGCCAAAAAGGACCTGATGGAACTCGACCGCGAGAAAACCGAGGAGGAAGAAGGTCGCGATCGGCGAAAGATCCACGGCGGGTTCGATCGCGATCCGGTAGGCGACCACAATCGTCAGAGCAGCAGCGATCAACGAAACGGCCCGCAGGACGTTCAAGGCTGCCCCCTGCTGGATGCACTCGGCCGCCAACGGAATCAAGACACTGATCGGGGAGGTGAAACCATGGACCGGAGGACCTTGGAGCGGATGATGCGTCAGACCATTGCCGCGCGCAGCGTTCTCCGCATGGCGAATCGTGATCAGCGCATCTTCCCAAACGCGGTCGGTAGCGATCCAGAATCCGACTCGCACCGCGATCGCGACCCCGATAAAGCACCACATGAAGCGGGTTCGGGGATCGGATTGCCGTGTATCGGAGGTCATGCGGAAAAAGTCAAAAACGGTTCGGGGCTAGACGGAGGAATCGGAGGAGCGCCATTCGCGGCTCACGAGAGATGGATTCCTGACTCGAGTGCCGCGACGACTTGACCGCCATGAATGTTCACGTTGACGTCCGTGAAAATTTTCTTGATGACTCCATCGGCGCCAATGATGTAGGTGGTGCGTTTGGCGATCGGCATTCCCGACGCCGTTTCGGTCAGTGCCCCGTACGAGGTCGTGACCCGTCGATCCACGTCGGCGAGAATATCGAAGCTCAATTGATGCTGATCGGCGAATTGCTTTTTCGAATCGACGGGGTCCAGGCTGACGCCGTAAATCTTGGCACCGAGGGCTTCGATCTGCTCCTTGCGATCGCTGAAGTCGAGGGCTTCGATGGTGCAGCCGGGCGTATTGTCCTTGGGATAGAAGTAGAGCACGACGGCGCTTTGGCCACGAAGCTGATCCAAGTCGATCATTTCCCCATTTTGATTGGGCAGTTTCAAGGAGGGTGCGACTTGCCCGACTTGGGGATGATTGAAGGTGTTGATCACCAACAAGACGTCCATGGCGGTCAGGCTGCCATCGCCGTTGGTATCGAGCATGGGGCCTTGGTAATCGACGGGCTTGGCCCCGAGCGTTCGCATCCCGGATTGGTTGATGTTGTTGATGAGGATGAGGGCGTCGATCGGTTCGACCGTCCCGGACTGGTTGACATCCATGGGCATCGCCGCATTTTGCCAGTCGGAGGCGCACAGAAGCCGGCCTTCGAGTCTTTCGCATTGGAGCCGGCGGCGTACCATTTCAAGTTCCCAGGAAAATCAAGCGATGGAACGATCGCACTTGGATGAAAAAGCGGCAGGACGAGTTCCCTGATTTTACCCCGTCGACCCGAGCGATTGTAGGCAGTTTCCGGCCAGGACGTGGCCGATTCACGGCAGAAAGTAGCGTTGGTGCCGACTTTGCCGCTCTCAGGCGAAATCGGCTTCACCCGCTCCCCCGCCGGACCGATGGTGATCGGCCGCGATGACGTAATACAAGGCGGGGACGACGAACAGCGTAAAGGCCGTTCCGATCGCCATTCCAGCCACCAGGATGATGCCGATGCTGTTGCGGGCTTCAGCCCCGGGCCCCACCACCAACACCAAGGGAAAATGCCCCAAAACCGTAGCGGCCGAGGTCATCAAAATGGGGCGCAGCCGCGTTTTGGCAGCCTCGACCACGGCCTGGCCTTTGGTCATCCCCTCGGCTTGCAAGTGATTCGCGAACTCGACGATCAAGATACCGTTCTTGGCGACCAAGCCCACCAGGGTAATGAGCCCTACCTGCGAGTAGATATTGATCGTGGTCCAACCGGTAAAGGTCCAGGCCAACGCGCTCGAGATTGCGAGCGGGACGCTTCCCAGCAAGACAATCAGCGGGTCTCGAAAGCTCTGGAATTGGGCGGTCAGGGTCAGGTAGATCAGGATCATGGCAAAGCTCATGGTCACCCCAAAGGCGGCGCCTTCGTTCCGGATCTGTCGCGACTCGCCCCCGTAATCGATCTTGGCATCCTGGCCCATCACGCTTCGGGCGATATTCTCCAACTCATGCATGCCATCGGCTTTGGTCATTCCCTCACCCACGCTGGCGGTCAGACGGAAGCTGTTTTGTTGCTGGAATCGCTGCAGCGAGCGAGGGGCGACCTTGGGGTTGATGGCGACGAACGAGGAGACGGGAATCATCTGGGATTCGGCACCGGAACCGATGGGAGCAGGCGAGCGAACCTTCAAGTCCAGCAGCGACATGGCATCGCGCCGCGATTGTTCCTCCAATTGAGGGATGACTTGATAATTGCGATTGAAGTAGTTGAATCGGTTCACGTAGGCGCCGCCGAGCAAGACCCCCAGTTCGCGTCCAACGGCGGCCAGGTCCATGCCCAGGTCGGCGACTCGCATGCGATCGACCTCGACGATGGCCTGCGGCAGATCGATTTTGAGGTCCGTATCCACGTAGCGGAACTTGCCGGATGCATAGCCCTGAGTGACGATCTGACCCGCTTGAGTCCCAAGCTCTTCGATGGAGCGATCCGTCTTCACGATCAGTTCCACATCAGAACTGCCAGCGCCGGGCAGCGAACTCGGCAAGCCCGGGTAGGCCTTGATACTGGTCGTATCGGCGACCTGCTTGTAGACATCGTTGAGCATCTTCTTGGTGGTCCGAGATCGATGATGGAAATCGACCGTTTGGATGCCGCCGAAGCCGCCACTCGAAAATGCGACCGCCCAGACGTAATTGACTTCGGGAATTGACTGCAGCTTGCTCGACAACTGCGAGATCGCCTCCGACGTCGAGTTCAAGGACGCGTCCGGGGCGGCTTGGATTCCGATGGTGATGCTGCTTTGGTCCTCCACGGGAGCCAGTTCGCGACCGCTCTGTTGGTAAAGAGGCCAGGCGAACAATGTGATCATGAAGGTCATGGCGATCAGCGCCCAACGGATGCGCACCGCGAATTCGACTGCAACGCCGTAGTATTCCTTGAGCCAGTCAAAGAATCGATTGGTCTGCCGGGACAACCATCCTTCGCGTCCGCTGGCCGGAATCAAGTACGCGCTCATGATCGGGGAGAGGGTGATGGCGGCGAAACCAGAAACGATGACCGCTGCCGCCAGCGAAAAGGCAAACTCCTTAAACAGCATCCCCGTCAGTCCCGTCTGGAACCCGATCGGCGTGTAGACCACTGCCAGTGTGATCGTCATAGCGATGATCGGTCCGACCAGTTCGCGAGAACCGAGAACGGCGGCTCGCAACCGGCTTTCCCCCTCCTGGATATGCCGCTGAATGTTTTCGACGACGACAATCGCATCATCGACGACCAATCCTACCGAGAGAACGATCGCCAGAATGGTGAGCAGGTTGAGGCTGAATCCCATGATGTACATCAGGAGGGCCGCGCCGATCAACGAAACAGGCATGGCGATCAGGGGAACCAGCGCCGTTCGAATCGAACCTACGAACAGGAACACGACGACCCCAACGATCAGAATCGTTTCGAACAGCGTCTTGCCGATCTCGGTCAACGCTTCTTCCATGAACCGGGTCGCATCGAACGCGACATCGGCTTTCAAGTGATCGGGGAGGGTGCCGCGCAGATCGTCCATGGCTGCGCGAAGCTTGCGCGAGACCTCGATCTCGTTCACCCCGGGCAGGGGCCATACCGACACGTAAACCGCATCGCGACCCTTGTACATCGCCACGGCACCCGCTTCCTCCGCACCGAGTTCGACGCGCGCGATGTCCTTGAGGCGAATGGTTCCCGAAGGACGTTGGATGACAACCAGTTCCTCGAATTCCTCAACCGACTTCAGGTCGGTGTTGGTGACGAGGTCGACCTGACTATCCTGGTTCTTTACTCGGCCGATGGCCGCTAAGAAATTGTTTCTTTGCAAAGCCGAGAAGACTTCGCCCGCCGTCAGATTCAGCTCCGAGAGCCTCTGAGGAAGGATCCAGATGCGCATCGCAGGCAATCGACCCGCTTCGACGCCAATCCGTTGAATTCCATCGACGGTCGACAACTGAGGCTGAATATTTCGACTGAGCCAATCGGTGATCTGCGAGATGTCCCACTCGTCCGAAGTGAAACTCAGATACATCGAAGCGGTGGGCCGATCGGCTCGCTCAATGAACACCGAGGGAGACTCGGCATCCGTTGGCAATTCGCGCCGAATCTGCTGCAGCCGCGCATTGACCTCGGTCAGCGCCTGCGTGCTGTTATGATTGAATTTCAGGCGAATCTCCACTTCGCTCGAGCCCGCCGTGCTCGATGACTCGACGAAATCGACTCCGGCGATCGACGAGACAGCTCGTTCGATCGGAACCGTCAAAAACCCTCGGATCGTTTCGGCGCTGGCTCCGGTGTAATACGTCCGGATCGTGATCGAGGTACTCTCGAACTTCGGGAACTGCTGAATGGGCAGGAGAAAGATGGTGCGCAACCCGACGAGCACGATCGTGAGGTTGAGCACCATCGCAATGATCGGATAGCGAAGAAACAGGTCGGTGATCGATTTCAAGGCCGTTCAGCTCCCGCCTTTGTCTGAGCTGACACGAACATCGCGAACAGCCAATCCTGGACGCAGCTTGAAGGACCCTTGCGAAATGACGCGATCTCCCAAGGCCAAGCCCTCCTGAATCACGACCGTGTTCTCGACCGTCTGCAGGGTCTTCACCGGACGCCTCACCGCTCGATCGACCCCTTTGTCGTCGGCGACGACGGTATAGACAAACGATCCCTCGGGTGAACGCAAGACCGCGGAAGCCGGGATTGCAACCGCCTTGTTCTTGGGTCCGTACTCGACGAAGACGTTGACGGAATCATTGGGGGAGGGGCGGCCATCAGGCGCATCGCACTCGGCGCGAACCATCAGATTGCGGGTGAAGCGATCGGACCGCGCGTCGACAGCGATCACCGCGGCATCGAATCGCTTGCCCTGCACCCGGACCTCGACCTGCTGACCGAGATGGATGGAACTCGAAATCGACTGAGGGATTGCAAAGTCGACATAAAAACGATTGTCCGTTCCCGTCAACGTCGTCAGCTCGACCCCCTCGGGCAGATACTGCCCCACGGAGACATTGATCAATCCGACACGCGCATCGTAGGGCGCCCGAAGGCTCCGTTTTGCAATGACGGCATCAAGCCGTTCGATTTCCGCCTCGGCGCTTTCCTTGTCGAATTGGCTTTGCTCCAATTCCGTGCTGGATACCGCTCCGGATTCACTCAATCCGGTCAGTCGCTTGAGCGCTCGGGTTGCCATGTTCAATTTGGCTTGGGCTGCCTTTCTGGAGGCGATCTCCACGCTGCAGTCCAACTCGAGAAGCAGATCCCCCTTCTTGACGGTCTGACCGGAACCGACATGGAGAGCGTTGATGCGACCGCTAGATTCCGTCCGGACCGTCATCCACTGAGGGGCGACCACGGTTCCGATCGCACTGGTCGACTGACGGAACTCGGATTCCTGAACCGGGTCGATCCGCACCGATTCGACCACTTCCGCTGGAGCGGGCTTGCTCTTGGCCCCGGCGATCTGCCCGGATTTGTAAGCGAGCAGCCCCCAACCAATGCCCGCCGTGGCGATGAGCACCAAGGCGGAACCAACGAGGGCGGAGAGTGTCTGGCGTGATTTCATGCCGGGTGGTGGAAAGTCGTTTGATGTTGAATCAGGAGGCGAATCGCCTCGAGGAGCTTCCATGCCATGGTGCCTCATCGAGCATCGAATCACAAGCTTGATTTGGAAACAAAATGTATCGAACTCGAGGGCCCCAGGTCCGATTTCGCGGAAAATAACCCGGCTTCGCTACCCCGTATACAAAAAATCGCCTGGGCAATTAACTTAGAGCCCATGGATTGTGCACCTCCAGAGGTTCCCCAGATCAAGTTTGTCATCTACGGAAACAAGGGATAAGAATGTTGAAACGCACCTGGACTTTGGCAGCAACGATCGCTGTCGGAATGATCGCCCCGAGCGGAAAGGCGCAGGACTCCGACGAGCGCAAGGATGAAACACCCGGTATCCATTCCGGCTTGGTTTCCCCACTGAAGTTCCGCTGCATCGGACCAGCCTTCATGTCCGGGCGAATCGGTGACATCGCGGTCGATCCGGTGAATCGATCCACTTGGTACATCGCTGCGTCCTCGGGAGGTGTGTGGAAGACGACGAACGCCGGCGTTACCTTCAGCCCCATCTTCGACGGCTACAGTTCGTTCTCGATCGGCTGCATCACGGTCAGCCCCCACGATCGGCACACCGTGTGGGTCGGCACAGGCGAAAACAACTCGCAGCGAAGCGTCGCGTATGGAGATGGAGTCTACAAATCGACCGACGGCGGCCAGTCGTTTGCCAAAGTTGGCTTGGAGAACAGCGAACACATCGGCATGATTGCCGTCCACCCAACCGATCCCAATACCGTGTTTGTCGCCGCCCAAGGCCCCCTCTGGAAAGATGGCGGCGACCGCGGACTCTATCGAACCACCGACGGCGGTAAATCCTGGACCAAGGTTCTCGACATCAGCCCGATGACCGGCGTCAACGAAGTGCATATCGACCCCGAGAACCCGGACGTGATGTACGCCACTTCTTACCAGCGCCGCCGGCATGAATGGGTGCTGATCGATGGCGGCCCCGAGTCCGCGGTTTACAAGTCGACCGACGGAGGGAACAGCTGGAAGAAAGCCAACCGCGGATTGCCCGGCGGTGATCTGGGACGCATCGGACTCGATATCTCGCCCGTCAATCCCGAAGTGGTCTTCGCCATTGTCGAAGCCGGCGAAGGCAAGGGCGGATTCTACAGGAGCAAGAACCGGGGAGAGACCTGGGAACGCATGAGCGGTTACGTCTCCGGAGGCCCTCAATACTACAACGAAATCGTTTGCTGTCCGCACAATATCGATCGAATCTACTCGCTCGACACGAATCTCATGGTCAGCGAAGACGGCGGCAAGACGTTCGTTCAAGCCGGCGAAGAGGACAAGCATGTCGACAATCAGGCCCTGGTCATCGACCCAGACGACCCCAACCACCTCATCGTCGGTTGCGATGGCGGAATCTACGAAACGTGGGACCGTTGCAAAACCTACGACTACAAAGAAAACTTGCCGATCACGCAGTTCTATCGCGTCGCAGTCTCCAACGACAAGCCGTTCTACTACGTGTATGGCGGAACCCAGGACAACGCGACCCAAGGGGGCCCGTCGCGAACCAACAACGATCACGGCATCCGCAACAGCGATTGGTTTGTGACCGTCTTCGGCGACGGTTTTGAGCCTGCGGTCGACCCGGAAGATCCGGATACGGTCTACTCGCAGTGGCAATACGGAGGCTTGGTGCGCTACAATCGAAAGACCGGCGAACGCGTCGATATCAAGCCGCAGGAGTCGAAGGAAGGTCCACCCCTGCGGTGGAATTGGGATTCGCCCCTGTTGCTCTCGCCGCATAACCCCAAACGGCTCTACTACGCCTCCCAAATCCTCTTTCGCAGCGACGATCGAGGCGACAACTGGACCGCGATCAGTCCCGATCTCTCCCGTCAAATCGACCGAAACCAACTCAAGGTCATGGGTCGCGTGTGGGGAGTCGATGCCGTCGCCAAAAACACATCGACTTCACTCTACGGCAACATCGTCTCCCTGGATGAATCGCCTCGAGTCGCGGGACTCCTGTACGTGGGGACTGACGAGGGCTTGGTCCAGATCAGCGAAGACGGCGGCACATCGTGGCGCAAGGTGGACGCGTTCGGCACGCTGGACGTCCCTGAATTCGGCTACATCAACGACATCGAAGCCGACCTCCACGATGACAATACCGTGTATGTTGCGATACAGAACCACAAACGAGGAGACTTCAAGCCCTACATTCTGAAATCGACCGACCGCGGTCGATCCTGGTCGGAAATCACCGGCAACCTGCCTCCGCGCGGCAGCGTCTACACCCTCAAGCAAGATCACGTCAATCCAAAGCTCCTGTTCTGCGGAACGGAGTTCGGCGTCTTTTTCACCCTCGACGGCGGCGAAAAATGGGTCGCCATCAAATCGGGATTGCCCACCATTTCCGTCCGCGACATGGAAATCCAACGCCGCGAAAACGATTTGGTCTTGGCGACTTTCGGTCGAGGTTTCTATATCCTCGACGATTACTCACCGCTTCGCGATCTGAAGCCCGAGCTGCTCGAAACCAATCACATGTTCCCGATCAAGAAGGGACAGATGTTCCAAACCATCACCCCGATGGGTGTCTCGGACCGCGGCTTCCAGGGAGCTAATTTCTACACCGCTCCCAATCCCGATTACGGAGTCACCTTCACGTTTCACCTCAAAGAAGAACTGAAGTCGAAAAAATCGGAACGCGAGAAACGGGATCGCGAACGGAGCAGCGCTGGCAAAGATGCCCCCTATCCCAGCTGGGAAGATCTCAAAGCCGAGGATCGCGAAGTCGCACCCTCGCGATGGTTGACCATTCGCGATGCTGCTGGCGGCATCGTTCGAAAGATCCCAACCTCAACCGACAAAGGGATGGTCCGCACGACCTGGGACTTCCGCCATGCCGGAAGCGGCGGCGGACGTCGCCGCTCCGCAGGAACCGGACCGATCGCCGTTCCTGGAAAATACACCGTCGAAGTCTCGCAAATGGTCGATGGAAACGTGACCGAAGTCATCCCCAAGGTCGAGTTCGAAATCGAACCGCTGACCTTCGGCGATACAACGGAAATCAATCGCCAAGCCATCCTGGACTTCTCGAAGCAAGTGCTCAAACTGGCCAATGCCGCCAATGCGGCTACGCAACAAGCGAGCGAGGCATCCGAGCATTTGTCCGCGATCGAAGCCCTCACCAAATCCGCCGCCGAAGTCGATCCGGCACTCTGGAAGGATATCCGCGCTCTGCAGGTGCGATTGTTGGATATCCAAGAAAAATTCTCCGGCGACCCAACCCGAACCAAGCGGAACGAAGACGCGATGCCGGGTCTGTCGAGCCGCTTGGCCAACGCCATGATGGGCGCGATGGGGAGCACCTCGGGTCCAACCGGAACCCACCGCCGACAATTCGAAATCGCAGGCGAGCAATTCGATGCGGCGATGGTGGAACTCAATCAGTTGCTCGAGACCGATATTCCCGCGATCCTGAAACGTCTGGACGAGATGGGTGCACCCTGGACTCCCGGGCGAACCATTCCCAAGTGGAAATAACCGATCCGCTGTCCGACATCCCCTCCAGTTGCAAAGACGGTTTTTCCCCGTTTCACGGGGGAGAGCCGTCTTTTTTTGAGATTAACCTTGCTGATTTGCCTCGAAACGCCCAGATTATCTTCCCAGGAACGAACCAGTATCCCATCCGAGTTCCGAAGGGACGATCTCCAACGCAAAAGGCATAGATGATGGGCATCCGATGGGTTGCATGGATGGTGATGGCGGCTGTGATTTCTGCCTACGGGGTCGATCGGTTGGACGCCGATGAAACCTCAAAGGGTCGCCAGCGCGCTGCGATCGGCGATCCTGTGGACGCCTTCCAATTGACCGACTACCAAGGGCGTGAATGGAAGGATCGCGAACTGTTTGGCGAACGAGGAACCGTGATCGCGTTTCTCGGGACCCAATGCCCTCTGGCGAAACAATACACCCAACGCATCGCTTCGATGGAGTCCGAGTTCCGCGACAAAGGGATTCGGTTCATCGCTGTCGATTCCAATGTCCAAGACTCGCTCGCCGAGATGGCCGCGCACGCTCGACGATTCGAGCTGCAGATCCCCTTTCTCAAAGATCCCGACCAACGCGTCGCCGACCTATGCGGCGCAAGTCGCACTCCCGAAGTCTGCGTCCTAGACGCCAAACGCATCCTGTGGTATCGCGGCCGCATCGATGACCAATACGGGATCGGCTATGCCAAGGACCAACCGACCAAGAACGAATTGCGCGGCGCCATCGAAGCGATCGTTCGCGGCGAACCCGTCTCGGTCGCATCCGCAGCCGCTTCCGGTTGCTTGATCGGACGCAGCATCAAGTCTTCATCGACCGCATCTTCGGATTCCGAGTCGATTACCTACTCCGAACACATCGCACCGATTTTACAAACCCGCTGCGTGGCTTGCCATCGCGAGGGGGACATCGGACCGATGGATCTCAGCTCGTATGATGATGCCTCCGCCTGGGCCGATATGATCGTCGAGGTGACACAGGACCGACGCATGCCCCCATGGCATGCCAATCCGGAGCATGGCCACTTCTCCAACGATCGCCGCTTGACGGAACGAGAAGTGCAATGGATCGCTGACTGGGCTCGCAACGGCGCACCGCGCGGCGATGCCGCCAAGGAACCTACCAAGCTGACGTTCACCGAGGGATGGCTCCTTCCCGAGCAACCCGACCTCGTCGTACCCATGGCCGACAAACCTTACAAGATCCCCGCCCAGGGTGAAGTCAGGTATCAGTATTTCGTGACCGATCTCAAAAATGAATCGGAGCTTTGGTTCCGAGGCATGGAGGTGGTCCCCGGCAATCGCGAAGTCGTCCACCACATCTTGATCTTCGCTCGCGAAAAAGGATCTCGACGTCGGGAATTGGGGGGCGAACGAAGCTTCCTGGCCGGCTACGTTCCCGGCACCCGCGCGGAGATGATGCCGCCCGGCTACGCGAAGCGCATTCCTCCCAACAGCCAACTGATCTTCCAAGTCCACTACACCCCCAACGGCTCACCTCAAGAAGATTTGAGCAAGGTCGGATTCGTTGTCGCCGATCCATCGACCGTGACAAACGAAGTCCTCACATCCAGCGCGCTCAATCCTCGCTTTCGCATCCCCCCCGGCGATGCGGACTATCGGACGACGGCCATGCTGCCCGAGCGACTCCCGGAATGCGAACTGCTGGCCATGAGCCCCCACATGCACGTGCGAGGCAAATCGTTCCGCTATACGCTGGTCTCTCCCGACAAGTCCCGAGAAGTTCTGCTCGACGTCCCCAACTACGACTTCAATTGGCAAACCGAATACCGACTGGCCGAAAAACGGTCGCTCCCCAAAGGATGCCGTATCTTCTGCGAAGCGGTCTTCGACAATTCCGAGAACAACCTCAACAACCCCGACCCGAAATCCTGGGTAACCTGGGGCGACCAGACCTACGAAGAAATGATGATCGGTTACTTCCACTATGCAGTCCCACGCAAACGTTAAACACATCGATGCACCGAAGTCCAGCCCTTCGATTCAAAGGAGCAGGATGGCGATTGCTGGGATCCTGATGTCGCTCGCCAGCCCTGGACCAGGGGTCGCCCAGCAAGAGGGGCGAACCGACCCCCCGCCCATCGGACGCTACGACCGACCGATGGGTCCCGCGGCCCAAAGCCGTTCGGTGGTTTATGCCCGCGGAGGAATGGCATGCACGAGCGATCCGCGAGCTACCGCGGCAGCTCTCCAAATCCTTCAGCAAGGGGGATCAGCCGTCGATGCCGCCATCGCGGCCAACGCCGTCCTCGGAGTGGTGGAGCCGATGAGCTGCGGCATCGGCGGAGACCTGTACTCCATCGTCTGGGATTCCAAGTCGGGACATGTGACGGGACTGAACGCCAGCGGCCGAGCTCCGATGCGACTCGCACGCGAGGTGTTTCTTGAGAAGGGGTTGAACGAGATCCCCAACTTCGGCCCTTTGACATGGAGCGTCCCCGGCTGCGTCGCGGGTTGGTATGATTTGCATGAACGGCATGGCCGATTGCCGATGGCGCGAGTGCTCGAACCCGCGATTCAGCTCGCTGAAAATGGTTTTCCGGTTTCGCCCGTAATCGCGGGATACTGGGCGCGCGGTGCTGCGAACTTCAAGGAATGGCCCGACTCGCAGGCCACCTATCTGCTCGACGGAAAACGAGCCCCTCAAGCCGGAGAGGTTTTCTCCAATCCGCGATTGGCAGTCAGCTATCGAAAAATCGCCAGCGGCGGACGCGACGCATTTTATCGAGGTGATCTGGCGAAGCGCATCGTCGACTTCAGCCGCGCCAACGGCGGCTATCTCGAACTCGAGGATTTTTCTCGACATGAAAACACCTGGGTGGATCCGATCTCAACGCGCTATCGAGGCTTGGACGTATGGCAAATCCCACCCAACGGTCAGGGGCTTTCAGTGTTGCAGATCTTGAATGTCCTCGAACAACACGACGTGCGCTCGATGGGGTGGGGTTCTCCCGACTACACGCATCTGTTGATCGAAGCCAAGAAATTGGCGTATGCGGATCGAGCCCGGTTCTACGCCGACATGGCATTTTCCGACGTCCCAGTCGAGGGGCTCCGTAGCATGGAGTATGCGCGCCGCCAAAACGAACGCATCGACATGCAACTGGCAGCCAAAGAGGTTCCGCCAGGAGATCCCAAATTGATTCACGGCGATACGGTCTACTTGTGCGTCGTCGACAAGGACCGCAATTGCTGCTCGTTGATCCAGAGCAACTACAACGGTTTCGGAAGTCAAATCGTTCCGGGCAATGTCGGCTTCGCCCTGCAGAATCGCGGCAATCTATTCTCGCTGTCCGAGGACCACCCCAATCGTTTGGAGCCGGGCAAGCGTCCGTTTCACACCATTATTCCATCGCTGGTGACGCGCGACGGCAAACCGGTCTTCGTGTTCGGCGTGATGGGGGGTGATATGCAACCCCAAGGCCAAGTCCAGGTTCTCGTCAACTGGATCGACTTCGGAATGAACATCCAAATGGCAGGGGATGCCGCGCGGGTCCGCCATGAGGGGAGTGCAACCCCGACCGGGACTCCCGCCGACCCCAAGGGAGGAACTGTCCACTACGAGTCCGGGCTGCCAGAAGCCACGGTCCAGGAACTCGCTCGCCGAGGACATGTGCTCAAGCCAGCCCGTTCCTCGATGGGAGGTTACCAAGGAATCCTGATCGACTGGGAGAACAACGTCCTTCATGGAGCGACCGAGAGCCGCAACGACGGCGTCGCTATGGGAATCGAATAGCCCACCAGAATCCATGCTCGCTTGGAGCATCACTGTTTTTTCACATCGCCTTCCCACATGCCGGGGACTTCATGATTCAGTTTCGACACCGGAACCTGGTCTTCCGCAACACAGGCCTCCCAGCCGTCGTACTGACCATGGTGTTTGCGTGCCACACTTCCGAAGGCGGTTGTGAGACGTTTGATTTCGGCGATCTCGAGCGGCATCTGACGGGTGGTTGAAACCGTCCAGTCCGGCTTGAAAAAGCATCGCTTCCACCACGGCAGACGGTGCTGGAAGATCTCGCAAGGGAAATCGATTTGCCGGAGATCCCGCGCGGCGTTTTCCGCATCGGCTTGAGTCGAAAAGATGAAGTAGAAATTCACTTCACGAGGCTTGGCAAAGTCCACATCCAATTCGTTAAAAATATCAAACAGTGTATCGTCGCCATCGTGCGTGTGCATGGTGATCGTCTTTCTTCATGGCTTGCCAAGGAAGGGCCTGGATCAGGCTTTCGTGGGCGACACTCTCCGGCACAGGCCGATGCACCGGATTCACCCAAGATGCAATTATAGTGTCTCCCCCAACCATCAACGGATGGTATCCGGGCCCCTCGGAAACCGATTTGGGCGAAACACGATAAGCGTATCGATTCACCACTTCACGATGCCTCGAGCCACTTTCATGCCACCCATCACCGTCGATCCTCCGTATTCTTTGGCCAATCGCAGAAGCGATGTGTGGAAACCACAGTTGGGAAATGCGGATTCGACGCACTTTATCGCAACCCTGCTCATCCCCTTGCGAATCCATCCCTGAGAGGCATCGATCCAATCCGCCTTGCGGCACGCCTCGATCACATCGGAATGAGGCCCTTTGTAACGAAAAATCTTGTGGTGCCAGTGAATGGCGCCTCGCAGCGCCTCAGGATCCAAACCGAAACCATACTTCGCGTTGTCTTCGATGGCGATCGCTTCCGATGGCTCCAGGTATGCCAGGACATGATCCGTCCATAATCCAATGTCGTGATAAACGAAAGCGGTTTCGACAAGCGGTTCGTATTGTGGGGCGTCGCCCAGAAAATACATCGCATAGGTTATCGTGCGGTACACGTGATTCCGGTAACCATCGTAATCATTTCCGATCCTCGATCGGTACGGTGCGAGCAGTCTCTCGACGCGCGGACGGTCCGTCTTGATCACGATATTGGGCATCGTTGGTCCAGGGATCGAGTAATGGGTAGCGAGGTCCTCGAGGGAAGGTTGGTTGAGGAATGACGGTAAGGCGACCGCCTGCCCAATGCAAGAGCCCTCGGCGCAAAGGCGAGTTCGAATGTGGAGAAAACGAATTTTGACTCTTCGCGGTCGAGGATCGATTCCATGGCATCCTCAGGACCTTTTCTTGCTTTCATCGAAAAAAGATGTACAAAGGGACCTGGATGTGCACAAGGCTTTCATGGATTTGGCATACTCAACCCAAGATGCCCGTTTCAAAAGGATTCACGTGATGAAACTCCTTCTCTGTTCTTCGGCTTTCGTATTTTCGGCTTTCGTTCTGTTTTTCGCCGGATGGGTGCGTGCCCAGGAAGAGCCTGCATCGACTGCCGCGCTACCCCCTGCGGCGGAAGCTTCTAGCGCTGCGAACATGGAAGCGGACCTGGATACGTTTCGCAAGGGTTTGTACACAGCGTTCAACGAAGGGCGCTACGAGGAAATGCTGACGAATTATTGTCATCCCGACGTGGTCGCGACATGGCAAGACGGCAGCGTATCTCATGGACATGCGGAGGTTTTGGCTGAGTTCAAGAAACTCAGTGCGTTCATCGACAAGATTGAGGTCGACCCCACGATTGAAAAGCGATTGGTGCTCGATGGCGGAAAGATGGTGATTTCAACGGGGAAGATGAAGGACAAATACAAACTGAAACGAGGCGAAACGGTTTCGCTGGACAGCTACTGGTCCGGCACGATCGTACGGGCGAATGGAAAATGGATGCTTGTCAGCTTTAGCGGCGTGGCCAACTCATTTGACAACTCCGTAATTCGACTGTTCGTCACGGAATCAACAAATCGTATGATGCTGTTGTCCGCTGCAGGTGGCTTGTTCTTGGGCAGTCTGGGTGGATTCTGGCTATGTCGCAAGAAACCGACGTCGACGCCCTAGCCAGGTGGAAATGCCATGTTCGAATTCGACCGTTTGATTCATTCCACTTCGGCCAAACGCCAAGGATGACCGATGCGTATCGCTTTTGTGCGCCCGAATTTGTACGCTGGTCGTTCATCCGACGCGATGGAACCATTAGTCTTCGCCATCTTGGCGGGGTGCACACCCAAAGATTGCCGGATCGAGTTGTATGACGAACGATTGGAAGAGATCCCGGAACGTCTTGATGTTGATCTCGTCGCCATTACGGTTGAAACGTTTACCGCTCGTCGCGCCTATCAATTAGCAAGTCGGTTTGAGCGGCAGGGAATTCCGGTGGTTGCAGGGGGGTATCACGCGACGTTTTGCGCCGATGAAACCTTGCGCTACGTGCGTTCTGTTGTCGTAGGTGATGCGGATGATGTTTGGCCGGAGATCGTGAAGGATGCGAAACATGGAACGTTGAAACGGAAGTACGAAAGCCGGTTTCCGAAGCTTTCGGACCGCGTGATCGATCGAAGCATATTCCACAAAAAACGTTATCGCCCGGTGGCGTTGGTCCAGTTCGGGCGAGGTTGTCGTTATGCATGCGATTTTTGTTCGATTCACGCTTTTTACGGAACCAGTTTGCGTTGGCGACCTGTGAGTGAAGTGGTCGGAGAATTATCGCGCATCGATCGCCCGTACGTATTTTTCACCGATGACAATCTTTTCAATAACAAAGATCGATTGCGTGAACTGCTGGAAGCGATTCGGCCGTTGAAGCTTCGCTGGTCGTGCCAATGCAGTATCGACATTGCAGCTGATAGTGAATTGTTGCAATTGATGGCTGAAAGCGGCTGCATCTCGTTGATGATTGGTTTCGAGTCGCTTGATCCGGGCAATTTGAAGCTGATGAAGAAATCATGGAACCAAAAGCATGGAACCTATGGGGAGATGATTCGAAAGATACGCGACCATGGAATGATGATCTACGGCGGATTTGTTCTTGGGTACGACCATGACACACCTGCTGTCTTTGATGCAACCCTTGAGTTCGCGATCGAGAACCGCCTCTTTTTGGCGAACTTCAATCCATTGACCCCTACGCCTGGTTCGGCGCTGTACACCAGACTCCAGTCGGAGGAAAGATTGATTCGCGATCCTTGGTGGCTCGATCCGGATTTCAAATATGGCGACTGCATGTTTCAGCCCAAGCGCATGTCTCCAGAGCAATTGCAAGAAGGCTGCTATCGCATTCGAACCGAGTTCAATCGTTGGAGGAGTATTGGAAAGCGCGCGTTGGACCTTCGGGCGAACTGCCGAACGCCGCTTCACGCTGCCGCGTTCGCTTTGGCGAATATAACCTCAAGGCGCGAAATCCATCG
The DNA here is from genome assembly GCA_046342615.1 of Planctomycetota bacterium. Taxonomy (GTDB): domain Bacteria; phylum Planctomycetota; class Planctomycetia; order Pirellulales; family Pirellulaceae; genus JBKCUI01. Next base: position 31,324 of record JBKDPB010000206.1, on the reverse strand, counting down.
CAAACAAGGAATGAGATTGGGTGATGCTACCGAAGTGTTGCAAGAGGTTTATCCTCCTGATGACAGCGTTTTGATGGAGGTCAACGCATGAAGATCACCTTTATCAAACCGAATATCGGGAGGTTGGAACACAGCCTCTACGTCGACGAAGGGCGCATGGAGCCATTGCAATTAGGGGTTTTGGCGGGCATGACCCCCTCGCATGTCGAGTGCGTTATCTACGACGATCGAATTGAAGAAATCCCCTACGACGAGCCGACCGATCTGGCGGCGATCACCGTTGAGATCTACACCGCTCGACGCGCCTATGAGATCGCCGAAGAATATCGGCTGCGAGGGGTGCCTGTTATCCTCGGCGGTTTTCATCCAACCCTATTTCCCGACGAATGCCGGCAGCACGCAGATTCCATCTTTATTGGCGATGCAGAATTGATTTGGCACGAAGTGGTTGCCGATGCAGAACTGGGAAAGCTCAAGCCGGAGTACCGTTCGCCACCTGGGATCGCACAGCAAGGCGGCATCAAGCCGCGACGCGATCTTTTTCGCAACAAAGGATATTTGCCGGTTACCTTGATGCAATTCAGCCGAGGATGCCGTTTCGCCTGCGATTTTTGTGCCATCAGCGTATTCTTTCATCGCAACCATTATGTGCGCCGGACTCGCGAAGTCTTGGATGAGATTGAGAGCCAAGACAGAAAATTCATCTTCTTTGTGGACGACAATTTTCTGTCCAATCATGAGGCGGCGAAAGCGTTCTTGCGCGAATTGATACCGATGCGAATCCGCTGGGTGTCGCAGGCATCTCTGGATATGACCAATGACCCTGAGCTGATGCACTTGCTGGTGGAAAGCGGATGCATGGGAAACGTAATCGGGTTCGAGTCATTGAATCCGACCAATTTGCAGCGGATGAAAAAAGGGCCCAACTTCCTTCGCCGAGATCATGAGAAAATCAAACGCATCGGCTGGGACTACTACGAAAAGCCGATTCAGATTCTGCGCGACCACCATTTGCAAACGTGGGCTGCATTCACTCTCGGCCACGATGATGACACCGTGGATTCGATTCGAGCTACAAGCGATTTCGCGATGCATCACAAATTCTGCTTTGCCGCCTACAACATCCTCATGCCTTACCCGAACACGCCCCTGTACCGGCGGCTCGAATCTGAAGGCAGGTTGCTGTACGACGGAAAATGGTGGCTGCATCCGGAGTATCGGTTCAATCATGCCGCGTTTGTGCCAAAACGCATGTCGCCCGACGAATTGACCGAGGCTTGTTGGGATTGTCGTCGTCGATGGAACACCTTCGGTTCGATCCTGTGGCGCATGTTCGATTTCAAGACGCACCTGAGTTCGCCCATGCGGCTATTCGCCTATCTGCAATACAACCCGATCTACGCCAAGGAAGCCAAAAAGAAGCAAGGCATGCTGTTCGGGTTGCATCGCCGAAATCCGGGAACCCGGCTCGACAAGAATAAGACCGAACAAATCACAGAGGTGGTGGGGACATGATTGCTTCTGCCGAGGAAAGAACAAGTTCGCTGCGGATTGTGCTGGTTTCCCCCAAGGGTCCGTTGTATCGACATCGCGGAGGAATTTTCGGAAAGTCGCTTCGATACATGCCACTGACGCTGCCAACCCTGGCAGCCTTGGTCCCCAAAGAATTGAATGCGTCGATCCGGTGTTTCGACGAAGGGATTATGGATGTCCCCTTGGATCTGGATGCAGACATCATCGGTTTGACGGTCATTACGGGGACAGCCAAGCGAGCCTATGACCTTGCAGACCATTTTCGCAAACGGGGAATCACGGTTGTACTCGGAGGGCCTCACGTCACGCTGTTGCCGGCGGAAGCCCAGCAACACGCCGACGCCATTGTGGTCGGCTACGCAGAAGAAGAGTGGCCCAGGCTGCTGAAGGATTTTGTGGCAGGGAAAATGCAATCGCGATACCAGCAAAGCGCCGAGTTCAAGCTGGGAGGCTACCCGCTCCCCGATCGAAGCGTTCTCCCGGAATCAAGATTTCTAACCGCAAACGTATTCGAATCAACACGCGGATGCGTGCACAACTGTTCGTTTTGCGTCGTCCCGGCAGCATGGGGTCGAAAGCCTTGGCAAAAACCCGTCGAAGAGATCGTCGATGATATCAAACGCCGAAAAGCCAAAAAGGCACTCTTCATCGACTTGAACTTGATCGCGGACAAACATTACGCGGCAAAGCTGTTCGAAGCCTTGTTGCCTCTCAATATTCAGTGGTACGGGTTGTCGACCACGATCCTTTGCGATGATATCCCCTTGCTCGACCTCGCGGCGCGGAGCGGTTGTCGGGGGCTCCTGATGGGCCTGGAGTCTGTTTCTCAGGGCACCTTGAAAAAATCGCATAAAGCGTTCAATAATCCGGATGATTATCCCCGAATCGTCCAACAGCTGCACGCCAGAAAAATATCCCTTCAAGGTTGCTTTGTTTTCGGGCTTGATGATGACCAACCCGATGTGTTTCTGAAGACGGCGAAGTTTGCCGTGGACTGCGGAATCGATCTTCCGAGATTCGCGATCGTCACCCCATTCCCCGGCACGGGTCTCTACAAGCAATTGGAGTCGGAGGGGCGCATCCTCACAAAGGACTGGCAGCTGTACGATGGACAGCACGTCGTGTTCCAGCCAGCGCAGATGAGTATCGAGCAACTGCAGCGCGGGACCGAAAGCGCGTGGAAGTACGCTTATTCCTGGCCCAACATCTTCCGCAGATTGCGCCATACGCCTGCATCTTGGCCCTTTGCGCTGATGACGAATTACGGATATCGATACTACGCCTATCGGCTGCATCGTTTCTACACCTGCGACGTCCCATTTGAATTGCTAGGGGGTGGGCTCAGCGGAAGATTCGACTTGCCTGTGGTAACTCAAACGGAGGCGATGGCAAACAGCGAGGTACGGGTATGATTCAGGCCCATCGTCCCTTTCGTTTGACGATCGTACACCCTTGCGTGGGGCGGCGCGCCGGAGATCGAAAGTATCTCAAGACTTGGCAAATGGAGCCGCTACCCGCCGCAATGATTGCCGCGCTGACACCGCGAGATGTTGAAAAACGGTTCTATGATGACCGATTCGAACTGATACCTTTCGACGAACCAACGGATTTGGTCGCTATCAGTATCGAGACCTATACGGCTCGCCGAGCGTATCAAATTGCATCGGAGTATCGACGTCGCGGCGTTCCAGTCGTCATGGGCGGATATCATGCGACCCTCTGTCCAGAAGAAGTCGCGGTGTATGCGGATTCCGTGGTTGTGGGAGAAGCCGAGGAAACCTTTCCGCAATTGTTGGATGATTACCGACATGGAACCCCACAGCTGTTCTACCGAGCTTCCGGGCAACCGCGGCTGAACATCGATCCAGACCGCTCGATCTTTCGCGACAAAAAATACCTTCCGATACAGTTGGTCGAGTTTGCACGCGGCTGCCGCTTTCGCTGTGAGTTTTGCGCCATACAGTCCTTTCACAAAGGGGCCCATCATTTTCGAGATGTTGATCGAGTCATCAGAGAAATCGGCAAAGTTCGCAAGCCAAATCAAATGGTATTCTTCATCGATGACAACTTGACGTCCGGCATGTCGGAAGCCAAAGAGCTACTAAAGGCTCTCATCCCGTTGAAACTCAAGTGGTTTACCCAAACCGCGATCAACGTAACACACGACGACGAGATGCTCGATTTGATGAAACGAGCGGGCTGCCAGGGAGTGCTGGTAGGATTCGAGTCGCTAAACCCCGATAGCCTCAAGCAGATGAACAAGGGGTTCAACCTGATGAAGGGTGGTCCCGCTGTCGCAATCCAGAATCTGCGGAGACATGGACTGGTCGTTTATGGAACGTTCATCGTGGGCTATGATCACGATACGCCCGCATCGATTGCCGAGACGGTCGCCTTCGCCAAACAACAGGGTTTATTCATCGCAGCCTTCAATCATATCACTCCATTCCCAGGAACCCCTCTCTACAAGCGATTGGAACAAGAGGGCAAGTTATTGTTTGAATCTTGGTGGACCGATCCACGCTATCGATACAACATGATTCCTTTTCAACCGGCCAAGATGACTCCTCGGGAACTGGAGGATTTGTGTTTGAAGGCGCGCAAGGAATTCTACAGCTGGCGCAGCATCGCCAGCCGCGCCTGGCAACCCGTCAATCGAAGCAGTCTCTATGTGCTCCGAAACTATTTGTTTATCAACGCGATTCATCAGTGGGACATCGAGAAGCGGAGCGGAATGCCCCTGGGCGACGAGGGCGATACAACCGAGCTGGTCGCGGTTCGTCGATGAGTATCGCAAAGAGAACGGAATCGGCTGCGGAAAATGGCCGCGTCCACGGAACTCGACTTCACTTCGAATTGGCAACCCCCGCCGACGATATGCAGTTGCGGCAACTGCTGCGGAACATCCGGATGGACGGAATCATTAGCGTATCGTTTCGCCGTGAACCCAGCTACTTTGCGGCGCATGGCTGCGAGGGAGAATTCGTCCAGGTGATGACCGCTCGCGACCGCGGAACGGGACAGATCGTCGGAATGGGCTCCAGGAGTGTCCGCGAACGATACATATCCGGTGTTCCGCGAAACATCGGTTACCTGTCCGGGCTCCGAATTCACCCGCAGTATCGCCGCGGCACGATGCTGGCGCGAGGCTATCGTTATCTGCGCGAATTGGATCGAGACCGGAGAGCGGATTTTTATGTTACGACAATCGCCGTTGAGAACCGATCGGCTACGAACGCGCTGGTAGGGGGTCGAGCCGGCTTGCCTTTCTACAAGAAGATCGGGCGACTCAATACTTGGATTGTCCCGAAAACGAACCGACCAAGAAGCGCGAACCGCGTGAATATACGCCCCATCGGACCAGCCGAAGTCAACCCATTGATGACGTTTCTGGAGAAGGCCCGTCGAGAACGAGAGCTGCTGCCATGCTATCTCGAACGCGATTTTGTTTTTCCGTCGAACGTCTTTGCGGGAATGCGCGAAGGACAGTTGCAGGGAATGTGGATCGACGATGAATTGGTTGGCACGCTCGGGGTTTGGGATCAACGATCGATGAAGCAAGTGGTCGTTGAAGCATACGATTGGTGGCTGCGCTGGCTGAGGCCATTGTACAATGCCCTGGCGGGGATGTCGGGGAGAGTCCGATTTCCCAAACCCGGTCATTGCTTGCCCTTGGTCACGGCAGCGCTACCCTTGGCAATTGGACAAGGAGTAAAATCCTTTGGATGCCTCGTGGATCAAGCGGCTTCCCATTTACCCGACGACGCGGATGCGATCATGATCGGTTTGTGCGATACCGATCCGCTGACCGAATCCGTTCGCTGTCGGGCGATTCAAAAATATCAAACGGATATCTTTTTGGTATCGTGGGATGAGAACTGCTTGGAGAATGCCATGAAATCCAGGTGTGTTCCCTACCTTGAACTCGGGGCGCTTTAGGGGATTAGCATGACATTGCATTCCAAGCTTCGGTCGCCTTCCGATTTGTCGAGTCACGATATCCAAGAGATGTTTGGCTTGATGACGCGACACTACGACAACACCTCACGCACCACATTTCTCGATGACTTGAATGAGAAACAATGGATCATCGAACTGCGAGACGAGGTCACGGGCGTGTTAAAAGGTTTCTCGACGCAGAGGCTACTGGATACCGTCGTCGATGGCAGGAAGGTAACGGCTCTCTTTTCGGGTGACACGATCGTCGATCGAGACTGTTGGGGAAGTCCGCTTTTGGCCTTGGCTTGGGGGCAACTCGCTGTGCGGATCATCGAGGCGAACCAGAATTGCGATCTTTACTGGTTCTTGATTTGCAAGGGCTACAGAACCTACCGCTTTCTCTCGGTCTTCTTCGAGGAGTTTAGCCCCTGCTGGAATCGCGAGACTTCACCGTATCACAAACGCGTGCTCGACACCTTGGCGATTCAGAAATTCGGGTTGCAATACGATTCGAAACGAGGCATTTTGCTCGCAAGCGAAAAGGCGTATCGAGTCAAACCCGAGATTGATCTGCTGTCCGATCATCGGCGAGATCCGCATGTCGCTTTCTTTCTGGAGCGCAATCCAGGATATCAGCGCGGCGATGAACTCTGTTGCGTGGCAAATTTATCGCTCAGCAACTTCTCTCGAGCGGCGAAGCGATTGATGGCAACACCCGCGTTTGCACGCACCGAACCATGAATCTCTCCTATTGGATCAACCAAGGTTGGCACTGGCAATCGCGCCGGGAGGGGATGCGATTCCAGCAATCGGTTCACGAGGTCCGCGATGTCCAAGAACGTGTCTTGCTGACAACCCTGAATCGAAATCGCACGTCCGCCTATGGCCAGAAATTTCGTTTCGATTCCATCCAGAGTATCGATGATTTCCGCGATCGTGTTCCAGTGGTCCGATACGACGCTCTAAGCGAATACATGGACCGCATTGTTCGAGGCGAGAGCAACGTCCTGACCTCAGAACCGGTGGAGCGATTGGTGCCTACCGGAGGAAGTTCGGGAGGCGCAAAACTTGTCCCCTACACGGCTTCACTCAAACAGGATTTTCAAAAAGCGATTGCCGCTTGGGTTTGGTCCACTTTCCAAACCTGTCCCGACGCGATGCATGGACGAGCCTATTGGTCCATAACGCCGATGGCATCTACCTCGCACAAATCGTCGGCATCGATTCCCATCGGTTTTGAGAGCGATAGCGACTACCTTGGAGCGTGGTCGAAGTGGTTTGCGGAAAAGTTGATTTTGCCCCCTCCGCTGGTTGGCAAAATCCGCAGCGTAGAGAATGCGCGGTATGCAAACCTGCTCTACTGGATGGCATGCTCAGACCTGGCCTTGATATCCGTATGGAGTCCGACCTTTCTGCTATCGCTTTTGAATCAAATCGATCCTTGGATCGAATCGATTTGTCGGGATATCGGAGACGGAATGGTCCGGCTGCCGAGACACGAACCTTCGGATTCTACGATCAAGTTGACTCTGACGGCAAATCGAAGACGAGCGGAGGAACTGAAGTGCTCGCACCGCGACAAAGGCACCGGCGCAGATTTCTTGCGTGACTGCTGGCCACGATTGAGCTTGTTGAGTTGCTGGGGCGATGGAAATTCCGCCTATTATTTTTCAAAACTTCAGAAGTTGTTTCCGCAGGCAAGAATGCAGGCGAAGGGATTATTGGCAACCGAGTGCGTGGTATCCTTTCCCACCGGCGCACATGGTCGGTGCGCACTGTCGGTGCGATCCCATTTCTTCGAGTTTGCTCCCGTCGGCACAGATGGAAGAATCGACTACAGCCGTCTGTACCTGGCGGATGAACTGCAACTGGGAAACAAGTATCGTGTGATTGTGACCACCAACGGAGGCTTTTATCGCTACGACTTGGGAGACGTGGTCGAGGTAAATGGATTCGATGCCATGTGTCCGCTGCTGCAGTTCGTGGGCCGAATGGATGCGGTAAGCGATTTGGTCGGAGAAAAGCTCAATGAAGAGCATGTGCGCACTACGCTGGTAGGGTTATTCCGCGAACTCGACATGGAGCAAGAGTTGTTTCTGCTGGTGGTTCGGGAGCCGCCGTTGCTGGGTTACACCTTATTGCTATCGGCCGACACCAACCTGCCTGAGGCTGCTCGCGACAAGTTGGCGAATTTTCTCGATGAACGGTTGCGTTCCAATCCTCAATATGACCTCGCCCGAAACCTGAATCAGCTGGTCCGCGTGGATGTCAGGATCTTACCATGGTGTGGTCGTGAACTTTGGAGCCGTTACGAGGATTGGCAAAATGGGATTGGCAAGAGAGTTGGTGAGCTAAAAGCCAATGTGCTAGATTATCGCGGAACATGGAGGGAGTTTTTGTCGGAGATGGAGAAAGCATCAACGCCCCGAGTGATACAGGATTAGATCGCGTCGTTCCCTGGAGAGTGATCTTGTTATCCCAAAAAATCGACAATCGACCGCTCGACCCACGCGCGATGCGTGAACGATTTCCCATTCCCAACCTTATCAACTTCGCGACGTTTCTCGCTTCGGGATCGCTTGCGATCGCATTTCTGACCGGAGCCAGCGCCGCGTATCGATCATCGCAATGGCTCGGTTTCTGCATAGCCGTTTTTTGCTTTGGGCTGATCAACAACACGAACTTTTCGCTTTTGCACGAGGCAGTTCATGGAATTTTGAACTCGCATCGGCGACGCAATGAGGTTTTGGGTGTGATCGCAGGGGCTTTTTTCCCGACGAGCTTTACATTGCAGCAGTACTTTCATCTCGGACACCATTGTCGCAATCGCACCGATGCAGAAATGTTCGACCTCTATTACCCAACCGACAATCTGTGGATAAAGAGGTTCGTGATTTATGCAATGCCGGCTGGAATCTACTGGCTCAGCGCAGCGTCCGCCAACGTTCTCTTTCTGTTCTTGCCGCCCCTATTGAGTTGGCGTCGGTTGCGAGAATCGGCACTCATGAAGCACAGCGGTTTTGACAGCATGTTGTCGGGGATTCCCGACACGGCCCGAATGCTTCGCAAAATTCGATTTCAAATCATACTCGTCCTTGGTTTCCAGGCCGTCACGATTTGGTTGCTGAAGATCCATCCGGTGGCCTGGCTAGCCTGCTACTGGGTGTTTGGAATGATCTGGGGGAGTCTGCAGTACACGGATCATGCATTTTCACCTCGAGACATACGATATGGCGCGTGGAATCTCAAAGTGGATCCGTTGACTCGCTGGATCTTTTTGAACTACCACTTCCACCTCGCGCATCATATCTATCCGTTCTTGCCCTGGATTTACCTTCCCAGGTTCGTGACGCAGGAAGAAGTCCGCCCGTCGGCGTGGGGAAATTTTTGGAAGCTGATGTGCGGGCCATTCTTGACCACGGAGCCCGCCCCGTCCGCCAATCGCGATCTACGAACCATCGTCTACGATGGAACATCGATGCCTCCGATTTCGGACGAGCGGGAAGTGGCTGTGGAGTCGCGTACGCAGGCATAACCAACGACCACCTCGAGAGTCGCCAGACACAACGAACAACATCGATGAATCAGTGAGGCAGGCATGGGGATCAATGATTGGATCAATCAAAATGTGTTTCATGCTGTCCATAGGAATAATCTAGTCTACGCTGCTTGCTGGGAAGATCCACGCGTCGATCGGGCAGCATTGAAAATAGGGCACGACGATCGGGTGGTAGTGATCACGTCCGCTGGATGCAATGCGCTCGAGTACCTTTTGGACGAACCCGAGCATGTCTATGCTGTCGATGTCAATTTCCGCCAGAATGCGGTGCTGGAACTGAAACTGGCTGGTATTCGTTCGTTGGATCACGCGACGTTTTTTCAGTGGTTTGGCAGAGGATTTCATGCCGACGCAAAACGACTGTATCGGGAATCGCTGCGGCCTGCACTTCCCGAGGCCTATCGAACGTATTGGGATCGATCCGTTCACTTATTTACGAGCAAACGGCGACCATTCTATTTCAAAGGCTCATCGGGGACGTTTGCCTGGACAATGAATCTTTATATCAAGCACATCGCTCGCCTATACGAACCTTTGTTGCGAATGCTGAATGCCGGTTCGATTCGTGAACAATGGAAGATCTATGAAACCGAGTTAAGGGAAAAATTTTGGAAGCCCTATGTCAAATGGGGGCTCGCGAATCCTGGGCTTTTGGCGATCTCAGGGGTACCTCGGCCCCAGGTCATGTTGGCTCGGAGATCGCAAGAGACAATCAGTGAACATATGCAACGGTGCACCGAGTATTGCGTGACCCAACAATTGTTGAATGAGAATTATTTCTGGAGGGTCTACCTGACCGGTGAGTTCACTCCGGAATGCTGTCCCGAGTACTTAAAACCGGAGGCCTTTGCTCGTTTGAAGGATGGGCTCATCGAACGCATCACGACGCACACCGAGAGTGTCACCGACTTCCTGGAGAGAAACGAAGCTCCAATTTCTCGATTCGCATTACTGGATCATTTTGATTGGTTTTATGGCAATGGCGAAAATGAGCTAGCGCGAGAATGGGAAGCGATTCTGAATCGTTGCACTCGGGATGTGCGAATTCTCTGGCGAAGCATGGGAAAGGATGTGGACTTCGTCAATCAGTGCAAAGTACGGTATCAGGACAAAGAGGTTCCGGTGGGGCACCTCATCGCCTACGATGACTGCTTGGCCGATGCATTGTTTGCTCGGGAACGCACCCGTACCTATCAGAGCCTACGCATCGCCACTCTGAAATAGGAAGAACTCATGGGGTTATGGGAAGATTTGCGCGTTTTGTATGAAGTGAATTGCAAGGCAATTCGGGGAAATACCCATGCCGAACGTCTCGACAGTTTTTATGGCCCCCAGGCGAGGTTGTATGACGGTTTCCGGGAGAAATTCCTTCACGGACGACGCGAGATGGTGGCCAACTTGCCGTTCACGCCGCAATCCATTTGGGTGGATCTCGGATGCGGCACAGGATCCAATCTCGAATATGTTGCTGAGCGAATTCCCGAACTGAGACAGGTATACCTGGTTGACTTGAGCGAGTCGCTGCTGGCTGTCGCCCGCGAGAGAATTGAGCGTCATCATTGGTCGAATGTGACCGTGATACGAGACGATGTTTCCACGTGGTCGCTTGGGGAACGCGTTGCCGACATGGTAACGTTTTCGTACTCACTCACGATGATTCCTGATTGGTTTCAGGCAATTGCGCAGGCTGAGCGAATGCTGAAGCGGAGCGGAGTGATCGGGGTCGCGGATTTTTACGTGTCGAGAAAGCACCCGGACCGGGATCGCGCCAGTCATCCTCGCTGGGTAAAAGCCTGGTGGAAGTATTTTTTCGCGCGGGACAATGTCCTTCTCAATGAAGATCATCTGCCGTTCCTGGAAAGACGATTTGAAACCGTGTGGTTGGAGGAAGGATGCCGGACGATCCCGTACATACCGTTTCCCAAGGTCCCGTATTACGGTTTTATTGGAAGAAAGATCTAGCGATTGGACGATGCGAGGCCGCCAAATCAGATTCGAAATCGTGCAACCAAATCGCGAAGACCTTGGGATTGAGCTCCGAGCTGCTCGGCACTGGCTGCCATTTCCTCGGACGCAGCGGCGTTGGATTCGGTGGTATGGGAGACGGAACGTATCGCAATCCTGATCTCTTGCGCGCTGGCTGACTGAGCTTCCGTAGAAACAGCGATTTGACCGATGCCCTGGGCTGTTTCGTCAACCGATTTTGCGATCTTGTTCAGCGAATCGCCGACCTTTTGCGATAAGCTCGCTCCTTCTTCGACTCGACGAGACGATTCCTTGATCAACGTCGTTATTTTTTTTGCAGCTTCGCTGGAGCGTTCTGCTAGCTTCCGAACTTCGTCGGCCACCACGGCGAACCCGAGTCCATGCTCACCCGCCCGCGCAGCTTCAATCGCCGCATTAAGGGCGAGCAGGTTGGTTTGGCTGGCTATCTCGCTGATGACCTGAATGATCTCACTGATTTGTTCGCTCGATTTCTGAATCAACTTCATCGCGTTGATCGCTTCATCCACCGTCGCTCCACCTCCTTTGGCCAGTTCGGAGGTCTGGACGGCTTTGACTTTTGCCGAATTGGCATTCTTGGAGATGATTTCCATGGCGTCGATCATTTCAGCGACACTCGCGGTCATCTGTTCGATGGAGGCCGCTTGGGTTTGGGCCCCCTCGCTAAGGTTGGCACTCCCCTCGGCTATGGTGTGGGCTCCCTCATTTTGCTGTTCAGCAGCCGATATGACTTCGGAGATGATCGATCTGAGATCTCCGATCATCTTCCCGAGGCTCGCACCGAGTCGCCCAAGGTCGTCGTTCCCGGTGAGGGTGACGACTTGTGTCAAGTCACCCTTAGCAGCAGCCTCGACAGTCGCGGAGAGTTCGTTGACTTTGAGCTCGAGAATTCTCTTCTCTTCAAGTTGCATTGCGAGAGTTGCTGCTTCGCGCTCCTCGGCTTGGATCTCTCGGAGCGTGCTCTCGGTGATGTCCGCCGCGAGTTTGACGATCTTTACAGTAGCTCCGTTCTCGTCGAACACAGGACTGTAAGCGGCCTGCAAGTAGATTTCTTTGCCCCCTTTTCCAATCCGCTTGAACCTTGCCACCTTGAATACCCCATGCGCCAGGTCGTACCAAAAGTCTCGGTATTCAACCGAGTTCCGGTATTCCGGATCTACGAAAAGGCTATGGTGCCTTCCTTGAATCTCTTCGAGAGAGTAACCGATCGTCTTCAGGAAGTTCTCATTGGCCCAGAGAATCGTTCCTTCCGTGGTGAACTCGATCAGAGCCATCGAGCGACTGAACGCATCGTACATGGAGCTTTTGGATGCCATCATTTCGGCAGCGTTGGCTTTTGGTGCAGGCCGCGTTGCCTGAGAGGATTTACGACGATTCGCCTTGCGCGCCGGACTGTTATTGGATGCCATTTTGCGAAGATCTCGAGCAATATTTCGCTGGTTGTTGCCAGTTGCCAGGCGCGAGGTTTTTTTAGATGTCCATCGCGGATTGACGAGGAACCAGTCCCATTCGGGTTGAGACGCCCACACCCTCAAGATTAATCGAGGGGCACCATGGGTCAAGAAAACCCCTCGAAAAAGGCCAACTCCGCGGCAATCCTTGCGATTCTCGAACGCGCATACCGTTTGTACGTCCTTCGCCGCTCCGTCACCTGCTCCGAACTGCGATGTGCCACACGCACGCGATGGCATTCCGCGAACCGATCAAGAGAGAATGCCTTTGACCACTTCTCCGTGCACGTCGGTCAATCGATAGTCGCGTCCCTGGAATCGATAGGTCAAACGCGTATGGTCGAATCCGAGTTGATGCAGAATGGTTGCCTGCAGGTCATGGACATGAACCTTATCTTTGACAATGCTGAATCCGAGTTCATCGGTCTCGCCGTAGGAGATACCGCCGCGGATTCCGCCACCTGCCAAGATCATGGAATTGCAATCGGGATAATGATCGCGTCCAAGAGTGTTACCACCAGCGGTTCGACCTTCGCGAAACGGCGTACGCCCGAACTCACCGCCGACCACGATCAGTGTTTCGTCCAGCAACCCTCGTTGCCGCAGTTCCTTGATGAGGGCCGAAATCGGCCTGTCCATCGTTCTGCACTTGTTGCTCAGTTCATCGCGAATATCTTCACCTGGCGAAGTGCCGTGGAAGTCCCATCCCCAATCGAACAATTGAACGTAGCGAACTCCTTGCTCCACCAATCGTCGCGCCAGCAGGCAGTTATTGGCGAGGCTCGATGCGCCGGGCTTGGCTCCATAAGCTTCGAGCACTGCCGCAGGCTCCTTCGAAATGTCCATCACTTCCGGAACGGACATTTGCATGCGAAAAGCCAACTCGTACTGTGCGATGCGCGTTGCGGTTTCGGGATGCCCCATCTCTCTCGCTTGCTTTTGATTCAATTCGCTAATCGCGTCGAGAGTCAAGCGTCGCATCTGTCGATCCATCCCTGGAGGATCGGTGACATAAAGAACCGGATCCCCTTGCGATCGACATTGAACACCTTGATACACGCTGGGCAAGAAGCCGCTACCGAATGAATTCTTGCCGCCGTTGGGCTGGACTCCACTGGAGATCAGCACGACAAACCCGGGTAGATTTTCATTTTCCGACCCCAGGCCGTATGTGACCCAAGAGCCCAAGGATGGACGGCCCGAACGTGGAGAACCTGTGAAGAGAAGAAGCTCCCCAGGAGCATGATTGAATTGTTCGGTGAACATCGACTTGATGACGCACAATTCATCGGCGATCCCATGGAAGTTCGGAACCGCATCGCTCATCCAAGTCCCTCCGGAACCGTACTGAGCGAACTGATGCGGTGTTCCCAAAAGCTTGGGCACACCCGAAGTGAATGCGAACATGCGTCCTTTCAGAAAGGAATCCGGGCAATCCTCCCCGGTACGCTTCACCAATTCTGGTTTGTAGTCGTACATGTCCAAGTGAGGCGGGGAGCCCGTCAAGTGAATATAGATCACTCGCTTGGCCTTGGCCGCAAAGTGCGGTTTGCGCGGAGCCAACGGATTGATGACGCCCGAGGTCGCTTCAGGTGGATCTGCTGACGCTCCTGAACCAAGCATCGACGCCAGCGCGAGGGCTCCGATGCCACCGACGGACTCCTTGAGGAAGTGACGCCGAGTCTGCCATGCGATTCGCTCGATGCGAGGATCATTCGAATTTGCGGTCATCGTGTTCTCCAAACGATTCGAAATCGTATTTCTTGAACTTTCGCGTTAACAAAGTCGTGAATTCCCTCAGTCATCGGGGCTATCGCCGCATCAAAAATTCATCCAGGTTCAAAATGGAGTTGGCGACCACCGTCCATGCCCCCATTTCTGCGGCATCTAAACCTTCGGGCAATGCCCCCAACGGTTCGGTCGCCATTTTTACTGCAGCCTCAGGTTGCGATTTGAAAATCGCCAATGCCTTTTCATGCAGTTTCTGCAGCACCTCGATTTCGTCGGGTCGAATGGGACGACACAAGGCAGCCTTCAAACCATATTCGATCCGTCCTGCGTTGGAGTCGGCGGCCTGGAACATATTTCTTCCGAGTGCTTGGGCAGCTTCGATATAGACTGGGTCATTGAGCGTCACGAGCGCCTGAAGGGGCGTATTAGTGCGCACGCGGCGAAGCGTACAGACTTCTCGATTGGGCGCATCGAAGGCACTCATCGAGGGATACGGATTGGAACGCCGCCAAGTGGTGTAAATGCCTCGGCGGTATCGATCATCCCCTGCGCTCGTAGCCCAGTCGGTGCTGGATCCAAACGCTGCGGACAAGCCGAGCGACGGCTGGGGCGGCTTCACCGGTGGGCCATGCATCTTGGGGCTCAATAGACCGGCGACCGCAAGAGCCTGGTCGCGAATCGTTTCCGCGGGGAGACGGAATCGCGGACCGCGCGCCAGCAAGCGATTGTCGGGATCCAACTGCACCACGTCGGGCGAAACCTTCGACGATTGACGATAGGTCGCACTCATGAGCAACGTGCGCAGCAACTGCTTCATGTTCCAACCGCTCTCGACAAAATCGACAGCTAGCCAGTCGAGCAATTCCGCATGGCTTGGCAAATCGCCTTGGGAACCAAACTCTTCTGCCGTAGCGACAAGACCGGTTCCAAAGAGTTGTTCCCAGTACCGATTGACGGTCACTCGGGCGGTGAGAGGATTGTCCTTCGACACGATCCACTTTGCCAATTCGAGTCGATTGTTGACCTGCTGATCGCCTGCTTTGAAGACACCGGGGATGCCAGGCTTCACCTCATCGCCCAAGTCGAGGTAATTGCCGCGATGTTGCAATTTGGTCACGCGCTGACGATCGGCACCCCGCTCCCGGAGAATCGGTACAGTGGTGGATGGCTTGAAGGAAGCGAGTTCGGCTCGCGCGGCCTCCAGTCGAGTCCGCACGCCATCGAGTTCCGGGGCGATCGAGCGATAGAAGGTTGCGACAGCAGCTTTTTGCGATTCCGTTCGATCTCCTTCGGCGGTTTCCAGGATCGATTGCATGTCTTTCCGAATATTAGCCCACTTGAGGGCTGCAGCTTCGCCGGTAACCGACAAACGAAAACGGCCGATGATGTGTTGCGTATGCGGCGATTGATGAATCAGCGAGACACGCAGTCGACTGCCTTCGGGAACATCGATGGGTTCGGATGCGACCAAGGTGACTCGGTGATCGCGTCCCGCCCCACCTCCTACCCCCCATCCTTTGCTGGGATCAATCCTGTTGCTCGCGAGATTGGCTGCTACGTAATCTCCTTGCTGGTAATCGGCGACGGCAGCGGCGAAGGTAATGGTGCGCGATCCGTCGACATCCCAGGCGACATCGGGCTTGGAAGTATCACCGATCGTTTTTTCCCAGAGAACCTTTTTGTCCTCACCTAGCACTTGAACCCGTGCACCTTGGAGTCGTTCGGAAATCGTCGCCCCGCCGTCCGTTCGATTCCATACTGCGATCTTGTCGATCGATTGGACCGATCCAAGATCCACCTCCCACCAAGGATTGGTGACATGAACCTCGGAGTGCGTTACCGAGTTGGCTTCGAAATAGTTTCCATTGGTGTTTCCATCGATCGCTCGCGCGGGCACACCTTCGAAGGCGACGTTGCTCTGCGTCGCGGTACCTTTGCGTGCAATGTTCTCCCCCTTGGCGAATACCTCGACTTCAGCCAGGGAGAGAATCCTATTCTCGCCAGGCAACTCGACTCGCACATAACGTCCGCTGAGGTGCGTTCCTGCCGGAGGCAGCAATGTCGCTCGCAGCTCGGTGAGGATGAAATTGCCATTGTTCCAACCTGGACCTTTGTTTGGCAGGCCGTCGTCGGCAAAGGTTTCCAACTGAATCGCTGCGAGCTTCGATGCGCCAGCGATCTTTGCGTTGGCCAGATCCAGATCGATTTGAAAATTATCTTTCCCGGCCCCCGCAGCGCTGCGAATGATGCGGCTCGCTGGATCGATCGTCAACGTAACGCCAGCTTCACTTGTAGCGGATGCTACATTGGGAATCATCCATTCGGGCTTCTTGGACAAGCTGGTCTCCCAAGCCTTCCGTGATGCTTCCAATTCGGGTGTCATCGTGTCGAGTATTTTGACATCGGCAGCGAATCGTTGGTCGAGTTCCGCACGGCGCTTCAATTGCTCCTCTGTCCAGGCTTCGTACAGCGGTGATTCATCACCGCGATCCGCGTCCTCGGTGTTATTGAAAATGGCGAAGGTCTGAAAGTATTCTTGTTGAGTGATCGGGTCGTACTTATGGCTGTGGCACTGAGCACATGCCATGGTCGTTCCCATCCAAACCGCGTAGGTGGTATTCACGCGGTCCACGACTGCCACATTGCGGAATTCCTCATCGTTGGTTCCCCCTTCGTTGTTGGTCAGCGTGTTGCGATGGAAAGCGGTCGCAATCAGTTGCTCTGCAGAAGCATTGGGGAGCATGTCCCCGGCTAGCTGTTCGATCGTAAATTGATCGAAGGGCAAATTGCGGTTGAAAGCCCCGATCACATAATCGCGGTACAGCCAGATGGTCCGTGCGGGATCGTCGGCGTAGCCTGACGAGTCAGCGTACCGCGCCATATCGAGCCACATGCGCGCCCAATGTTCGCCATAGGTTTCTTTGGCCAGAAAACGATCCACCATTTTTTCGTAGGCGTCGCCGGATGCGTCCTCGATGAACCGTTGAATTTCCTCTTGGCTTGGCGGCAAACCGGTAACATCCAAGGCAACTCGGCGAATGAGAGCATAGCGATCCGCCTCGGCCTGGGGCGCGAGACCTTCGCGACGCAAGCGCTCAAGAACAAAATGATCTAAGGGGGTCTTGATCCATTTTTGCTCCTGCTCGGATGCCCGTTGAGGGAGAGCGGGTCGCTGAGGGACGCGATAAGCCCAGTGGATTGCGAACGGCGCATTCTCGCTCACCCAACGCTCCAGCAATGCAATCTCGGCATCGTTCAATGGAGGTCCCGTTTCCGGAGGAGGCATCACCTCGGTTGCATCTCGCGACTTGATCCGTGCGATCAACTCACTTTGCTCTGGCTTTCCAGGAACCACCGCGAAATGGCCCCCCAGGTCTTCGGCAAGTCCTTCCGGGGTGTCGAGCCTCAAGCCCGAATTGCCACCCCCTTGACGTTCGCTTTCGTCGGGACCATGACAGCGGAAGCATCGATTGGAAAGAATCGGCCTGATATCACGATTGAAATCAAGGCTTTTTGTCGTCGCAGTTTCACCCGATGCCAACGACGCGGGAAGGACTGACAAGATCAGGGAAAACAGTCCCCTGGCGAAGGCATCTGTCCGCTGCATGGCAAACTCAGGAGGGAAGGGCGAGGGGCGGGTAGGATGAACAACCTTTTCGGCGTTTCAGTTCGCGTTCCAGTATACCCGGCGGGCGAGTCCATGGAAAACTGCTTTTTGCAGAAGCATTTTTCAAGATTTCGCAAGCTTTGTTCGAATCCGACCGCCTCAAAACCAGCGCCGCGAACTCCAACGTGTCGGCCATCGGTGTGGATGGAATGACGGCGCTGCTGCAACCATCGACGAGACAAACGGATCTGGGTCGATAACCGATTAAGGCGGCGTGGCCATCCAAGCATCGGCTCTCATCCCGGGGGAAAAAGCCTTTTATCGAAGAAGTGACGAGTGATGGTCAGGGTGGTCATCGACTTCCCTGTCTCGGGATCCTTCGATTCACACACAATCGTGTCATCGACCAGCTTGGTGGAAATCCCCATGTAGCGAGCTGGTTGAAACAACGCCAAAGACACGCCCTTGCCATCTTGGTTGACCACGAAGATGGACAATTCAGAAGTCAGCACGCCCGAGGTGTGCATGCGGTTGACGACGTAGATCGTATGCTCACCCAGCTTATAGGGCTCTGAAACCATGCCGCCACCAAAGGCAGACGATTCACCCCATCGCTTCATGGCGTCGATCGAGGCGAAAGTCCAAGGTAAGTTTGCGACCCCAGGATTGAGTTTTTCCGTTCCATCGTCGCCACCCGCGAACGGGATGGCAACGAGCAAGACCACAAACAGGCTCGTCAATATTATCTTTACAATCATGATTTCACTCCGGCATTGCTGCACAACGTTGGCTTTACACTGTTTTGCCTGAAAGCCGCATATTAAAAGCTTGGCCTCCGGTGGCACAAGGCCACCGGGGGGCGTGGATGGCGTGAGCCCGTTTCTAGCGGCAAAGCTCCGCTTCCGGTGGCACAAGGCCACCGGGGAGCCCGAGCCCCCGGCGACGTTGCGTCGCCGCTTCCCCGGACCCCGGTGACCTTGCGTCACCGCTCCCCGGACCCCGGTGACCTTGCGTCACCGGTGAACCAGCTTCGTAGCTAGCCACGCGTCCCAACGCGCACAAGACCCCGGCGACCTTGGGTCGCTGGCGAACGAGCTTTCTACGCTATGCATCCCTCGCACCCTCTACATCGAGATCCGAACCGGCTATGATCGTTTTCGATCCCTGGTGAGAAGAACCCTAAAGGAACCGAGCGATGTTTATTGAGGTCCGTGAAAGCGCGGTATTGAACGTTTACCAGATGCTGGTCGGGCTCGTCACCCCGCGGCCGATCGCTTGGGTTACCTCCCGTTCCGCCGACGGCTTGGTCAATCTGGCACCCTTCAGCTTCTTCAATGTCTTCGGGGCCAACCCCCCGATTGTCGTCTTTTCCCCGACTCTCAAGCGAGACGGCACCAAGAAAGACACCCTGGTCAATATCGAAGCCACTCAAGAATTCGTGATTCATGCTTCCACCGAATCGCATGCGGACGCGATCAATGCGTCCAGCGCGCCCTACCCACCCGAGGTCAGTGAAGTCGAACAACTTCGGCTCGCGACTGCCCCCTCCCGCCTCGTTGCTACCCCTCGATTGGCCGACGCTCCGTGGGCTCTGGAGTGCAGACTGCTCGATATCCGCTCTTATGGAGACGGGCCGATTGCTGCCAATTTGGTGATCGGCGAAGTGGTCGCGATGCATGTTGCAGAATCGATTCTCGGGCCGGATGGCATGCCGGATCCGAGGCGTTTGAAGGCCATCGCTCGTTTGGGGGCCGAGTACTGGTGCCGGACCCAAGACCTCTTTGAGCTCCCGCGACCCAAGTGATCGGCGTCCCGGATTCTCACAAACCCGCCCCAAGAGGTCCATGATTGGGACGTTTCGTCGGTTCTCGACGGGCCGCTAGACAAATCTGCTGGGTCGAGTCCCCACGGCTTTGTGATGAGAATTCTTAGGAAATAGGAATTTTTTTGAGCCCATCTCGAGCCGGCGGTCCGCTTGCTCTCATGTGGCGAATGGTCCCCCGAGACCCTAAGCCACACCCTAGTTTCGTCTCCCGGCGAGGGTTGTTTGTTGGATGACCCGAGGCTGGAACGATTGTTTTTGCCCGACCGATTCAAGACCCGCGCGAATTAGCCCCTGTTTCGTCCGCTGTCGCAGCACTCACGCCTAAGTGACGCAGCGAGGACAGACGCGTAGGTCTTGGATCGGTTTTTTTATGCCCCTCTGTCGTGGGCGTCCTGTCACCGGACTTCTAAAACCCCTCTTTGCTTCCCCGCATCCGTGCCAAACGGTCGCTTAGGCTGCCATAGTCGTCCCAGTTGTCCTGGAGAGCCTGGGCCTCCCGTTCGAGGTCCGCAAGGAAATCGTGGTGTTGCTGGGCTCCCTCGCTCCAGCATTGCGTTCGGAACTGCTCCATCACCGTATGGAGCGTCCCGATGCGAGTCTGCATCCGAGTGGAAATGCTTCCCAGATAGTTGGCGAGGGTTCGCTCCCAGATTTCGGATACCAGGACCAGCGATTCCTCGTTCGCCTCAGGATGTTGGTCATGGCAAGGGTAATCCGATCCGATCGAGTCTCTGGAGGCGAGCAGCAACGAAGCGCTTAGATAGCGGCCTCGATAATTCTCCATCGCCGCGTTCCAGCAAGATTGCCAATCCATCTTGCCCTCGAACGCGATCGAAATGTCCGATCGCGACAGGTTTGCGATGCTATCGACAGGAATCGTCAGGTCGAATCGATCTCCCTTGGCGGTGGTTTGCCAGTGCCCGCGGCTGGTTAGCGCGGGATCGGTATGCTCCGTCCAAGTGATCATAAGATCTTCGCTGCTTCCGGGCGGGCTCTCGATCGCGACGGGGCTCGGGTCGGTTCGGTTCGCGCGTCCCACAACGGCTTCGATCGTCGACGAGGAATCGGTGCCGACCATTTCGAAATGCCATTTCGATTGAGGCTCCGTCGCGCCGTGTTCGTCGCCCCATCCCGAGATGGAGGCTCGGAATCGAATCGGTTTCTTGTTTTCGATCTCGATCAAGCCGGACAAATTCGCCGATCGGATCTTCAGGTGGTTTTTGGGAAGCCCGGGCAGGGAAACGTCTCGGCCGCGTGTCGAGGAGGGTTGTTCTTGCAGCGGTCGGCCGGTTGAGGATGCAACCGCGATCAACGGGCCGCGCGATTCCCAGTACTGGGCGAAGCTCCTGTCCACAATGTGCTGCACCAAACGCGACTTTTCAGGCAGGAGATTCACAACGGATTGGGCCAAGTCGTCGCGCCA
Organism: Planctomycetota bacterium; assembly: GCA_046342615.1. Taxonomy (GTDB): domain Bacteria; phylum Planctomycetota; class Planctomycetia; order Pirellulales; family Pirellulaceae; genus JBKCUI01. Next base: position 10,252 of record JBKDPB010000206.1, on the reverse strand, counting down.
GGCTTCCTGGAATTTTTCCGTTGCCATTGCGAGCTTGTGATCCGCTTCGCGAGTCCGAATCCTTTCCTCGGCCAATGCTTGGAGCAAATCGGCAACTTCCCGACGAACTTCTTGGATATCCCTACGACTCCGCAAAGGGTTGGGGGTCGATACGCTTTCGATTTCGGCGCAGCGGCTGAGCAAGCGATCCATCTGTTGTCGCAGTTCAAGACGACGGCGATCGCGACGTTGCGACGCGGATAGCACATCGCTCTTGTGTTGATTCAACACGGTATCGGCCCACGCATCCAACGAAAACTCGGGAAACGTGGAGATCGAAGGATTCGAGCGCGATCCATGATCGTCGTGGATCTGAGGGAACTGCACGATCATTCCGTCGACTTTCGCGGAATCGATCACCAGATTGCGGCGAAAGAGTTCGTTGGCATCCAGTCGAACCGTAGCTCGAGCCGCTTGCACCCACTCGCCTCCGCCGGTTTCAATACGGAGATTGCTGCATGTCCAGGTTTGACTCACTGGATCCCAGGAAACGTTCCCTGCTGTCGTCGCAGCCCCCGATGCAAACTGGGATACGGTGCGATTCACGATCCAGCGAGCAACCGGCTGGGCGCTAAAACCCAATAATGCCGTTACGGCAATCGTCAGCCCAGCTGAATCCCGCCATTTCATGCCTGCGTCTCCTGGCTCTCGTGCCCGCCGCGGTGGCTCGTCAGATGGCGAAGGAGAAAGCGAAGCGAATTCGAGGACTTGGGGCCGGACAATTGCTGATGGGCCGGCGAGTAGCGGGTCGTCTTCGAGTCATTCGAGATCATCCCGTTGGACTCATCCCCGTCCGCACGAAGGCCGGATGGACTCTCGGGCAGGGGAGCCGATGGCGTTTTGGTTTCGAGGAGCATAGCGTCTGCGCGATCGTTCGTTGGAGAAGAAGGATGAGGTTGAGGCACTCGGAGACGGACCAATTCAATGAACGTTTCTCGAATGGCGAGTTGGTCCGAACGGTGCGATTCTTCGGCTGGAACCAAACCAAAATCCTGATGCGGAGGATCGATCCGCAGGGATAATGGCAAGGAACGCGAGGTGGATTCCAAGGAGGTCTCGGCTGTTGAAACGAACTCCGCGGCAATCGGCTCGCTGCGCGTCGGAGGTACCGTCGCGGGAGCCAGTGGAGCGACGGGAGCCAGTGCCGTGGACGGAGCGATCGGCGCGGCCGGAGCCGATGGCGAGACCGGAGCCGATGGCGAGACCGGTGCCTTGCGGTATACCGTCGCGACGTCTGCAAAATCGTCCACCCGCGCATGGCCTCGCTGACGCTCCGCTCGTTTGCACAGAGCCAGCCCAGCGACCCAGTTCGGAATCAACATGATCAGGCCGAATGCGAAACTCCCGAGGACCAACGTGTTGTTCAGTCGAAACCAGGCCCCCAACGGAACGGAATGCAGTTGAACCACAAACCATCGCACGCTGTCCATGGAGAGAAGCCAATCTCCAATCGCATCCGGAACGACCGAAAAAGCATTCCCCAGTACACCGACCAAGATCCAAGCCGCGATCGCTGACAATTGGTGTACAGGCAGAAACAAAACGGATAGCAGGAGCATGACCCAGACGAGATTGTCGACAGGAAGAAAACCGAGGGACGTACCCAAGGCCAATCCAATTGCAATCCTGCCCGGCGAACGATGCTGCGTCAGCTCAGTCAAGAATCTGTGGGTTGATGTGACCAAACCTCGAAACATGCCCCCACCATTTTTTCGAGACACAGTTTGCTATCATGGAGAGTGATCTGCGGCGACTCGTTTCCATCGTCTTCATCGGAAGACCCCTCCACGGAAGTGAAACCGAATCCTCCCTTGACCCGAAGATTGCAGCTTAGGCATTTGCATGCATTTGAAATCGACCAGAAAGAACATCGTGAGTTACCCCCTGTTGCGGCTGGAGAATGGGATCGGAGGTTGGTCGGCATGGTTGGTTGCCTGGCTGCTCATGGGGTTGGGCGGGCTGTCGGTTGGTAACGATACGCCGCGGCCGGCTTCGGAGGACGAGAACCCATCGCTACCGAACATTGTCGTGATTGTGGCGGATGACCTGGGTGTGTTTGACTTGGGTTGCTATGGCAGGACCGACCATCGCACGCCGAACCTGGATCGACTGGCAGCCGGGGGAATTCGTTTTACGAGCGGTTATTGTGGGCTGCCGATCTGCTCGGCATCGCGAGCGGCGTTGATGACCGGCAAGAATCCGGCGCGACTCCATCTCACCAGCTTTCTACCGGGCCGGCCCGATGCACCGAGCCAACGGCTTCTCAATGCCGTGATGGAGCCGCAGTTGATTCCTTCGGAGCAGACTCTGGCTGAGGTCCTGAAACGTTCCGGTTACGCGACCGGAATCTTTGGCAAGTGGCACTTGGGAGGCGGGGTATCGTCCCCAGCGGCTCAAGGGTTTGACGTCGTTTTTGAGCCCCCTGGAAACGGGGATCCGGCGACCGATGGAGGCAAGAATGAATACTTGATCACCGACAAAGCGATCGAGTTCCTCCGAGCTTCGCGGGGGAAACCATGCTTGTGCTACATCCCGCATCATTCGCCTCACATCATGCTCAAGGAGACGGAGTCGAAGGTTGCGGGAAACGCGCATGCGTGGAATCCGCTTTATGCGTCCTCGATCGAGTCGTTGGATGCTGCGATCGGTCGGCTGGTGAAGGGGATCGATGAATCACCCGAACTCGCCAATACCTGGTTGATCTTCACGAGCGACAACGGTGGATTGCATGTACCTGAGGGATATCGCCAACCGGTCACCCACAACGGCCCCTATCGGGCCGGCAAAGGTTACTTGTACGAAGGAGGCTTGCGAGTTCCGTTGTTGATGCGATGGCCAGGAAAACTACCCTCCGACCGTGTCGTCGAAACGCCGGTATCCCTGATGGATCTGTTGCCGACGATCTTGGCTGCGATCGGCGTGGATCCCTCGCGATCGGTCGGTCCGCTGGATGGTCAGAGCATCTGGCCCATGCTTCAGGAGCCAACATCCAAACCGGATGACCGCGCGTTCTATTGGCATCTGCCGCACTACACCAATCAAGGAAGCAAACCGAGCGGCGCGATTCGACGCGGCCGCTGGAAACTCGTTCACGACTACGAGTCCGACGTCCACGAATTGTTCGACTTGGATACCGACCCGTCCGAGGCGGTCGATGTTGCCGCCAAGAACGCGGAGACTGTGCAGGATTTGAAGCGATCGCTCGATGCGTGGAAACAATCGGTCGCCGCGCAGCGATGCCCCCCCAACCCTGAATGGAACGCCGACCTCCATCGAGCCATCTACGTCGACCGGGATTCATCCCGTCTTCGCGGGCAAACCGAGCGAGCGGTCGCATTGGGCGATGCGTGGGCGCCTTGGCGCGACGCGATGAATCAAGCGGTCGCGGGCCGGGCCCCCAAGCTCAAAGTGCGCGACGGTGCGATCTGGTTGGAGGCATCGCAGGGGACTCCCCATGGAACTCGCCTGCGCTATGAGCCGGAGACCTACAAGAATGTGCTCGGTTACTGGACCGAGGTGGGGGATTGGGCCGAGTGGACGTTCGATTGCGGCATCGATGGCCCGGCCGAGTTGGAGGTTCACTGCGGTTGCGGCGCGGGAAATGGCGGCTCTCAGGTCGAGATCCTCTTGATATCCGCAGACGGGAGCACCCAAACCATCCCTTGGACAGTGCGCGAGACCGGACACTTCCAAAACATCGTCATCGAGGATCTGGGTGCCGTGCAGTTGAAGCCTGGCAAGATGCGGCTCGAGGTGCGTCCTCGGTCCAAGAAGGCCGCCGCCATCGTCGATATTCGCCAAGTCGTTCTGCGTCCGCGGTAACGGTCGGCCTCTGCCGCCCGCCTCAGCGGTAGCAGTACACGGCATCGGACGAACGAATCAGAAGGGACGCCTCGGCGACTGCGGGAGTCGCCCAGTACACTTCATCCTTGTTTCCTGTCTTCAGCTCGGCAAGAACATTGTACTCCGGTCCGGTCGCGAACACGAAGGTATCACCGGATTCATTGACGGCATAGATGCGGTCTCCCACGACGACTGGGCATCCCGCGAACAGCTTGCCACCCGGAGTCCGTTTGCGATACATCTCCTTGCCGGTTTGCGTTTCGTAGCAAGTGACGGTGTTGCCGAAGAAATAGATGTAATCGCCGACGACAACCGGCGAAGGCATGCCCGCTCCGCTTTTGGAACCGGACCAGAGTACTCCTTCGCTCTTGGCTTCGCCTTTGGCCGGAGTGAGATTCCCTAAATGCCCCGCGCTGATGGCACCCAGGGGAGCTCGGCTGCCGGGGCTCGAGGTTCCATAGTACACGGCTCGCGTGTCTGCGACCAACGAACAGGAGAACGAGGTATCCAGGCCACTGACTCGCCAACGTTCCGAACCGTCGGCAAGGTCATAGGCGATGACCGAACCCGAGCCTGCGGTCACCACTTCGGTTCGGTCGATGTTCTTCCACACGATCGGTGTGCTCCATGCTGATCCCTTGTCCCGCGTCGCTCGCCACATCTCCTGGCCATCGGCAGCACGGAGGCAAATCAGGGCGGCGGAATCCTCGTTGTACATTTGGATCAGTAAACGATCCTCGGCGAGCAGGACCGACGATCCCGTCCCAAAGTCGTTGGTGATCTTCTGGGGCTCAAACGTTTTCGACCATTTTGTTTGTCCGTTGAAATCGTACGCGGCCAAGACACCTGCCGCGCCGAAATACGTGTAGACCGTGTCGTTGGAGGCCGCAGGCGTTTCCGTTGCAAAGGTGTTCGAGGCGTGTTTGCCAAAGACCGGAACAGCCTCGGCGGCTTTGGACTGCCACAGGACGTTGCCGCTAGCCAATTCGAGGCAGACCAAACGCCATTCGACCGGATCCTTGGGCTTGGGAGCGCGGCCCATGGTGCTCGGGTCCATCACCCCGCCCGTCATCCCCTTCGGCTTCACCGACTTGGTCCCCACGGCGGTGGTGACAAAAACCTTGTCTCCGATCACGATCGGTTGCGACCATCCGCTGCCGTCGATCTCGGTGCGCCATGCGGGTGTTGGCGATTCAGGCCAGGATTCCGGGAGTTTCGCGTCTGCGGCGACGCTCAACGCCGCTCCTCCTCGAAATTGAGCCCAATCCGCGGCCCGCAACGAGAAGCCTGTCAGGAGAAGAACGGCGACCCAGGCTCCGCAAGCGAGTGATCGATGCCAATGGGACAAATAGGTCATATTGCTTCTCCGGATCGTTCGTAAGTCATCAACCGAGACCGGTCACTGTAGTCGCAGGTCAATCCAGTCCGAACCATGACCCGCCCGGTTCTCGCGGATGAAGCTCCGCTTCCGGTGGCACAAGGCCACCGGGGGGCGTGCATGGCGTGAGCCTGTTTCTAGCTAAAAAGCTCCGCTTCCGGTGGCACAAGGCCACCGGGGAGCCCGAGACCCCGGTGATCTTGCGTCGCCGCTCCCCGGACCCCGGTGACCTTGCGTCACTCCCCGGACCCCGGTGACCTTGCGTCGCCGCTCCCCGGACCCCGGTGACCTTGCGTCACCGGTGAACCAGCTTCGCAGCTAGCCACGCGTCCCAACGCGCACAAGACCCCAGCGACCTTGTGTCGCCTGGTGAATCAGCTTTCACAGCTAGGGAAGCGAGTTCTCGATTCCCTAGCTGCGAAGCTTTGCCTCCGGTGGCACAAGGCCACCGGGGGGCGTGCATGGCGTGAGCCCGTTTCTAGCGGAAAAGCTCCGCTTCCGATGGCACAAGGCCACCGGGGAGCCCGAGACCCCGGTGACCTTGCGTCGCCACCTCCCCGGACCCCGGTGACCTTGCGTCGCCGCTCCCCCGGACCCCAGCGACCTTGTGTCGCCGCTCCCCGGACCCCGGTGACCTTGCGTCACCGGTGAACCCGCTTCGCAGCTCGCCACGCGTCCCAACGCGCACAAGACCCCGGCGACCTTGTGTCGCCTGGTGAATCAGCTTCACAGCTAGGGAAGCGAGTTCTACGTTTCCTAGCTGCGAAGCTTTGCCTCCGGTGGCACAAGGCCACCGGGGGGCGTGCATGGCGTGAGCCCGTTTCTAGCTAAAAAGCTCTGCTTCCGGTGGCACAAGGCCACCGGGGAGCACAAGGCCACCGGGGGCACCTGGGAAACGGGTGTTCGCCCCGGTTTTTTCTTGGCCCGGCACGCGACCTGCGCGCGGGGGTCCTGGTCGGCAACGAGAGGATCGATTGATGATGCGGGCCCGCAAAGCTAGAATTCGCGGACCTCCGAGTCATTTCGTACCTATGGCGCTTCGGCGCCGCGTCCTGGAAAAAGTCCTGAGCATGAGCGAGCTGTGCGATTTTGGCCTGATTGGCCTGGCTGTTATGGGCGAGAATTTGGCCCTGAACGTGGAAAGCCGCGGTTATCGCGTGGCGGTCTTCAACCGAACGACCGAAAAGGTTGACGAGTTGATTCAAGGACGCGCGAAAGGGAAGAATTTCGTCGGTTGCCATTCGATCCCCGAACTGGTCAAGAACCTCAAACGGCCGCGGTTCGTGATGATGCTGGTCAAGGCGGGACCCGCCGTCGACGATTTGATCGAGCAACTCCTGCCCCACTTGGAGCCGGGCGACATCCTGATCGACGGTGGGAACACCCACTACGCCGACACCGAGCGGCGAACCCAGTACGTCGAAAGCAAAGGGTTGTTGTTTGTCGGTTCGGGAGTATCGGGTGGCGAGGAGGGGGCCCTCAAAGGCCCCAGCTTGATGCCCGGTGGCAGCAAGGCCGCGTGGGAAACCATCCGTCCCATCTTTCAATCGATCGCTGCCAAGGTCGGGCCCAAGCATGACATCCCCTGTTGCGAATGGGTTGGCCCTCGCGGTGCCGGCCATTACGTCAAGATGGTGCATAACGGCATCGAGTACGGCGACATGCAGCTGATCTGCGAGGCCTATTTCCTTCTCAAGGAAGCCGGGGGGCTCAGCAACGGTGAACTTTACGACGTGTTTTCCGAATGGAATCGGGGCGAACTGCAAAGCTACTTGATCGAGATCTCGCGCGACATCTTCAGCGTCAAGGATGATCAAGGCGGTGACGGTTACCTCGTCGACAAGATACTCGACGTCGCGGGTGCCAAGGGAACGGGGAAATGGATGAGCCAATTGGCGCTCGACCTCGGAGTCCCCAGCACGCTCGTCACGACCGCCGTCTACGCGCGGTGCCTCGCGGCGATGAAGGACGCCCGCGTTCGAGCCAGCAAGGTACTGCCAGCCCCGGTCGGATCCCACAACCCCGCATTCGGAGCCGCAGTGCAATCGATGATCAAGGATCGCAAGGGGTTCATCGAAGCGGTGCGACAAGCGTTGTATGCGTCCAAGATTTGTTCGTATGCTCAAGGCTTTGTGCAACTGCAAGAGGCCAGTCGCGAACACAAATGGGATCTCAACTATGGCGATTGTGCCCTGTTATGGCGAGGCGGTTGCATCATCCGAGCCCAGTTCCTCGACCGCATCAAGGAGGCGTTTGACGCCCAGCCGAACCTCGAGAACTTGCTGTTGGTCCCGTACTTCCAGCAAGCCATCGACAAGGCGCAGGAATCGTGGCGCGCAGTCGTGATGGCCGCCAGCCACCTTGGGCTTCCTGTGCCGGCGTTTTCGACCGCTCTGGCTTACTATGACAGCTATCGACTGGCCCGTTTGCCTTCGAATTTGCTGCAAGCACAGCGCGACTATTTTGGCGCCCACACCTATCAACGCGTCGACCGTGAAGGCATATTCCACAGCGAATGGCTTGATCTGCGCCGCCAACCCTCGTGACCTTCCGCGTATGGTGAGCCGATCGTTTTAATATGGCCCGTGAATTAAAGACCCTCCGCAATATCGGAATCATTGCCCACATCGATGCGGGTAAGACGACGGTTACCGAACAGATGCTCTACATGAGCGGCACCAAGCACCGCGCTGGCGCCGTCGACTCGGGAACGACCGAAACCGATGACGATCCCGAGGAGCAGCAGCGCGGCATCACGATTTTCGCCGCGTGCGTCACGTTCCGGTGGAAGGATTGCACGGTCAATTTGCTCGACACGCCGGGACACGTCGATTTCACAGCCGAGGTCGAACGCTGCCTCCGGGTACTCGATGGCGCAGTCGTTGTCTTCAGCGCCCGCGAGGGGGTGGAAGCCCAGAGCGAAACCGTTTGGAGGCAAGCCAACAAGTACGGTGTGCCCCGCATCGTGTTCATCAATAAACTCGATCGCGAAGGGGCCGATTTCTATCGAGTCCTCGACGAGATCGGACCTCGATTGAACGCCGACCCGCTCGCAATCCAGATCCCCGTCGGACAAGGCCCAAGCCATACCAGCGACCCATTCCGCGGCATCATCGATCTGATCGACATGAAGCTGTTGACCTTCAACACCGAGGACGCCGGCCGAACCGTAGTCCAGTCCGAGATTCCCGAAGAACTGGTGGGCGACGCGCGCGATTGGCGCAACGTCATGCTGGAGAAACTCTACAGCTTCAGCAACGAGATGATGGAACTGGCGATGGAGGAAAAGCCGATCCCTGCGGAGCTGATTCGCAAGGCCCTGCGCGACGCATGCATCGCGCAAGAAATCCAGCCCGTTCTCTGCGGATCCGCATTGCATGGCGTGGGCGTGCAACCGCTGCTCGATGGAGTCAGCCACTACCTGCCCTGTCCGCTCGATCGACCGCCGGTTCAGGGATGCGACCCCAAGAAGCGGGACAAAATCTTGCATCGCAAACCGGATGCCAAAGAACCCTTTTGCGGGCTCGTGTTCAAGATCCTCCCAGCCAAGACCGGGGACATGTTTTGGATTCGAGTCTACTCCGGTCGACTCGATTCCAACTCACGCGTCTACAATCCCAACCGGGACAAGAAGGAGAATGTCGCCCAGTTGTGGCAGATCCACGCCACGAAACGCGAGAAGCAGGGTCAGATCGACGCGCTCGAGTGCGGCGATATCGCGTGCGCGATCGGTCCACGCGATTCCATCACCGGGGATACGCTATGCGATACCCGCGACATGATCGAATTGCCGTCGATCCAATTCGCGCAATCGGTGATTTCGATGGCGATCGAGCCGGAGAATACGACCGAACGCAAGAAACTGGCCGAAGTTCTCGACATGCTCAAGCGGCAGGACCCAACGTTCCATGCGACCGAGAGCAGCGAGTCGGGGCAAACGATCATTTCCGGGATGGGCGAGTTGCATTTGGAAGTGATCAAGAATCGGCTGGTCCGCGACTTCCATTTGAACGTCAAGTTCTACAAGCCGCGCGTCAGTTACCGTGAAACGATTGCATCGGCGGCGGAAGTGGTCGGCCAGTGCAACCGCCAGGTCGGTTCGCAGCACCTTTTCGCGAGGTTGAGCGTTCGATTCGAGCCGATGGAGGATTTATCGGCGAAGGTCATCGTGCTCGATCGAACACCGCCGGACAAGATGCTGCCAGAGAATTTGCGGCAAGCGGCGTTGGAAGAATTGAAGAACCGCGCCGAGGGTGGCGGTCTGGTGGGTTCGTTCCCGCTGACGGGGATGCGCATCAGCATCTTGGGCGGCGAAGTCGCCGAGGTAGGCTCGGACGAAGTGGCCTTTCGCATCGCCGCCAACGATGCATTTGATCTAGGGCTGCGTGAAGGGGGCCCATCCCTGTTGGAGCCCGTGATGAAGATGGAGATCACAACGCCCGCGGATTATCTGGGGGAGATTGTGGGAGACCTCCAGCAACGCCGCGGGTTGATCGAGCGCACCGAAGCGCGCGGTTCGAACACCAGCGTCACAGCCCTGGCACCGCTCAAAGAATTGTTCGGCTACTCCAGCGCGATCCGATCACTGAGTCAAGGCCGCGCCGGTTGCTCCATGGAACCGCACGGCTACCAAGTCGCACCCAAAGAAGATCTCGAATCCTTCGCGATGTAGATAAAAAAAGGCTAAAGGCTAAAGGTGAAGGGCTAAGGGTGAAGGGTTCCGCCGCGGCGGATCTGCGAGGCGTTGGGATGGCGAGCTCGGAGCATTGCGACGGTCGACGTCCTTTGTTAGCCGAGATGCGCAAGCATCCGGGTGACCTTGCGTCACCGGTGAATCAGCTTTCACAGCTAGCCACGCGTCCCAACGCGCACAAGACCCCGGCGACCTTGTGTCGCCTGGTGAATCAGCTTCACAGCTAGAGCAGCGAGTTCTCGATTCCCTAGCTGCGAAGCTTTGCCTCCGGTGGCACAAGGCCACCGGGGGGCGTGCAT
>JBKDPB010000205.1:0-16547 GCA_046342615.1 Planctomycetota bacterium | reverse complement strand
CGTTGATCCCCATCGTCGACCGACCAGCTGCACACGCGGCAATGCAAGCCGGCGTCGGAGCCGAAGTGAAGGTGTCGCTCGGAGGGACCTTGGACCCAACGCGATTCCAACCCATCTCGGTCCGAGCGCGGGTGAAATCGCTCAGCGACGGTGTCTTTCGAAGCGAATCCTTCGGAGAACTGTGGAATTCTGGACCGACAGCGGTTCTGGAGTTCGGCCCATTTACCGTCGTGGTTGGCAGTCGCGGTGTCAATCTCTACGATCGCTCGTACTTCTATGCCAACGGCCAAAACCCTAAGAACTTCCAGGCCGTGGTGGTCAAGTCGCCTCACTGCCAGCGCCCGATGTACGCTGACTGGTGCAGTCCAATGCTCTCCATCGATGCTCCGGGTTCCTCCAGTGCGAACGTGAGGAAACTCGGCCACCGACGATGCCAGCGACCGATCTTCCCCTTGGATGCAATCCAGGACTATCAACCGACGGTGGAGATCTATCGCCGGATCCCTCAACGCTCTTGCTGAAAGAACAAATAGCCATGAAGATCACCAAGATAACATCTGCTGGTTTGCGCGGCGCCACTCCGGAAGGTGGCTGGAGCAACGAGATCCAACCCGAGGATTGCGTCCACACCTTGATCGCCGTCCACACCGATACGGGCCGCGTCGGTTTGGGGAGCGTTTTTACCAACGACGGTTTGGTTCGTGCAGCACTGGATGTCCTCCGCCCGCTGTATGCGGATGAGAACGCTCTCGAACCGGAGCGAGTGAGCGAAAAGCTTCACCAGCACATGTTCTGGCTGGGGCGAGGAGGCTCGATCACCCATGCGATCAGCGGCATCGATATCGCCCTCTGGGATCTGCTCGGACAGGCATCAGGGCAGCCGGTCGGTCGACTGCTCGGCGGCAGATACATCGATCGGGTGCAACCCTATGCGTCACTCCTGATGGAGGAACCGGCAAAGATGAAGGAGAGTCTTCTTGCCGTCAAGCATCAAGGATTTCGCGCTTTCAAAATCGGATGGGGGCCCTTCGGACGCAAATGCGCGAAGACCGATGAATCCATCGTATCGGCGGCCCGCGATGCGATCGGCGAGGATTGCCATCTGATGGTCGACGCAGGCGGCTCCGATGCCTATTGGTCGCGCAACTACAAGTGGGCGATCCAAACCGCGAAGATGCTTGAGCACTATCGAGTCACTTGGTTCGAAGAGGCGTTGTCCCCCGATGCGCTGGACGATTTTGTCAAGCTTCGAGAACATTCGCCGGTTCCGATTTCCGGAGGCGAGGTGCTGACCCGGCGCCAAAGCTTCCTGCCGTGGTTGTCGCAAAAAGCCTTTGACATCATCCAGCCCGATGTCACCAAAGTAGGGGGACTCAGCGAGGAACGTCGAATCGCCTGGATGGCCCAAGACTACGGCGTCGAGTTTGTTCCGCACGGCTGGAACACCGCGATCGGATTGGCGGCCGATCTGCATTTGGCATCTGCGATACCGAATACTCGGTTCGTCGAGTATCTGACTGGATCACCCTTTATCGATAAGTTGGTCGAAGACCCATGGCGATTGGATGATCAAGGGTATTTGCAAATCCCCGATCGACCTGGGCTCGGCATCACCCTCGATCTGGATGCCGTTGAAAAATACACAGGAAGCACTCGCTGGCTCACCAGCGCATGATGGCATCGACGTCGACAGGTTCGGCAACCACCGCGACGCAATCTCCTTGCTGCGTCTTGCAGGGGGTTCGCATGGCGATCAGATAACCATTCTTAGGAGATCGAATCGCCATCGGCTCGCGATCGGGGCGTTCCAAAAAGTGAATAAAACCCAGGAGCTGATCGACGATGACGGGAGCCCCCAGGTCAACGCAGACTTCAAGAATTCCCGACTCGGGCGCTAACAGATAATTGCGGGCATCCAAGGCCTGAGTGATCACCGACGGGGGCAATCCCATGGATGCACGGCTCTGAACGGGTTCACAAAGTACCCCGAGGTGCCGAAGAACATTTTGCAGACCGTCAAATGCGATCCGATGAACCGAAGCGGACACTCCTTCGCCGCCGCCGAGCTCCGTCGTGACAACCGTCTTGCCTTGGTTCTCGGCTTCGACCGGCAACAGCCCGCTCCCGGCGATATCGGTGTACAAGAAACAAAAATCGGTGTTCCACGCCAGCATCGCGCTGAGCATCGCGCGGCGTTGTTCCCGATCGGCAACGACATGCATATGAGAGCACGGAACAAACTCCATGCTCCGCCCTCCCGAGTGAATATCGATCACTGCGTCGGAGATCGGAAAGAGATGGTGGGTCAAGTAGTGGGCGATCTGGCTGGTGACCGAGCCTTCTGCATCACCCGGGAAGGCGCGATTCAGGTTCATCCCATCGATTGGCGAAAGGCGCGTCGCAGTTTGGGCTGCTGGGAAATTGAGCGAGGGAATCAGGATCAATCGTCCTTGGACGACCTCCTCGGAGAGTGTTCTCGCTAGCTTCATGATGGCGATTTGTCCTTGATACTCATCGCCATGATTCCCTCCGAGCACCAGAACGGTAGGCCCTTGACCGCGAGCGATCACGGTGATCGGGATCATCACGTTCGCCCAACCTGCAAGGTTGTGGGAATAGGGGACTCGGAGAAATCCTTGCTGTTTGCCTTGGCGGGCCAAATCGATATCGGAACGAATCATGGTGTCGCGATTCCGTGATCAGGGGCATTTTCTAGATACCGCAAAAATAATCCCGCGTGATCGAGTTCGCCATGCCCCTCCTCGGTCACAAATCCCTCCCACAAGGCGAGACAATGGTCCAGCGAATCCGATCGCAACCCCACCTGGGCCGCAAGCTCGCAAATCATGCGAACATCCTTGAGTTGCCATACAGCTCGTCCTCCCGGACGAAAGTCCCGACGCACCATCCGATCGCCGTGCAGTTGCAGGATACGACTGTCAGCAAACCCTCCGAGCATTGCCTCGCGCACCCGCGCGCTCGAGACGCCTGCAAGCTCCGCCAAGCGCAAGGCCTGAGCGACCGCATCGATGGTTTGGGCCACGATCAACTGATTGGCCATCTTGGTGACCTGCCCTGCCCCGGAGGGTCCCATGTAGGTCACGCGTTTGCCAAGCGTTTCGAAGAGAGGCAACGCGCGGTGAAATGCTTCCTCCTCTCCCCCCACCATGATCGAGAGCGTTGCCGCCTCAGCCCCGACCTCCCCTCCCGAAACCGGCGCATCGAGCCACGGCATCCTGGCCGCCAATGCACGAGTCGCTTCAACCCCTGTTGTCCCGAAATCGATGACTAACGCCCCGGGATCCAAGTGATCCGCGAGACCCTCGCGACCGCAAGCGATCTCCTGGACCACTTCGGTGGTGGTCAAGTTCAAACACACGATGCCCTCACCGACACGTTTCGCGAGTTCATCCAACGAGCCAGTCCGCTGGATGCCCAACGCAGCTGCCCGCTGCAACGGCTCGTCGCTCCGGTTCCAGGCAACGACATGCGCTCCGGCCTCCGCCAAATGCCTCGCCATCGGGAATCCCATCTTCCCTAGTCCAACAAATCCAATCGTCCAACCTGATACATTAGTAGCTGTCATGGGGGCCGATTATAGACGCAAACGTCGCGGCATGGTTCGGAGTGCAACGTTCGAGGGTCGGCAGCAATGCGAGTGGTGATCACCGGAGGGGGCGGATTTTTAGGACGTCAATTGTGTAGGCGATTGCTGGCCGTCGGCGAATTGACCCTCACCGACGGCCTGCGCAGGCCGATTCAAGAGATCGTCCTGTTCGATCGCGGATTCGAACCTGCGCTCATGGAGTCCATCTGGTCCCACCTCGAGATCCCGCATCATGCACTCCCGAACGTTCGATGCGTATCCGGAAGCGTCGAAGATAAACAGGCCCTTGCGACTGTCTTGGGGACCGATCCGAACATCTCTGTGTTTCATTTGGCGTCAATGGTCAGCGGTGAATGCGAAGATCGCTTCGAGGATGCCTGGCACGTCAATGTCGCCGGAATGCGGGTGCTCCTCGATGCGCTGCGCGCGATCGGCGATACACCCAAAGTGGTTTTCTCCAGCAGCATCGCCTGTTTTGGCGGAGAGTTACCCGAGCGCTGCGATGATTCGACCAAGCAGACACCGCAGACCACCTACGGAATGACCAAGGTGATCGGTGAACTGATGATCAACGATTACTCGCGCAAAGGTTTCGTCGATGGTCGATCGGCCCGTTTGCCGACCGTCATCATTCGGCCTGGCAAACCGAATGCTGCCGCATCGAGTTGGGCCAGCGGCATGTTTCGCGAACCGTTGAAACGCGAGGTCTGTCTCTTGCCGGTCGATTGGGACCAGCCTCATCCGATGACGGGTTACCGCACGGTGATCGATTCCTTAATTGCGCTTCATGAAGTGCCAGGCGCGGTCCTCGGTGCCGATCGAGCGATCGGTTTACCAGCCCGCTGCGTGACACCGCGCATGGCAAAGGAAGCGTTGCAGGAGTACGCTGGGGAGACAGGCCTCGCCGTAGGTGAGATCCAGGAATCGCCCGACGCACGCATCCGCAACATCGTCCGCCGATGGCCGACTCAAGTCGACGGCTCGCGAGCCATCGCGATCGGATTGCCGGACGCTCCCGGCCTCAGCGAAATCATTCATGACTACATGGTCGACTTTGGTCATCAGGTCTTGCAGGAGTCGTTTCCATCGTCGCATTCGCGATCAGCCGCAGAGCGTTAGCTCACGGTTTGAACGGTGGCCGACGAGTCGATGTTCGATACGGTTCCAACCGGGCGGTAGCGCGTTGAGGCTGATGCCGCTCGTCATCGTCCCAAAATCCTCCACGATCCCGTCACTGCGCTGTCCATCCGCCGTCGATGAAGAGCGTTTGGCCAGTCATGTAGGAGCTAGCCTCGGACGCAAGAAATAGAATCGGTCCGGTCAATTCCGTCAATTCGCCCCATCGGCCCATCGGGATTTTCTGGACGAACTCCTGAAAGCGCACCGGATCCCGTGTCAGCTCGAGATTCATATCGGTCTTGAATGGGCCGGGGCACAGCGCATTGACGGTGACGTTTCGAGTTGCCCATTCCAAAGCGAGAGTGCGGGTCAATCCGAGGAGTCCTGCCTTCGACGCAGCATAGGGTGTTCGACCTGGAATTCCGATCGCCGACAGGATGGATCCCAAGTGGATAATTCTTCCCCAGCCTCGCTCGGCCATCGGCGGCCCAAACTTGCGCGCCATCAAGAAGGGGGCTTTGAGATTCGCATCGACCACATCGTCCCAATCCTCGACCTGGAGATCCGCGATGGGATTTCGTCGGTTGAGCCCGGCGCTATTGATCAAAATATCGACGTGCGGGACCGATGAATCGACTGCACGAAACAGGGCGTTCACTTGATCCTCGCGGGCGACATCGCACCCGAACGCATACATCGGCCTCTTGAAGCATTGCTCCAATTCCTGTGCAACGGATCTGCAGCGTTCTTCGTCGCGACTGACGATCACAATCGACGCGCCGGCCTGGGCCAGCGTTTCGGCAAACACACGTCCTAGACCTCGCGATCCTCCGGTGATGAGAGCGAATCTGCCGTCGAGTTGAAAAGGATTAGAGACCGACATCATAGGATCGTTTTGCAAGGAAGAAGAATACTGTCGAGCCGAGCAATATACCAAACGCCACGTGGTTCGCAGCACCGCCATATCGACGCAGGATCCGAAGATCTCGTCATTCACCAGTGCATCACTTGGCCGCCGTCGACATTGATCGTTTGGCCCGTGATCTGCGATGCGCGCGCCGAGGCAAGGAACACGATCATCGATGCGACATCTTCGCAACTCTGCCAGCGCTGCAGCGGAACGACCGACCGGATCTTGCTCTCCGCCCATTGCTCGTAGCTGAGGCGGTCCGATTCGGAAACGGTCGCGCACCAAGCTTCCCAAACCGATCGATTCAGCGGCGTCTGAACCATGCCCGGGCAAACGGTGTTGACCCGCACGTTGTGCGGAGCAAGATCCTTGGCCATGCATTGTGCGAAGCTGATGTTGGCTGCCTTGCTCGCGCTGTAGGGAGGATCGGTTTGCGAACCGATCTGGCCGGCAACCGACGCAACGAAGACAAATGATCCCCGCTTGCGAGCTATCATGCTGGGAGCAAACCGATGCGCGATATGGACCATTCCCATCACGTTGACTTGAAGGACCCGAGCCCAATCGCTTGGCTGCAAACGCGTGAACGGAAAGCCGAATTTCCCAGAGCCGACCGCTGCGCAGTGAATCACATGATCGACGGAGTCGACCACCGAATCGCCTGTTGGCCCCGCATTCTGCCCAGCCACTTGCACGGCATCCCCATCGGTGATGTCCACGATTTCGGCTCGCGTGCCAACATGAAGATCATCCGCGATCGCTCGGCCTACATCGCGGACCCTCGTATCGATATCCCAGAGCACCACGGATGCCCCTTCGGCGGCAAACGATCGAGCCGCAGCGCGGCCGATGCCGCTGGCGGCGCCGGTCACTAAGGCCGTGGTCCCCTTGAACTGAAGCTCCGTCATGAAAATCCTCCTATCGCTTGACGTGGCAGGATATCACTCTTGGATGCGAGCGCGAAGCAATCCTTGCCTTGCATCCTTCGCATACGGTTGCCAGCAACGGCCGGGTTTGTTAGCCTTTCTCCAGTCCTGTCGATTCTTGCCACCCTCATTCTGAAGAATGGAGATACGAATGCGATTCCTAGCCTACCTGCTACTCCTATGGATATCTTTCTCGAATTTGTCGAATGCCGAATCACCCAAGAATGCCAAGGTAACCCACAAGGTTTATTTTGACATTACCATCGACAACCAGGACGCTGGCCGGATCGTAATCGGGCTTTTTGGCGACGACGTTCCCAAGACCGTCGAGAACTTTCGATGTCTTTGTACAGGTGAAAAAGGAAAGGGGAAGAGCGGTAAACCTCTGACGTACAAGGGTAGCTCTTTTCACCGGGTCATTCCAAATTTCATGCTCCAAGGGGGCGACTTCACAGCTGGCAATGGCACTGGTGGTGAGAGCATTTATGGTCCTATGTTCAAAGACGAGAACTTCAAACTTGTGCATGATGAACCAGGTTTGCTGAGCATGGCGAACGCCGGACCGAATACAAATGGTTCGCAGTTCTTTATCACCACCGTAGTCACGAAATGGCTCGACGGTCGGCACGTGGTTTTCGGCCGTGTCCTCGAAGGCATGGACGTTGTGAAGGCGGTCGAGCAAAAAGGATCTAGCAGCGGCGCCACCAGATCCAAGATCGTGATCAAAGATTGCGGCGAACTCAAAGACGAAATCGCAAAGGATAGCGATAAGAAATAAACGATCTTGACTCTACGGTTCGTCAAGCTGATCCGATCGGAAAGGGGCTTTCATGCCTGCTGGCGATCCGGATCGCTGCGGACGAAGTAAATCATGACCAGGACGACCAGGCTGCAGAGCCCTAACCAGTAGACGGTCCATGCCGGAGCCCCGTCCCGTTCGCATACGGCCAGCCAGCCTCCCGTCAGCAAGTAGCCGACCAAATTTCCGATGCCTCCGGTCATCATGCTCAGGAGTGCTTGAGCGCGCGACCGCCACTGGACTTTAATGCGTGCGGCAAGGTAGAGCTGGATGCTGATGTAGGTGAACGCGTAGGCAAACCCGTGCAGCGCCACTCCGGTCAGTACCGCCCAGGGTGTGTCGAAGGCGTACAGCGCGTAACGGAGAATGCCGCAAAAGAGTCCCAGCGCGATCACCCGTTTGAATCCCCAGCGCGTCAAGATCGCTCCGATCCCGAAGAGGACTCCGACTTCCAGGACTTGACCAAGGCTCATCCACGCGCTGATTCGCTCCAGGCCGAGATCCGCAAGATGCGCCGGTGTGTAGGGATAAAACGCCGCGAATGGGATGGCGACCAAAGCAGCTGTGAGAAAGATCACACGGTGGCTTGGGTTGATGAGCAGTGCCAGGGCATCGAGCCCAAAACGCTCGCGCAGGGTCAATGGCGACGGCGCGGCTGGCAGTGTCGCCCCCATGGGGATCCGCAGCGTGAAGGCCGCGAGGACCACCCACAGCCCAGCGCTCCCCAGAAATGCGGTCGGTTGGTTGTCGACATGGAGCCAACTCACCAGCCAGCAACCCGCTATCCAACCGATGGTACCCCACGCGCGAATCGAGCCGAATTGGCTATGCGCGTGGGACAGGCGTCCAAGAACGATGGAACCGGTCAAGCTGTTGGTCGGGATGCTGAGCAGGGACTGGAGCTGGATTCCGATCCAAATCAACCACGGGGACCATTGCTCGCGAATACCCCATCCCACGGCGAGCGCAAAAACCGCCGAACCGACACTCAGCCATCGCAGGACGCGAATCGGAGGGACCGAGCGATCGGCCATGGCTCCGAAGAACAAGGGGGACAGGAGCGCGGACATCGCCGATGCGGCAAAGGCAAACGGAATCAACCAGCGAAGTTTCGCCGTCTCGAGGACGGCTCCCATCGGAACAAACCACGAAGCGAGTGCCATGCCATGCAAAAACAGCAGGGCAGTCAACTCATATTGCTCCATCCGTGTTAGATCGCGATCCATGTCGAAATCGATTGTACTGCGATCGATCAAGCGACGGAAGCGACACTCCAGTGCCGCATCGACCACTCCAGGGCTTCCTGGACGCTTCGCATTGGAATGCCGGTCGCCAAAAGTTTGGAACTGTCGAGCACGCAATTCGATCGCGGTGTCTTGGCAGCCTTGGCGAGGAAATCGTCTTCGCTTTCGAAGAACTCAAAGGCGCGATCTGGATAGAGGTGTTTCTGAATCATCGCCACGACTTCCCGCGTCGTGATCGAACCGGGATTGGTCACGTTATAGATCCCGAAGGGAACTCGCCTCGACCAACATTCCAGACATGCGGTCACAAAGTCCTGGAGTTGCGAGAGACTGTTCTCCGCCTGCAGCAATCGGCTGTATCGAATCAATTTTGTGATGTAGTTTCTGGGCGAATCGATTTCATTGAATGGGATTCGCAGTCGCCAGAGATAACACGAATCGCAATCGGCGAGGATCTCTTCACCCAACGCTTTGGTCCCGGAATAGAAACTGCAATTGTTGGTGCGGAACGAGAAGTTCGGAGGATCCTCTTCTCGGAAACCTAAACCATCGGATCTTCGTCCGGTGAAGATGCAGCCACTGGAGACATGACCCCACGGAATACCGGCGCGCTGACATGCCTGACGAATCCGTCCGACGAGCACCGCATTTCCGAACAAGCACTCCCCTTTCTCCAATTCGCAAGCATCCACGTTCGGTTTACCGGTGTAGCCCGCGCAGTTGATCAGGAAACTCGCATGGGTCTGTTGGAGGAAGTCGTACAGACGATCGGCGCACGTGTAGTCGATTTCCGATCGGGAGACACCCACGTAATCGATGGAACGTGCCACCAGCGCCTGCTCAAAGGAAGAGCCCACGTATCCGGAGGCTCCTAAGAGAACAATCATGAACGGTCGATCCTAGCTGGCGCCTTCGCGGAACAGGACAGTCTTGAGCGTCCGCATGATTAGATACAAATCGAGCCAAATGCACCAGTTGCGGATGTAATACATATCCCAGTAGATGCGCATCTCATAGACGCCGTTGTTGCGGCAGCGAACCTGCCACAACCCGGTCAATCCTGGACGGACTGTCTTGTAGGCTTCGAATTCAGCCGGGTATTGCCGGATGTAATCCGCGTCGTAGGTGGGGGAGTCAATGATGGGACGGGGACCGACCAAACTCATCTCACCCACGAGGACATTCCACAGTTGGGGCAGCTCATCAAAGCTGGTGGCTCGAAGGATCTTGCCAATCGTTGTCACACGCGGATCCTTCGCCAGCTTGTGCGTCTCGTTCCATTCCTGTTGCGCGTCAGGATGATCGGCGAGGTATTTTTCGAGCACTTTGTCGGCATCTTGGACCATCGAGCGGAATTTCCACGCCTTGAACTCTTTGCCCCCTCGGCCAACCCGTTTCTGCGAGTAGAAGACCGAACCTCGAGATGTCAGCTTGACCAACGCGCAAACCAGCAAAAAAATGGGCATGCCGGCGATCAAAGCGGAAAGGGTCAATGCCACGTCAATGAGCCGTTTGGCCGCAAGCTTGAAGCTTGAGGAGTGGGCGCCTCCGAGACGCAAGCCGGTATGCGATCCCAAGCAAAATAGTTCATCCCAGATCCCCATGTCGAGCTGATTGGAGGAGAGCAGGATACGGTTCGGTATGGTGGCCAGTGCGCTGTCCAAGGCCGGAGTCGTCTCGCGATTCGCACAGGGGGATACAACGACCCATGTCACTCCCAGCCGCTCCGCGACATCACTCGTTCGCCGAATGTCGTAACAATCGATCCCTTCCTCGGCTCCTACCTTTTCAAACGACCAGTACTGGTCCGGGTTGAGAAGCAAGCCGACAGGTCGCAATCCCTGCGCCGTCTCATGACGCATGCGCTTCGCAATATCCAAAGCCCGGGGAAAATCCGCAACGATCAAAACCGGAGCCCCCCACCATCGGAATCGACATGCGATGCTTCGGGCGATGGACCGGATAACCATGGCGGTGGGCAGGCACAAGGCAAAACCTAATCCAACCACACCCAAAAGGGAGGTGCGAGCGACCGGCAGCACGAACCAGGCGATCCCCGCAAAGACACAGAATGTGGCGAACAACGCTCGCACCAACTGTTTGAATTCGACGATCGAACCGAGTCCCATTCCAGGGTACAGGCCTGCCAGATGGGCGATCGGCAAAACCAAGAACGACAAAATCAAAGAACTCGAAACATCGAGCCTTTGGCGGTCCACTTGACCGAGAACGAAATTCGCGGCCACCAACGCCACGACCAAACAAAGGCCGACGGAAAAGATATCGGCGAGGGCGAGGGGAATCGATGTAAGTACGGATTGCGTCGCAGATCGGTTTGCTAACCGGGTTGCGACTGCTTCTGATGTTGCGTTCGCCTTCCAAAAGGACTTGAGGGTCTCAGCGTAGTGCCGATCAACGGTATTCAGGCGTTGATAACATTTGCTGTCAAGATCCACGGCGGGCGCCGAATAATCGGCCGTTTCACTCTCAATCAAAGTTGCCATCCCAGCTCAAACTTTCACTAGTCCATCCTTCTCCTAAAATGCTTCTAACCCGAACAACTTCTTGAATTGTAAATGCCAAAAAAAAGCGGTCAACCGTTAGAATCCCAAGGAATATAATTAAAAAAACGTTGAGTACTTTTCGACAGCCTATCGCCCTTTGCGCGTGAAAAATGGGGAACTCCCCTTGAGACCGTCTTATGTCGGAAAGCCCGCCCTCTGTGTGAAGATCCCCGGTTGTGGGGCCCCCCATTTGGTTCTCCGGTGGACGCCTCGAGATGGATCTACCGGCCCGATGGCGAGTGCCGACGGTCGTATTCCATCTTCATCACGGCTTCATCGAGAAGCCGATCTACCCGCATGGAGCCGATCACGAGAGCCGGTACAAAAAAAGGATAAAGAAAGATTCCGAGACCCATGCTGCATCGCAGGAATGTTGCAATCGTGGGATGGTCGGTGGGGTCGTAATAGAACAGCAAAAACATCACAAACACCAAGACGGCCGCCGCATAGAGAATGACAACCCACTCGAGAACGACGATCCGACCGTCGAGCATCGGAACAACGACTCCAGCGATTGCGATGACAAGACAGATCAATATTGCCGCGACCTGCACCCACTTCTTCTGCGATTCAATGTATTTCGAGAACAGATCTCCATCGACCGCGTCCACCAGGCCCATATAGGGATAACGAACCACAGCGTAATAGGTGGCAATGAAACCGACGGCTGCGCAGGCACCCGACGCGGATAGGACCGCGAATCTTAACCAAGGGAATCGTAGCTGTCGGACGAGAAGGATCGGGATGAGGACCGCCAGGAGCATGCTGCGCTGAGCAATTCGTATCGAGAGTGGAAACTCGACGTACATCTTCGCGTTGCTGGAGACAGGATCGTTGGATGGCATCGCAAATCTATCTGGCTCGCTGTCCGCTCCTCAAGGTCTGCTGCATGTTGCTTCGAGGCAGGTAATGGCACATGGCGATACCGAGGAAATACAAGGCGACCAGCGGAACCGCCATGCCGATCATGCTCGAAACATCCGCGGGAGTCAGAACCATCGAGATGACGGCAATCACCAGAATCGCTACCCGCCACTGCGATAAATACGTAGCAACGCTAAAGATCCCGAGTCGCTCGAGTATCAACATGACCAGAGGGAGTTGGAACGAGATGCCAAACCCCAGGGGCAGAAACAGCGCGAACGACATGTAATCGGTCAAGCGTGGCGACGCTCCGATGCCCATACTGGCGTTGAACTCCAAGAGGAAGTCGATCACCAAGCGAAAGATGACGAAGAACGCGAGAAAGGCCCCCGCCCAGAACAACAACAGACTCACCGGCAGAAAGAAATAGACGTAGCGGCGTTCGTGCGGGTACAGTCCAGCCGCAATGAATTGCCAAAGATGGAAAAAGATACCGGGACTGGCGACGACGACGGCGACGACAAAGGCAGCCTTGAGCCAAATCATGAACGGTTCTTGGAGTCCGAGCGCCTCGGTACTGGCCACGATGGGAACGAACAATCGCAACCGCATCATGCTGTTCGGGTTTGGCAAACCTTCCGAATCGGCGTTTTTGAGTACGTCGAGGGCCTCGGAGTCCGCTCGCTGGAGCCGTTTAGGATCGACCCATACCACCTGGCTGGAAACCTTGTTGTCCTTCATCCAAGACGACAGATCGTTCGAGACGGCGCCGACCTCGAGCGCCTTGGCGATCTCCACTTCGGACTGTTTCCGGTAGAAATTCTGCAACGACGCTTCCAGCGGCCCTTGCATGTACTTGATGACCGAGGAGGCTAAGGGGAAGCCGACGAGCAATCCGATCCCAAGCCAAATCGACGCCTTGGCGAGCGCCCTCCTCAACTCCTCGAGGTGTTCGCCGAAGGTCATCGAGCTTTTCTCGAATAGATCGTCACCTTTCATCGGGTGCGGATCCTCTCGCTACAATGGGGGGATAGGAAATGAACTCTCTCCAGCTTTGTTTGTCGGAGCCGATTTGGCAATCCATGTTTACTCCAGACCATCCTCTTCGTTTCGCCCCGCTGTTCCGATCCTACTTGTGGGGTGGCCAACGCCTAGCGGCCCAACTGGGAAAAAAGCTACCCGATGAGGGTATTTGGGCTGAAAGTTGGGAAATCGTCGACCACCGGGAAGGGGAGTCCGTCGTTTGCGAAGGGGCCTTCGCGGGACTCACCCTGCGGCAATTGATCGAAGAGCACCCGCATGCCATGCTGGGCCCCGCAGCGACCCCGGCAGAGGGAAGGGATCGATTCCCTCTTCTTCTGAAGTATCTGGATTGCCAACGAGATCTCAGCGTCCAGGTCCACCCCGACGACGTGTACGGGGCTCGGATGACCCTTCCAGACCGCGGAAAAACCGAGGCGTGGTACGTCCTCGAAGCGGATCCCGGGGCGGTCGTCTACGCAGGGCTCAAGGAGGGCGTGACTCGAAGCGACCTGGAACTCGCCATTGCACAGGGAGCTACGGAACGCTGCCTCCATCAGCTCCATCCGAAAACAGGCGATTGTATTTTCATCCCTGCCGGGACGGTCCACGCCCTCGGGGCTGGCTTGATCGTCGCAGAGATCCAACAATCCAGCGATTGCACATTCCGTCTGTACGACTGGAACCGGCTGGACGCGAATGGCTCACCTCGTCCCCTGCACATCGCTCAAGCCCTCGAGGTGATCGATTTCGATCGGGGGCCGGTCTCGATCGCGACTCCGAGGGGGACCGATACGGCGGGCCAATCGATTCTCGTCGACTGCGACCGATTCCAATTGTTGGAATGCAAAGGACCCGGCCGATTCCCGTTGCCGGCCACAACGTTCTCGATCGTGACGCTCCCCGCCGGAACCGGCACCATCGAAACATCGCGAGAACACCACCGGTTGAGCCGCGGCGAGTCGCTCCTGATCCCGTCCGCGTGCGTTGATGCCGTGCTCCATTTGGAAACCGGCTCGGTAGCTTTGGTGGCCATTCCGCCGTCGGATTCCTGCGGAGGCGATCACTAGGATGCCCTGCGCCCTCGTACAGCGTTGGCATCTGATCGGCCTCTTGCCGATTCATGATGCCGCAGTCCGTCGCCTCGCCCACGAGGAATGTCTCGCGCTTCAAATGGACAGCCGCGACCTTTCGATCGCCTGGACCGCGGCAGAGCGCATGCATCGACTGAGCGAATGGGTTCGACCGGCGCACGCGGATGTGGTCATCGCAACTGCGGATTGTTTGGTCGAAGCCCTCGATGGAGAGCCGAATGCATCGCAGCCATTCCTACCGGGTACCGAGAATCCCTCGTGCTTGCGTTTGGTATGGAGCGGATTGAACGGCAGCCGCAACGATCTTGAATGGGCTACGGCATGGTTCGCCAGCGGTACCATCATCGATCCGACATCCCTGCAATCCTGGGTTCGGACTGCTGTCCGGCACGCTGCCTCCGTTCCCAAACCCCCGCATCCCTTCCTTCGGGACTTGAGACTCCCCTCGGCCTAGAAACGGACACACCATGCGCACGATTCTGATCACCGGCACGGCAGGTTTCATCGGCTTTCACATGGCCCGACGTTGTCTCGAATCGGGCTTCCGGGTCGTCGGCATCGATAACGTCAACGACTACTATGACCCGGGTATCAAGGAAGATCGCCTACGCCTTCTTCATGCGTGGGACACTTTTCAATTTCATCGCGTGTCGCTCGAGGATCGCGATGCCATCGCCAAAGTTTTCAACGACCATGCATTTGAACGCGTGGTCCATCTCGCCGCTCAAGCGGGAGTGCGATACTCGCTGACGAATCCGTTTGCCTATACCCAATCCAATGTGGAGGGCACTCTGACGATTCTCGAGGGTTGCCGCTCGCAGCGCGTACCGCACTTGATCTACGCGAGCAGTTCCAGCGTCTATGGACTAAACACGCACCAACCTTTCGGCACTTCTTGCCCAACCGATCATCCGATCAGCTTATATGCGGCGACGAAAAAGGCCAATGAGATGATGGCTCATTGCTACTCCCATCTCTATCGGCTACCGACAACGGGCCTGCGATTCTTTACCGTTTACGGACCTTGGGGACGTCCCGATATGGCGCTGTTTCGATTCACCAAGGCGATTTTCGCGGGTGAGTCGCTGGACGTGTACAACGGCGGCCGAATGAAGCGCGACTTCACTTACGTCGATGATATCGTCTCGGCGATGCTGTTGTTGTTGGACCGCATTCCGGAACCGGACTCCGCCTGGGATCCGGATCGACCCGATCCCGCCATCAGCGCCGCTCCCTATCGCCTCCACAACATTGGAAACCATCAACCGACCGAGCTGTCCTACTTCATCGATGTCCTGGAAAAGGCGATCGGCAAACCTGCGATCCGCAACCCGATGCCAATGCAACCAGGAGACGTACTGGAGACCTTCGCCGATGTCTCATCCCTGCAGCGCGAAATCGGATTCGCCCCCTCCACGAGTATCGAAGAGGGAATCGCCCGTTTCATCGCATGGTACCGGGATTACTATCAGGTCGCATCGACCTGATTCTCGGTTTGCGGACGGGGAACAAGCCGTCACAGGCGTCACAATCCCTAAGGTCGCATCCACCAAGGCCTCGGTTCGACCCGCGAACCACAAAAAGTGCACTTAATTGATGCACTGCGCCCCGAGACGACTTAAGGTTGCAGTGAACGTGAGATGCCATGTCTTTTGGCAGTCCCTTCTCATGATTCCTTCCCCCCCGGTGGCGAAGTTGTCTCGCGGTGAGACTTCTTCGCCATTTTTTTTTGGGTCAGGAATCACGGTCCCCGCGGTTGGGGACTAGCTTCGCGCGAGGCTGCGGCTGCGGGTTACCGAACCTTTCGACGCAGGCTTGCTCTCCTTCGCCGACTTGTTCGAAAGAGCAGGCGCCGGATGCCGCAACGCGGCTTGTGCGGCAGCCAGACGGGCGATCGGAACGCGGAATGGGCTGCAGCTGACATAGTTGAGACCGATCATATGGCAGAATTCGACCGACGATGGATCGCCGCCGTGTTCGACGCAAATTCCGATCTTGAGATCATTCCGGGTGGATCGCCCTTTCTCGACCCCGATCTTCATCAACTGCCCCACGCCCGATCGATCGATGGAGGCAAAAGGATTGGCCTTGATGATCTCCAGCCCTTGATAGGCTGGGAGGAACGATCCCGAGTCGTCGCGGCTCATGCCCAAACAGGTTTGGGTCAAGTCGTTGGTTCCGAACGAGAAGAACTCGGCGGATTCGGCGATCTCATCCGCAGTGATCGCGCCGCGCGGGACTTCGATCATCGTGCCGACGTGGTACGGGAACTTCTTGCCGGTCGCCTTCATGACTTCGGCAGCGACGCGATGCACGATCTCGACTGGGAGATCGAGTTCCCGCTTGAAGCCGACCAGCGGAACCATGATCTCCGGCTTGACCTTGACCCCTTCCTTGAGG